>JBOGEA010000326.1:0-6674 GCA_050743205.1 Egibacteraceae bacterium | reverse complement strand
ACCCAAAAGGCTCTGCGCGAGCGGAACCCGACGAGGCGCGACCCCTGTCGACAGTTCGCAGAGGCGCGACCTCTCACGACAGTTCCCAGAGGCGCGACCCCCTCACGACAGTTCCCAGACACGTTCTAAGGCGCAACCCTTCACGACAGTTCCCAGAGGCGCAACCCTTCACGACAGCTCTCAAACAGGCTCAACAGGCGGGCCAGACGGTGAAGGCGTCGGTGACGGACTCCACGCCCCGCACGTTGCGGACGGCGGCGCTGACGGTGGCTTGGTAGGTGCCGGGGGGCAGGCCCTCGAAGGCCGCGGCCTGCCGGCCGTCGCGCGGTTGAAGGGGGCGGGTGATGACGGTGCCGTCCTCCGCCCCGACGGTGACGGCCAGGGCGAACCGGGGATCGGAGGATTCGGCCGTCACCTCGAATGGCTCACCCTCTGTAACCAGCTCAGGCACGTCGAGCGACAGCTCGGAGAAGACAGCCAGCCGGGGGCGCGGCACCCCCGTCAGCACTCCGTGGAGGTGGTCGAGCAGCAGCCGGCTGCCTGGCAGGGACAGATGCGTCTGCGACAGGAAGGTGGCGCGGCTGTCGTCGGCCCACTCGGGCGGGCAGGCGCCTTGGCGCGGGACGGTGCCGTCGCCGCCGTCAGGCTCTCTGCGCAGCTCGATTCCGCCCGACGTCAGGCGCGCGAACTGCTCGGTCGGCTGCCGGTAGCCGATCACGGCGGTGACCTCGTACGGCGGGGACGGGCGAGCCTCCGCCACGGCGCGCAGCTGATCGTGGAACGCCCGGGCGGCGTCGAAGCGCGCACGGTCAAGCCCGGGCACGTCGACGTCGGCCAGCAGGGCGAGGTCGCCTGAGGGTCCCATGACCGCCGGGTAGGAGGGCAGCAGCTCGTAGACCGACGGCCAGGTCCGGGCCAGCTCGGCCAGCCCCTCGCCGATCCGGCCAGACCAGGGATACCCATCGTTGGCCAGGCATCCCAGCGCCCTGACCGACCCGGCGTAGGGGGTGCCGACGGTGATCAGCCGACGGCACTGCTCCGCGCCGCCCTCCAGATCGAGGAAGGCTCGGGCCACCAGGCCGCCCATGGAGTGGCAGATGAGCACGACCTTGGCCTCGCGGTCACGCGACCACCGGCGCCAGATCTCGACGAGGTCGGCGAGCAGGCGCCCGTTGACGCGGTTGGACAGACGCCAGTCGTAGGCGAAGATCAGCACGCCCTGTGCGGTCAGCCTCTGACGGATGAACCGGATGAACCGGCGCATATCGTCCACCTTGGCAAGGCCCGGAAAGTGCACCGGCGCGCGGACCAGGCCGTCGGCCTTCACAGACGGATCGACATCGTGCCCGTCCCCGTCCAACGCCAGTGCTGCCTCGAGGTGCGCGAGGTTGCGCGCGATGCCGCCTGGCAGGCCCCAGATCTCCTTGCCGTCGCGGACGAGCCGGCTGCCGAGGATGCCCGGCACCACAATGATGACGTCGTTCACCGCGCGAGTATTGCGCGTCACGGTTGCAGATGCGTACATGTCGGGCGGCAGGCAGGCCTCGGCGGGCGGTCGGCGCTGCCTGCTCGCGTGGGACGCGCTGGCCCACGAGCGCAATCACGACTCAGCGGTCGCCGCCGGAGCCGGAGGCGATCTGGGCCATCACCGGCCTCGTGGCGGCAGCTCCCGGTCAGTGGGAAGGCGCAGGGCGCAGCAGGCGCCGCCGTCGGGGCGGTCCTCATACCAAGGGACGCCGCCCTGGTCGTCGACCAGTTGGCGGGCGATGCCCAGGCCCAAACCGCGACCGCCGGCTTGGGCAGAGGCAGTGCCGCGCTCGAAGATCCGCTCACGCAGGTGCCGCGCCACGCCTGGCCGCCATCGGCCACACGCACGAGGACGCTGCCGCCGTCTCGCTCGGCGGTGATCCTCACGCCAGACCCCGGCGCGTGACGGTCCGCGTTGAGCAGCGACTGCTGCACGACCCGGGTGAGATGGGCGGCGCTGCCCCAGGCGCGCAGGTCGGCTGCGACGGCGCAGCGGACCCGCATGCCGCTGGCGTTCGCGCAGATCACGACGGGGTCCAGCGCGCCCGCGACGCTGAAGCTGGCGGGGCGCGCAGCTATGGGCGCCTGGTCGAGCAGCGCGCGCAGCCGGCCGATCTCGGCCTGCAGCGCGCCTGCCAGCGCCTGGCGCGTGTCACCGTCGAGCAGATCGCGGCAGCGCTCCAGCGTGCCCGTGGCGCCTTCGATCGCCAGCAGCTCCGAGGAGGCCTCGTGCGCGCGCTCCTCCTGCGCCGTGCGGAGATCACGGGCCATCACCTGGGCCGTGAGGCCAGTGGCCCGCGAGGCCAGCATCCGCTGGCGCCGCGCGGCGAACACCTGTTGGACGTCACGGTAACCTCCCAGCCCTCCCAGCAGCAGCGCGACCGGGCACAGCACATTGAGCGGCGATAGCGAGCTGGCCAGCGCCGGCACGGCCGCGGCCAGCTCGGCGAAGGCGAGCCCGACCAGCATGACCCCGGTCCAGGCGAACAGATGCCGCGCCTGGAGGATCCCCAGGGCGGCGTACGTGACGCCGAGACCGAACAGCAGAACGCCGGGCAGCGCGTCTTCGAGGATCGGAGCCGCCGAGAAGCGCAGCGCAACGGCCAGACCGGCAAGGGGGACCAGCGTGAGGAGCAGCGTCCGCGTCACGTGCCGCCAGGTGTTGGCCGGCGCCGTCAGCAGCGCGTGGCCAAGCAGCGCGATCACGACCAGCCGGCTTGCGGGCTGCAGCGCGGCCGGCTGCTCGATGTCGGCGGTCCACAGCGTGCCCCATACAGCGCCATGGCCAGGCCGATGAGCAGCGCCTGGGCGTCGCTGGCGACGCGCCACCGCAGCAGGCAGAGCGCCGCGACGACAGCCGCCAACCCGACCGTCAGCTCCTTGAGCGGATCGCCCAGCCACAGCTGCATGCCCTTGGGACCTGGGCAGCAATACCGTTGCTGTTCTCGAATGTGCGCTGCCTCCGAGACCGCCGGACCAGCCCGCGAATGACTCAATGAAATCTTTGAGCGCCATATCCTCACCATGCGTCATTCTCGCAAGCGCTAATGGCCAGGATTCGGCACGCATCTGTGCCGAAGCCTGGCCAATAGGGCTCCACACCGCCAAATGGCACCGTTATTTCGACCCGGGTCCTTGGCCGGCCGCACCCCGAACAGCATCAGGAGCAGCAGACCTCCCGCGATCAGCGAGCGCACCTCGATCGAGTCCTGATGTGGCTGCTCGCGCCTCAAGTCGGCGTACGTCGTCATAGCCGTTCTGCCCCGCAACAGAGCATGAACGGGGGATGAAAATATCCCCTGTCAAGGTCGTGTCGTTGGGAAGGCGCGTGTCAGCCACCGACGGTTACGGGCAGATCCGAACGGCTGGTCAGCCGCCCTCGCTGGCGGATTCCACCCCCCTCCTCCGGCCCGACTGCTGCCCGCCGAGGTCGAGGTCGAGCGGCACAAGCCCCGGCCGGAGGGCGGCGGCGGCCAGCACCACCTCGGGCCGCTCCACTCCCCCGACCCGCCGCGGCCACGCCCTCAGCACGCAGGGCCAGCTCCAGGCTCTGCGCGAGCAGCTGATGGTCCTCAAACGATCAGGACAGTCGGCGTCCGGCCACGCCATAGAGGCCCGGCATCTCAGCGCCTGATGAGAACTGTC
The DNA here is from genome assembly GCA_050743205.1 of Egibacteraceae bacterium. GTDB lineage: Bacteria > Actinomycetota > Nitriliruptoria > Euzebyales > Egibacteraceae > JBOGED01. The sequence continues at coordinate 3,002 of JBOGEA010000326.1, read as the reverse complement.
GTGAAGGGTCGCGGCTCGCCCCCCACCGCCGGAGTGGGGACACCGGCCAGCCACGCCGCCGTTGTCTGGCCGCCATTCACCACGCTTAGCGTGCGGGTCGACGGGATCCCCTGTGTGTTGAGGAGTACCAGCATGGTTGCGCGTCTTTTGCCGACAGCACTCACCGCCGCGATCCTCATGGCCCTGGCCGTTCCCGCCGGCGCGGCTCCCGCGGAGGAGCGGCCGATCGTGATTGGGCACCGCGGGGCCAGCGGGTACCGGCCTGAGCACACGCTGGCCGCGTACCGGCTGGCGATCGATCTGGGCGCGGACTTCATCGAGCCCGACCTGGTGTCGACCAAGGACGGCGTGCTGGTCGCCCGGCACGAGAACGAGATCTCGACCACCACGGACGTCGAGGACCACCCGGAGTTCGCGGGCCGCGAGACCACCAAGGTCATCGACGGTGAGGAGCTGACCGGATGGTTCACCGAGGACTTCACGCTCGCCGAGCTGAAGACCCTGCGGGCCACCGAGCGCATCCCCGACCTGCGGCCCGGCAACACCGCCTTCGACGGTGCGTACGAGATCCCGACGCTCCAGGAGGTCATCGAACTCGCGCTGGAGGAGGGCGTGGGGATCTACCCAGAGACCAAGCACCCCACGCACTTCGACTCCATCGGCCTGTCCCTTGAGGAGCCGCTCGTCGCCGCCCTCGGGCGGGCCGGCCTCCGCGACCCGGACGACCCGGTGTTCATCCAGTCGTTCGAGACGGCGAACCTGCGCCAGCTGCGCACGATGACACAGCTGCCGCTGGTTCAGCTGCTCGACAGCACCGGCCAGCCCTATGACTTCGTGGTCGCTGGCGATCCGCGCACCTACGCCGACCTCGCCACTCCCGCCGGGCTGGCCGAGATCGCCACCTACGCCCAGGGCATCGGCCCCAGCAAGCACCTGATCGTTCCCCGCGACGACCAGGACCGCCTGCAAGAGCCCACCTCACTGGTCGACGACGCGCACCAGGCCGGGCTGCTCGTGCACCCCTACACGTTCCGCAACGAGAACGACTTCCTGCCCGCCGACTTCCGCCAGGGCGACCCAGACAGCCCCGCCTTCCCAGGCGCCACCGGCGACGCCCCAGCCGAGTACCGCGTGTTCTTCGACCTCGACATCGACGGCCTGTTCAGCGACAACCCCGACACCGCCGTCGCGGTCCGCGCCGCGACGCGCGGCGGGAGCTGACTCACGACCCGCGCCTGCCGCTGCTTTCCGTCATGTGAAAGAGCGCGGGAGCCCACAACGACGTGCGCACATGTCACGCTCAATCCGGCGGCGCTGACCGCCGCCGCCGCGAAATCTCGATCACTCCACCGCCACGCCCGTAAAGACACAATGATGTCAATCCTGACGTGCCCCTGACTCCGGACAGCAAACCCACTCCCACGTCCTCCGCCACAGCAGCTACAGCGGCAAGCCCGTGCTCCCAGAGGTTGCCGGGGTAAAACCGCGCCGCGTGCGCGGCCCGACCGTCGCCCAAAAACGCTGGTCACCACCACTGTCGAGGCGAAACGCGACTGCCCACCGCCGTCCTGCGGTACTATTCGCAATCATCGACAGGCGCGTGGGCCGCTGAGAGACGGAGCAGACAGGGCGTGTCAGCGAGAGGTGGACTCCCCTGGCTGCCACGATGTCTCTCCGCGCTTGGCGTTTCATGCCCACAGCAAGCTGGTTGGCGACAATGCAAGCGTGGCGAATCATCAACATGCTAAATTGTGCCGCAGCCAGATTTCTTGGACTGCCCGGCCAGACTGCGGCCTGCTTACGCCGAGAATGGAGTTGACTCGTCCCGATGACCAGCACTGTGACTGTTGATGCAGAGAGCGCGATCCGCGACTATCTCACCTTGATCCGCGATCCCGGTCAGCTGATCGATCGCGGCAAGGTCAATGCGCTCAAGAGAAAGATCGAGTTGACCCATGATCCGGTCGAACGGCTCACCCTGCGTGCCGAACTCGAAACGGTCGGACAGGTCGACCGCACGGCCATCGCAGACCGGTTCGTAGCCTACGTCAAGAATTGGGCGAACGAGCGCGGCATCACTGCCCAAGCCCTGATCGCCGAAGGAGCGGAGGAGAGCCTGCTCCGCCGTGCCGGGCTCACCCTCTCCACCGATCGGCCTCGTCGTCCCAGCACCAGCGGCAGAGAAGAGCCGTCGCGGGTATCCGCGAACATGATCGCGGTCGCGATCCCGGCGATGGGCACCTTCACGATCCCGCAGTTGGCCGCCCGCACCGGTGGTTCCCAAGGAACGGTGCGCAAGGTCATCGCCAACGAGATCAGCGCTGGCCGTGTCAAAGAGATCGGCACGGATTCGGCGCACAATGGCCTGGGCCGCGCACCGACCCTGTACGAGCGCGCCTGATCATCACCCGCGCTGCCGCCCCTGACCAGGACGAAGATTCCAGCTTGAGGAGATCGGCGGCAGGTTCGACCGAGGATCGCCGGCCCGGGTCGACGTGATCGCCGCGGGATCAGTCGTCGTCGAGGATGTAGCGGGGTCCGGGGCCGCGCTGAGCGACCTCGTCGTCGGGGTTGAGGAGCCGGCAGATCTCCAGCGACAGGCAGCCGCAGCCGATGCACCCGTCGAGCCGGTCGCGCAGTCGCTCGAGCACGGCGATCTGGGCGTCGATGCGAGGACGCCATAATGTGGACAGGCGCTCCCAGTCCTTGGCGTTCGGCGTGCGGTTCTCGGGCAGCGAGGCCAGCGCGGCGCGGATCTCGTCGAGACGCAAGCCCACCTGCTGAGCGACCCGGATGAACGAGACCCGCCGCACGGTGGCGCGGGCGTAACGGCGCTGTCCCCCGGCGGAACGGGTGGCACAGATGAGGCCCTCGGCCTCGTAGAAGCGCAGGGCAGAGGCCGCGACCCCCGTCCGCTCGCTCAACGCGCCGATGGTCAGCTCCGCCTTCATGGTGACAAACCCTACGCGGGTTGACGGCGGTTTTGTGGAGCATCCGCGACG
>JBOGEA010000325.1:0-6741 GCA_050743205.1 Egibacteraceae bacterium | reverse complement strand
CGCCTGCTGCGGGCCCAGCCGCCACGGCCGGGCGACTACGAGCGCGAGCGCGCCGAGCGGCAGCACGGTCTCGCGGCTGAGGACCCGGTACCACATCTCGTTGCCCACCACCTGGATCGCGATGAACGCGCCAGCGGTGGCGCACGTGGCGGCGAGCAGCCCGGCGCGCCGCTCGCCGAGCCGGCGGCGGGCGGCGACGGCCCAGGTGAGCCCGACCGCGGCGGCCAGCCCAGCGGCCATCTCATACCGGCTCGGTGCCAGGCCGCGGCCTGACTTCCGCGACAGTTGGTAGCCGACGTGGTCGCGGACAAGGTCCGCGTTCGCGACCAGCCACGCCACCTCGGCCGCCCAAGCCAGTACGGCCAGCGCGACCAGCGCGACCTCGAACCTGCCGGACGGGCGGAGATCGGCGCGAAGGACCAGCGCCGCCAGCGCGAACGCGGCGATCAGCGCGAGGCCCATCGGGTGGACGAGCGGGGTCAGCGACGCGACCGCGAGCGCCGCCGGCCAGCGCCTCGCCGCCACCAGCAGCAGCGCCACGCCGACGAGCGCGAGGATCAGCCCCTCCATCCGGGCGATGTTCGCCATCAGCACGGTCAGCGGCGCCACCAGCCACACGGCCAGCGCACACGCCATCGGCAGGCGCGCATTGCCCAGACGCGCGGTGATGGCATAGAGACAGCCGGCGAAGGTGAGCGCGAAGACCAGGCTGAGCAGCCGCGCGACCGTCTCGGTGTCCGGCAGGAAGACGAAGAAGACCCCGAGGACGACCGCGTAGCCGTCGGGCATCCAGAAGATCCCCTCAGGCGCGTTGAGCTGCGGGGCGGTCAGCGTCAGATGCCGTGCGAAGTTCTGCGCGGGCACCAGGAAGTGCGCCTCGTCGTCCCAGGGCACCGGATAGTGGAACCCCGCCGCCAGATGCAGCGCGACCGCCGTGACCATGCCGACCGCGAGCACGACGAGAGGCAGGTGCCGCCGCACCGCATCAGCCCGGGGACCCGTCCCGGGGACGGCGACCCGCTCCTGCTCGCTGTACCGGCTCAACTCCGAAGTGCGTGACTGCATCCCGTGACTCTTCTTTCGTCAGCACAGCAGGTACTGCCCGACCACGACCTCGACTGTAGTGAGCGGGGCCACGCCTGTCTTCCGCCGCCGTCGATCTCACGCTGCTGCTGTCAACGCAGGACCAGGGTGGCCAGCAACGCTGGGTGATCGGTGGTCTGTCCCTTGCCGTCCTTCATGGAAACGTTGCGCTTGTCGATGAAGTCGAAGCGTGACGAGGCCATCACGTGTTGGACTTTTTCGTCGCCTTTGCGAACGAAGCCGTCGGGAACGCACTTCTGCACGTTGTGATACTTGTCGTGGCGGTTGTACCTCAGGTTCAGATCACCGGCGACGATGGTCGGACCGCTGTTCGCGTACCGGGATGCCGGACCGCTCATGAGTTCGCCACACTGTTCGAGTGCCTTGCCTTCGCCGTCCACAGTGAGGTGCGTGGTGCAGGCGTTGATCCGACCGCCTCCCAGGCAGGAGTACACCCGCTGCTCTTCCCCCGTGACCTGCGCGGTGTAGATACCGGAGGAGTGGTCCGAGCCCGCATACTCGTCGCTGACCATCACCGCGTTGCCGTATTCCCCGCGGCCGTCTGTGCACATTCTTTTGGTGCCGGGGGGCTTCTCAGCGGCCTTGAACTCCACATGCTCAGGGGCGGTCCTCTCCATCGCCCCGCGCAGCCGGTCGAGGTCGCTGGTACAGATCTCGTTGAGTGACAGCACGTGAGGCTTCACCGACTGGATCACCTCGATGGCCTTGTCGATCACCCTTGTCGGCGGGCTCGCGTAGCAGACTGTGCTGAGTCCGCTGTGGCACAGGTTGAGCTGCAGGACGCGGATCTCGGTGGCCGCCGCGGCCGGTTGCGCAGGCAGCGGTGCGCTGGCCAGGGCCAGCGCTGCCAGCGCGCTGGCCAGCAGAGCTGTCCCGGTTCTGTGGACAGGCCTTGTGTGTCCCGTGACCCGGTTCATCCCGCGCTCCTCTCGCCCTTCGGGGACCCGCCTGATCCGTCAAGTTTTCGTGATGCTGCTGCCCTTCTGTCCTGACCGAGCGTACAGTGATGCTTTCGTCCCACCTTGCGCTCGCTCTGGGGCGCGGTAGCGTCCGGGCGATACCGGTATTGGTGACAGGCGCCGAGGGCGCGGTCGGCAGAGCCGTGGTCCGCCGGCTCGTCAGGGGCGGCGGTGAGGTCCGCGTTTTTCTGGACCTGGAGCGGGCCGCGGTCGCCGATCCCGCGCCTTTGCAGGCGTTGAGCGCCTGACCAGCCTGGGCCGGTGGGGCAGCCGCTGTATTACGAGGACCCTGTGGAGGCGCTGAGCGCCCAGCTCCTGAGATGGTGAGGCAGCCCGCAGGGGTGGTTCCGTCACCGGACAGCGGCCGGTGGCGGCCCGCGGCGACGTGCAGACTCGCCGTGCGGAAGGTGACTTCCCCACGATCTGAGCATCCACACCCTACGCTCAGGAACTGCCTACGGGACCACAGGCAGAGTTGCATGGTCACGGCCTGTTCCAGGCTCAGGAGGACTGGCAGTCGCCGGCCCTATGCCATGGGCGTGAACCGGGATCTACAACGAGGCCTTCGAGGCGATCGCGTCCTTCGACGTGAAGATCACCATCCGCAGGGTCGCCAGGGCGGGCTCATCCCGTCGTACCCGTATCCCGATCAACCGCACCGAACGCGGCCGGCTGGGGGCTGCGGAGGACCCGCCGCTGGTGTTGTACTTTACAGCAGCCTTAAACTCCAACGATCTGCTCGGGAGGTGCCTCCTGTTGTCCTTTACACCGCTCACCGAACTCGTCGAGGCACGCGCGCGGCTGTGCCAACTAGTGGACACCGTCATCGACCGGCTCCGCCACGGCGTGCTGCCCAACGTCGCCGAGCGCCAGCAGGTCGACTGCAAAGAGGAAGCCGGTCGCCGAGGGGTCGGCGGTCGGCTCCTGGCTGGCGAGCCCCGCAATCTCGCGGCCGCGGACCAGCTAGCCAACGAGGTTGCGTGCTTCGCGAACACTCCCGGCGGCGGTGCACTCCTGGTCGGTGTTGACGACGAGACTGGCGCGCTCCTCGGTGCCGCGCTCGAAGAGGAATGGCTGCGGCATCGGATCTACGAGCGCGTCGATGTGGCCCCCGCGATCGAGGCCCGCGTGGTGGACGGCGTCCGTCTGCTGGTGCTCTATGTCGCGGAGGCGCGCGAGCCCGTCGAGCACATCGACGGGAAGCTGCGGTGGCGCGCCGGCGGCCACTGCGTGCCCGTCGACCGCGCCGAGTGGTGGCTGCACAGGCAGGACAGCGCCGGCCACGACGCGATGGCCGCGGTGACCGACCGCACAGTGCATGACGTATCACCAACCGCCCTGGAGGTCGCCCGACGCCATCTTCGGCGAGGCGCGGGCTCCGGCGAGAGCCTCGCGGACGCCAGCGACGCCGAGTTCCTGCGTGGGCTCGGGGTGATGCGTCCAGACGGCCGACTCACCCAGGCCGGCGCGCTCACCTTCTGCCCAGCGGAGCGAACGTACCTTGCGCTGACCCTGCTCGACGTCGAAGGCGGTGATGTCCTGACGGCACCGACAGACTTGGCTGGCCAGAGCCTGTTGGAGCAGATCACGGCAATCGAGGCCCGCCTTGATGCCATCAACACGGCGGTGACGCTGCACGACGCCTTCACAGAGGCACCCGTGCGCAGGCTGCCGCCGCCGGCTATTCGCGAGGCCGTCCTCAACGGCGTCGTCCATCGCGACTGGCTCCAGCCCGACCCCCTCCTGGTCACATGGGTGCAGGCGGATTCGGCCGTTCAGGTGACCAGTCCGGGCGGGTTCGTCGGGGGCGTCACCGCCGACAACGCCCTCGCGCAGCGTTGGGCTCGCTACCCGGCGCTGGCCGACCTGTTTCGAGCCCTCGGGCTCGTCGAGAAACAGGGGCTGGGCATCGACCGCATGTACCGCGAGATGATCGTGCTCGGGCACCGCCCGCCCACGCTGGCCGAGGAGGCCGGCCCTCGGGTGCGCGTTCGGCTGGCCGGCGGCGAGCCGGTCGTCCCAGTCATGAATCTCATCGCCCGGATCGAGCCGGCCGTCCGGCGCCGCGACGTACGTATCGCGCTGATCGTCCACACGCTCCTGCGCGAGCCGTTTCTGATGCCCCAGCGCCTCACCAGCGTCCTGCAGCGCACGCAGCAGGAGGCGGAAGAGGCACTGGATGCCGCCGCCGAGTGCCGGGTCGCGGGCCAGCCGCTCTTGTCCCGGTTCAAGGACGTCTGGGTGCTGTCGAAAGCGGCGCTGGCGGCTGTCGAGACGGGGCCCGCCGCCCGACGTGCTGGGCTGAGGCAGCGCGGCGTCCTGCCCTACCGCTGGCCGGACAGCGCCGCTGCGGTCGCGCAGCACTGGCTGACCGTCCACGAGCGCTTCACCTCCGGGGATCACGCGGCCCTCACCGGGCTGACGCAGGCGGGGGCGCTCAGGCAGTTGGAGCGCCTCGAAGCCGAGGGTGCGCTTGTCCGCGGGGACGAGATGGGCCGTAACGCGCATTTCCTGGCTGGCCCGGCGCTCTTGGCGACCCGCCGCTGACAGCTACGAGAGCTGCCGGCGCCTCTGACCGCGCGACGGTCCGGAGACCGCACCCGGTGAGTAGCTGTAGCACAGTCGAGTTGCAGGCGGTCGAGGCGATGGTGGGGGCTCGGGGCTGCCAGGGCGGACGGGGTGTGCGGACAATACGTCTACGAGGGTATAGACGCCAATGGTCAGCGGTCTTCCGCCCGCAGAGCGGACAGACAGACGGGTCAGGGGCTGAGGAGAGGGGTCGGCTATCCTGCCGCACGACTGACGTTCTGCTTGGCCGCAGGCAATGACGTCTGCGACGCCCGGGCACCCCCGCCGGCCGAGGTCTTCCATTGTGCGGTGACGAGCCTTGAGGGTCATCGGGCTGGCTTCCGGGCCTGGCTCGTCTTCCCAAGCGAGAACGTCCTCGACCCGGAAGCATCCGTACTTCCCGATGCTCCGCTGAGGCCATCAATCCCAAGTGCTGCGGCTGACCGCCTTGGTGTTGCACTTTACAGCAACCCGAAACCCCAACGACCTGCTCGGGAGGTGCCGCCTGTTGTCCTTTACACCGCTCACCGAGCTTGTGGCGAGCTGGCTGCGGAGACCCCCGGCAGGTTGGGCGCTGCTGCATCGCCTGGCGGGCGCCGTCTTGGCGCTGGATTTCTCGCCGGTCCAGACCGACCCCGGATTCCACTCACAGACCGAGCGCTGACGGGAGCTGCGGCGCAGTGGGAGCGGAGCATCATCAGCTCTTCGCCCGCCGTCGATCCGGCGGCGAGCGGCGCCCACTGGCACGCGTCCACAGTTCGCGCCGTCCTGACCTCAGCGGAGCGCGAGGCACCCTAGTCATGCGTACGAACCAATGGAGACTGCAGCGTACGCAGCCGCGGTCTGCGCGAGCGCCGAGTAGGTGATCGTGGCTGCGCCCGCCCGCTGAGACGTAGAGTCCGGGCGATGCCGGTACTCGTGACAGGCGCGGAGGGCGCGGTTGGCAGAGCCGCTGTGCTGCGGCTCGTCCGGGGTGGCGGTGAGGTCCGCGTCTTTCTGGACCTGGAGCGGGCTGCGGTCGCCGACCCCGCGCCCTTTCAGGCGTTGGGCGCGAAGGTGGCGCGCGGCGCGTTGGACGACGAGGGCCACTTGGAGACGGCGCTGGAGCAGGCGCATACGGTCATGCACCTCGCGTCCTCACCGTTGGAGCAGCCGCAGCGCATGCTCGACGGCGCCGCGACCGTGCTCTGCGCCGCGATCGGGGCCGGGTGCCGGCGCATGATCTGGCTGTCTCACCTGGGCGTTTCGGCGGCGGACGGCAACGAGTGGCTGGCCGCCTGCGCCGAGGTCGAGGAGCTGCTCGCCGAGGCGCCCCTGGAGTCGGTCGTGTTCCGCCGTGCGCTGACCTACGGGCCCGACGACGACCTGACCGCCGCCCTCGCCGGAGTCGCGACAGCAGGCCGCGCCATGTCCGCCCGTCATGCGCCGCTGTACGCCGCCGATCTCGCCGCCGCCGTCGTGGCCGCTGACCTCGAGCGTGTGACCGGCGGCGTCACTGACCTGCACCTTCTCGTCCCGATCGCCGGCCCAGACGTGGTGGAACTGGCCGAGGTGGTGCGCGGCCTCCGCGGGACCCCGGCGGAGGCCGCGGCCCGGGCTCTCCCTGCGCACGCCGCCGACCTGTTCGCCCGTGACCTGCTGCCGCCCCTGGGCGCCATCGGCGCCCAGGGCACGCCGTTCGCCGAGGGCATCCGCCGCCTCACCGGCTGACCGCCCGCACTCGGGTCACTCGAGCCAAAGATGCAGTTTTCCTCTGAAGTGGGAGGAAAACTGCGCCTCAAGCCCGACAGTGGGCGCCTGACCTGCGGTTTTCCTCCGAATACGGAGGAAAACCGCAGTGTGGCTGGCCCAATGGCGCCCACGGCCTGCGGGCTCTTCGCCATTCCTGAGAGCCACTCTTGTTGATTCTGCAACAGCCTCTATCCGTCGCGATGTGCTCATCACGAGGCCCGCCAACCGCGCGTTGGGCGGGGTTGGCGGGCCTGTTGTTGCGGAGCTGGGGTGTGGGTCAGCTCTGCGGCATGAGGACGGTGTCGATGATGTGGACGGTGGCGTTGGCGGTCCGCACGTTGGGGCAGATGTCGGTCGCCTGGCCGTTGACTCTCAGGCT
>JBOGEA010000324.1:0-6789 GCA_050743205.1 Egibacteraceae bacterium | reverse complement strand
GTTTTACAACCCGAAGCGACGGCACTCGGCCCTTGGCTACTACTCGCCCGTGGAGTATGAAAGGAGATACCACCCGCTGACCGACCTGGCCTAAATCACAACCATCCACGAAACCGGGACAGGTCCTGGTTCGCTGGTTCGTCGCCAGGTTCTTCGGCGAGGTCACCGCCTACCTGCGCCACGCCGACCGCCGGACCACCGCCCGCGACGCCGTCGCCGACTTGATCGCCGTCCACCGCCCCCGCATCGTGATCGCGCACTCGCTCGGGTCGGTCGTGGCCTACGAGGCGCTGTGGGCCCGGCCCGACCCGCACGTCGAGCTGCTGATCACCCTGGGATCACCGCTGGCCATGCCCGACGTCGTCTTCGACCGGCTCGACCCCGCTCCCAACGGCGGGCGAGGCGCCCGCCCACCCGGCGTAGCCCGCTGGGTCAACCTGGCCGACCCCGGCGACCTGATCGCGATCCCACGCCCCCTGACCCGCCGATTCGCCCGCGTCGACGCCGACGACGAGCGCAGCATCCACGCCTTCGCCTTCCACCGCGTCGCCCGCTACCTCGCCTGCCCCGCCACCCACGCCCACCTCGCCCCCTACCTGCACCCCCACCCCAGCGCCTGACCTGTCCGTCTTTTTGGGCTCAGCAGCCGAGCGCCCGGTTGAGCGCCCTGCACACGTCCCGCATTCGCTCGTACGGCAGCGTGGTCACGTGATCGACGAGCAGCGCCTTCCACGCCTCACCGAGGTTGTCGAGGCTGATGGCGCACGGGGCCGGCATGCCGTCCGTCTCGTCGAGCACCACCTCGCTGGGGATATCGCGAATCCGTCGGGAAATCGATGCGATGGTCACACGCTTGAGCACGGGAATCGCGGCGTCCCGGGTCAGCACGAGGACTGGCCGGCGACCCCACTCTGCGTGCTCGAGGAAGTAGATGTCCCCGCGTCTCACCACGGGTCGAACCCAGCGGCGCGTTCTTCCTCATCAAGTCGGCGGAACGCGTCCACCGTGAGGGCAGTCACGGTCTTGCCGAGATCGCCCCACTCGTCGATGTCATACTCGCCCCCCTGGGGCATGCGCGTGTACCCTTCGATGATCTGGCGGTCGATTTCTCGCTCGCGGTCCTGTGCCAGGAATGCCTCGACTGCTTCGCGGATCAGCTGTGACCGAGAGAGGCCATCCCTGGCAGCCCGACGATCCAGGAGCACGAGCAACTCCTCGTTCAGCTGCACCATAGTCTGTGTTCGCGCCATAGCCGTATGGTAGCCCTACTGATCGAGTACCGCAGGACGCTCGTGGACCATGACGATCCGCGGTTGTGCGATCGGACGGGCCGGCGTGGAGCTGTTCGCATCCCAGCGGCAACGGGCCTTGGGACGGAGCATCGCGGGCGGGTGCGCGGCTGGTCGGATCCCCAGCCTGTCCCTCTTGCAGCCTCACGGGACTGCGTGACCTGGTGCCACAGCGCCACAGCGCCATGGAGTCGGCGGTCGTCTTTGCCGACCGGCAGGCCGGTGTCGCCGTCGGTGGCAGCCTCGGGGACGCTGCCGACGCCGGTGGCGACCACGGGCAGCCCGGCCAGCATCGCCTCCACGATCGCCAGCGGGAAGCCCTCGGAGCGTGAGGGCAGCACGAACGCGTCGGCCCGCGCCAGCTCGCCGCGGACGCGGGTGGACCAGCCCGTGAACGTCACCCGGCCGCCCAGGCCCCCGCCGAGCGGCAGGGGCCGCCAGCGCGGCGTCCTCCTCGCCTGAGCCGACGATCCGCCAGGCGAACCTCAGGCAGGTCCGCCGGCGCGGTCAGCAGCACGTCGAAGCCCTTCTGCGCGTTGAGGCGGCCCACGGCGACCAGGACGAGCCCGTCATGGGCCCTGACCGGGCCGAGGTCGGGCACGCCGCCCGCGGATCGTGCGGACGCTGCGCCCGGGGCAGCCTCGCGTAGCCTTCCGTCTGCCGCGCGCTGACCTCACCGACCGCCACGTGGGCGGCCAGCCGCCGCTCCGCTGCCACGCCGACGCCGTCCTGATCGGCAGCTGCTCGACCGCCGCCACCGCGGTGCGCGGGCAGGCCAGGCCCGCGATGATCCCATGCCATCCCATCTACGGCACTGGCAGGGTGGCGTGCAGGGGGTCGGGACGCAGCCGCCGCACGGCGCGGATGTGCGCTGCGGTCACCGCCATGCTGCGCGGATCCGTGGGCGAATGGCAGCAGCACGTGCCGCGCGACGCCGGGCGGCCAGATGATCGAGCGCCAACCGCGCGCATCCCATGACGGTGACGTCGAGGTCGTCGGGCAGGGCCGCGAGCAGGTGGCCGAGGCTGACCTCGGCCCCGCCGATCCCTTGCGCGTCGGTGTACAGGGCGACCCCTCACACGGGGCCTCCCACAGTGAGCTGACAGCGGCGGCGACCGCGCGGCCACGGCGACGTCGTCGGTGCAGCTGGCGCGGCCGTCGAAGACACATCGGCCGCTGTACCAGCAGGGCTGGGTGGCCATGTTGCGTGGGTCACGGACCGGGCAGGGCAGCGGCGAGTCGAGGTTGCGGTTGGGTCACTGGGCAGGCCTCACGCAGGCCGAACCGTCCCGATACGGTCAGCTCGAACAGGCACACCGTCGGGGTGCCCACGGCGGCGGCGACCCCGACCAGACCGTGTCGGCGGCGGTCATCGCTCTTTCGCGATCATTGCGGTAATGATATTTTCGCGGTGCATGACGAAGGGGCAGACTGGCTTGACGCCTTGTCCGAGGCCGCGTACGAGCGCGTCGCCACACGCATTGACGAACTCGCCGCTCAGGGTCAAAGGCTACGAATGCCTCGTAGCCGGGCGCTCGGTGACGGCCTGTTCGAGTTACGCATCAGTCTTGGTCACGTACTGGTTTGCGCCAGGCCAGAGGGTGGTGCTGCTCACGACCTTCACCAAGCAGCGGATGAACGAACGGCGTGAGATCACTCGAGACCGCAACGAGGTACGGCGTTGCACAACCGAACACCGGGAGCGAGGGGACTGATGGCACGTCACAGCCGCTGGAGCGAGATCCGGGCTCGCCGCCCGATCGATGCTCAGGCCTACCAGCGAGCGCGCGAAGACAGCGACCTGGGTCAACTGGTGTATGACCTTCGCACTGCGGCTGGGTTCACGCAAGCGCAGCTCGCCGAACGGATGGGCACGACGCAGTCAGCGATCTCGCGGATAGAGGAGGGAGGCGGCATTGAGCATCAGTTGGAGACCCTGCGGCGTCTGGCGAGGGCTCTCGGCCGCGGGCTCGTCATCAGCTTCCCCACCGAGGGCGGCGAAGAGGAACCGGCAAGAATTGTGCTGACCGAGCCCGCCCGTCAAGCGGGTTGACCCATCGTTTCGTCTGCAGGCGTACGGATTTGAGGCACAGAGGGCGACGCGCTGCGTGCGGAAAACGCACCAATACGCTTGTTGCCAATCCTGAGCGGAGAAAGCCAAGGTATGCAGCACCTAGCTTCCGCGCTTCGCGTGTACAGGGCGGCGACGAAACAGCGGATCGGTGGGCGAATGGCAGCAGCACGTGCCGCGCGACGCCGGGCAGCCAGATGATCGAGCGCCAACCGCGCGCATCCCATGACGGTGACGTCGAGGTCGTCGGGGCAGGGCTGCGAGCAGGTGGCCGAGGCTGACCTCGGCCCCGCCGATCCCTTGCGCGTCGGTGTGCAGGGCGACCCCTCACACGGCCTCCCACAGCGAGCGGACAACGGCGGCCAGGCAGGCAGCGGTCGAGCAGCGCGTCGCCGACCACCAGCGCGCGCACGTCCGCGAACATGCTCGCGGGCCGCATCCCCCACGCTCCTCTCCATCCAGCCGTCGCCTCCGGATACCCCGCTTTTTCAGGAGCAAACCGAGCGGGCAGCCCGCATCGTGGAGACCCGCGGCAGGTCGACAACGGGAGCTCGCGATGACAGAGACGACATGCATCCAGGTCATGACCACCACGGATCAGGAGCAGGAGGCCCGTGCGCTGGCCGATGCGCTGCTGGAAGCGCGGTTGGCTGCCTGTGTCCAAATCGTGGGCCCGATCACCAGCCGCTACTGGTGGCAGGGAGCACTGGAGGAGGCCACCGAGCATCTGCTGATCATCAAGACGAAAGCGGAGCTGCTCGAGCGGCTGGTCGAGACGCTGCGGCAGAAGCACTCGTATGACACACCGGAGATCACCGCCACACCGATCGTGGGCGGCAACCCGACGTACCTGGAGTGGGTCGCCCAGGAAACGGCCTGACCAGGGAGGCTGAGGGGACAACGCCGGGTACCCCCACCTCGCGCGTCGCGGGTCACGTCGGGCTGGCTTGTGGAGCATCGGCGACATATACGTCGCGGATGCTCCACAGAACTGCCGTCAACCCGCGTGATCGGGGATTCCTCGCCCGATGGGGCGGGACAGGGACTGCTCACGGGCTGTTCGGAGGGTCGCGGGGTCGTCACTGGTACAGCTGGGCCGGGGTGAGGATGTGCAGCCGTGGGTCGCTGGCGGCGTGGTCGCGCAGGCGGGCGCTGAACCCGCTGCGGGAGAACAGGCAGCGCTGCTCTTGGCCGGTGTGGCTCTCGACGTGCTGGGCGAGCCGGTCGAGCAGGTTGAGCTCGTCGAAGTCGATCGGCGCGGTCGTCCACTTGCACATCCCGACGACTGCCGGTGTGCGGTGATCGTCGACGCCGACGACGTCGATCTCCCGCTGCTCGGTCCGCTGGCCCTGCCCGGTCGCGACCTGTCCCCACCAGCGTCCGATGGCGCTGACGCCGGGGACGGTGCGCAGGACGTGTTGGCGGCAGATGTCCTCCCACGCCTGGGACGCGTGATGGTCGAGCTGCGGGAGCACTGTGGCTTCCAGATAGGCCGCCGCCAGCGCCCTGGTGCGCAAGCGTGATCTGGCGGGCTCGACGAAGCGGTAGTGGAAGCGCAGGAACTGGTCGCTGATGGCGTACGCGGTCTTCGTGCTGCGCGGCGACGCGGTGATGGGGCGGAGCCGCTCGACCAGGCCGAGCCGCTCCAGCGAGTCGAGCAGCTTGGTGACATGCCCCGCCTCCAGCCGGGTGCGCTGGCTGATCGCGTTGTTGCGGTTGTGGCCGTGGGCGATCGAGCGCAGCACCGCGATGTGGTTGGCCGGGGTTGATCGGCTCGGGATCGACTGGCGCAGCATCAGCTCGGCCTCGTCGTGCAGCAGGCCGGTGCGCTCGAAGACCTCGGCGAGCAGGTGCGCCGCCAGCGGCCGGCCGTCGGTGAAGCGCTCCAGGTAGTACGGGACGCCCCCGCAGATCGAGTAGACCCGGACCCGGTCCTCAGGGCTGTACGCGGGGTGGAACAGCGCCGCCTCGCGGGCTGTGAACGGCGTCAGCTTCAGCTGGCCGGTGCGCCGGCCGTACAGCTGGCCGGCGAGGACTTTGTCCTCGAAGAACGACAGCTCACTGCCCGCCAGGACGAGGACCAGCGGCAGGTGGCGGCCGGTCCTTCTCCACCACCGGCTGAGCACCGTCTCCAGCTCGGGGGATTGCGCGGCCAGCAGCTGGAACTCGTCGAGCACGACGAGAGTGCGCTGCTGGCCGGCGAACTGGCCGATGGCGGTGAGCGCCGCCTCCCAGCTGGTCAGTGGCTGCGCGGCGAGCAGCTCGTTGCCCCAGACGCGCGCGAACTCGCCGCTGAAGTCGCGCAGCTAGTCGAGCGCGACCGTCGCGGTGGCCTCGAAGTGCAGTGACCGTGTGCGCTCGGCCACGTGTGCCAGGCCAGCAGCTCGGTCTTGCCCACGCGGCGGCGGCCGTAGACGATGAGCAGCTCGGCCCTGTCACCGGACAGGCGCTCCTCGATCATGGCCAGCTCATCTGCCCTGCTCAAGAACCGCACAGAATGATCCTACGGAGGATAATCTCGCGGCGGCAAACTTTGGTGGGGTCTCCGCCCAGGCGCACGACCGCGGCGACACCAGGCCATCAACCGCCGAATGAAGGGCGCGGTCGGCGGTCAGGTCCGGTGAGCTCCGGCGGCGGTTGACCGGCGGCTCGGCGGGCGCAAAGCTCCCCAGATCGCAAACGATCCAGGGGGAGCACATGGGTGAGCATCTGGGGCGGCGGCCCGCCAAGCGGATCCCGCCACCACCGGTTGGGCCGGCGCCGGCCGGGCCGGTGGTGGCGAGGCCCGACCAGCCGCTGATCGTGGTCGCTCGATGGACTGGCGCGCTGGCGACCGCGCTGTGGGTCGCGACGCGGGACACCATCTATGACTACGCGGCGCGGTTGGACGCGGGCACGTCGACGATCGACGACTGGGAGCACCATCCGGAGATCGTTCCCAGCGCCAAGAAGGCGAAGGCGCTCGATGCGCTCCTTCGCAAGGCCGACCGCGAGACGCTGATCAGATTCGCGCGGCTCACCGAGGGCAACCCGCATGCGTGGGTGTCAGACTCGTTGGGACTCGGCAGGAACGGAGGCGAAGCGGACCGCAGGGACGTAAACAGGGCCGCCGCTGTGGGGCTGGCCAGCGCCGCGCTCGCGCCCTTCGCGGCGGCGGAGCGCATCGGCGCGCATCTCCGACGCCCCGAGCGCCGGGTGGACGCCAGGCTGCTCGCCGACCATGAGGAGTGGGCGGACTGGCTGGCGGTCAACCATCTGCGCAGCCGGGTGGGCGACCTGGCCGGCCGGGTCGCCCACCACGCGGACACGCTGCTGGCGCTGCGTGAGCGCCCGATGGCCCAGACCGAGCGCACACGCCTGGAGGCGGTCGCGGTGGGCTCGTGCGCGCAGGCGGGGCTGCTCGCGTTCTTCGCCGGTGACCGGGCGGTC
>JBOGEA010000323.1:0-6821 GCA_050743205.1 Egibacteraceae bacterium | reverse complement strand
CCCTTGACGGAAGAGCGGAACCCGACGAGGCGCGACCCCTTACGACAGTTCTCAAACACGCTCTAAGTGGTCGACGCCACGCGCGTACCCCGTCCGCCCTCTTCGGGCCGACGCATGAACCCGTTCACCGACTCGTAGAATCACGCCGATGCTTTCAAAAACCTATGAACCGGCCGAGGTCGAGCCTCGGCTCTACTCCTGGTGGGAGTCGTCCCGCTTCTTCCACGCCGAGCCCGACGATCCCGGTGAGCCGTTCTGCATCGTCATTCCCCTGCCCAACGTCACCGGCTCTCTCCACGTTGGCCATGCGCTGAATAACACGCTCCAGGACGCGCTGACGCGGCACGCACGCATGTCCGGCAAGAACGCGATGTGGCAGCCGGGCATGGACCATGCGGGCATTGGGACGCAGAACGTCGTCGAGCGGCAGTTGGCCGCCGAAGGCCTGACGCGCCACGACTTGGGACGCGAGGCGTTCGTCGAGCGGGTGTGGGCGTGGAAGGAGCAGTCGGGTGGGCTGATCCTGCGGCAGATGCGCCGGCTGGGCGCCGGACCGGACTGGGACCGTGCCGCGTTCACGCTGGACGAGCAGCGCAGCCGCGCCGTGCGTGAGGCGTTCGTCTCGCTCTACGAGGACGGGTTGATCTACCGCGGCAACCGGCTGATCAACTGGTGCCCCCGGTGCACCACTGCCCTGTCCGACATTGAGGTCGAACACGCAGACGAAGCGGGCGAGCTCACCTTCATCCGCTATCCGGCGACGGACGGCACGGGTGGTGGCGTCGTCGTTGCGACCACCCGGCCGGAGACGATGCTCGGCGACACGGCGGTGGCGGTTCATCCCGACGACGAGCGGTACCGCGACCTCGTCGGCGCCACGGTGCGGCTGCCGCTGGTCGACCGTGCGATCCCGGTCGTCGCCGACGAGCACGTCGACCCCGAGTTCGGCACCGGCGCGGTCAAGGTCACCCCTGCCCACGACCCGAACGACTATGAGATCGCCCAGCGTCACGGCCTGCCGGCGATCGACGTGATGACCGACGACGCGTCCATCAACGCGAACGGGGGGCCGTACGAGGGCCTGGACCGGCTCGCCGCCCGCGACAAGGTCACCGAGGACCTCAGAGCCCTCGGGCTGGTCGTCCGGATCGAGCCGCATACGCGGCCAGTCGGCCACTGCTCGCGTTGTGGGACGATCGTCGAGCCGCGCCTGTCCGATCAATGGTTCGTCAAGGTGCGGCCGCTGGCCGAAAAGGCCATCGAGGCGGTTCGAGCGGGACGCACAAGGTTCGTGCCGTGGCGCAACGAGAAGGGCTTCCTCGACTGGCTGGAGAACCTGCACGACTGGTGCATCTCACGCCAGATCTGGTGGGGACACCGCATCCCGGCGTGGTATGACGAGGACGGCGGCGTGCACGTGCCGCGCGAGGACCCGCCCGCCGACTCTGGGCTCCGCGCGGAACTCGACGTTCTCGACACGTGGTTCTCCTCCGCGCTGTGGCCGTTCTCGACCCAGGGCTGGCCGGACCACACGCCCGCACTGCGCACCTGGTACCCGGGGGCCGTGCTCGTGACCGCCTATGACATCAACACGTTCTGGGTCAGCCGGATGATGATGATGGGCCTGCGGTTCATGCGGGACGTGCCGTTCCACGTCGTGCTCAACCACGGCCTCGTCCGTGACGAGCACGGCAAGAAGATGTCGAAGTCGTTCGGCAACGTCATCGACCCGCTCGAGCTGATCGACGCCTACGGCGCGGACGCGCTGCGGTTCGCGCTCGTGCGCGCGTCATCACCGGGCCAGGATGTGCCGCTCGTCGAGGAGTGGGTCGAGGGCGCCCGTCGGTTCGCGAACAAGCTGTGGAACGCGGCGCGTCTGGTGCTCATGCGGGTCGGTGAGGTGACCCCCGCCGCGGGCCTGCCCGCCCACGACGAGCTGCGCCTGGAGGACCGCTGGATCCTCTCCCGCCTCGACGTGGTGCTCCGCACGGTGAACGAGGCGTTCGGCTCCTACGACCTGTCCCAGGCCGCCCGCGCGCTCTATCACTACGTGTGGGACGAGTACTGCGACTGGTACCTGGAGCTGGCGAAGCTCCGCGACGACGAGGTGTGTGCCCGCGTCCTGGTGACCGTGCTCGACGTTGCGCTGCGCCTGCTCCACCCGATCGCGCCGTTCGTCACCGAGGAGATCTGGCGGCAGCTGAACCGGGCTGGCGAGGAGACGACGATCATGCGCGCCGCCTGGCCGCGGCCGTTCGAGGGGCTCCGTGACGAGGCGGCGGAGGCGCGGTTCGACGCGCTCCGCGAGGCCGTCTCGGCGCTGCGGCGGTTCCGTGCGGACCATCACCTGGCGCCGACCGCGCGGCTGGCGGTCGTCGCGGTGGCCGGCGCCGACGAGCGTCCGGTGCTGGAGGCCGGCCTTGAGGGGATCCAGCGGCTCGCCGGCGTCGGCTCGTGGTCGTTCGCCTCCGCGACCCCTGGGAACGGCCCGGTCGGCAAGGTCCTGCTGGACGGCGCGGACCTGTTCATCCCGCTGGCCGGCCTGATCGACCTGGACGAGGAGCGCGCCCGCCTGCGCAGAGAGCTTGACCGCGCCGCCGTCGAGCGCGACCGCGCCGCCGCCAAACTCGCGAACCCCAGCTTCGTCGCGAAGGCGCCCGCCCCGGTCGTCGACGGCATACGCACAAAACTGGCCGACTGCGAAAAGCTCGTCGGCCAGCTCGAGTCCCAGCTGGCGCAGCTCAGTTCGTGATCGGCTCGACGATGATTGAGCGGTACGGCGCAGCCAGGTCCGTGAGGTCCTCAAGGTCTCCGGTGAGGATGAGTCCCCCGCCGGCCTCAACAGCGACGGCGACAACGTGCGCGTCCACCATGTGCTCGGAGCCTGCCTTCGCGGCGTGAAGCGCCTCGCCGACAAACCGTGCGAGGCGCCGGTCGGTGTCCCGCACCGCAATTGCCGGCGCGCGGCGAGCGAGGAAGGCGTCGATTCTCTGTGCGTGGCCAGGACCGCGGTACAGCTCCGCGAGGACGACTGCCGGCACGACGACCTTGCGCCGTAGGCGGACTGCCGTGGCAAGCGCTCGCAAGACTCGCCGATTGGCAGGCGAGTTAGGACCTGCGAGCGCGCTGAGCGCCTCGCTGTCGAGTGCGACGATCACGACGTCGGGAGTCCCTGGAGGATCCGCATGTAGCGCTGGATCTCGGGCTCATCCTCCGGGCCGAGTGGCCCGTGCTCTTTCTCCAAGTCTTCAACCAGCGCCTTCAGCGCGCGCTGCTGCCTTCGGCGCTCGAGGAGTTCGCGGATGGCCGTATTGATCTGCGGGAGCAGTTCCTCTTCGGGCCCACGCTCGAACTCATCGGCGAGGTCGGCGTCCACCATGATCGAGATCGTTCGCTCTCTTGCCATGGCGGTTGATTGTACTCACCACCTCCTACGCCTGACATGAAGGCCTTGCTGCCCGCAACAATGCACAACCCCGCCGGGCGGGTCGGCGACCTGGCTGATGCGTTCGGCGTCGAGGTCTGCGACGGGGACGGGTGAGCGGCCGGGCGGACGGGTGAGCGCCCGGCCCCGAGGGCGGTTCGACGCGGGGTGGCTGGCGTTCATGGGCCTCCGGGATGCTGACCGGCGTGGCGGCCTCAAGTCCCGACGAGGCCGGCGATCCATCAGTCGCTTGGCCGCGGCCGTTCGAGGGGCTCCGCGACGAGGCGGCGGAGGCGCGGTTCGACGCGCTCCGCGAGGCTGTCTCGGCGCTGCGGCGGTTCCGTGCGGACCATCACCTGGCGCCGACCGCGCGGCTGGCGGTCGTCGCGTTGGCCGGCGCCGACGAGCGTCCGGTGCTGGAGGCCGGCCTTGAGGGGATCCAGCGGCTCGCTGGCGTCGGCTCGTGGTCGTTCGCCTCCGCGGCTCCCGGGAACGGCCCGGTCGGCGAGGTCCTGCTGGACGGCGCGGAGCTGTTCATCCCGCTGGCCGGCCTGATCGACCTGGACGAGGAGCGCGCCCGCCTGCGCAGAGAGCTGGATCGCGCCGCCGTCGAGCGCGACCGCGCCGCCGCCAAACTCGCGAACCCCAACTTCGTCGCGAAGGCGCCCGCCCCGGTCGTCGACGGCATACGCACGAAGCTGGCCGACTGCGAAAAGCTCGTCGGCCAGCTCAAGGCCCAGCTGCGGGAGCTCAGCCGTTGAGTGGCGCAACGACGACTGAGTGGTACGGGGCCGCAAGGCGCGTCAGGTCGCCGGGGTCTCCTGTGAGGATGACCCCACCGCCGGCTTCGGCCGTGATGGCCACGACGTGGGCATCGACCATGTCGTTCGAGTCGGCGTTGCTGGCATGCAGCACGGCGCCCACATACCGAGCGAGGTGGCGGTCGGTGTCCCGGCACCTGACCGCGCGCTCCTCACGCGCGAGAACCGCATCGACGAGCTGTGTCCGGCGAGGACCCCGGCACAGCTCCGCCAGTACGACTGTAGGAACGACGACGTCGCGCCGGATTCGCACAGCCGCATTGATCGCCTCTCGAATCCGGCGTCGAGCAGGTGAGTCGGGGCCGGCGAGCGCATTGAGGGCCTCGCTGTCCAGAGCGACGATCACGGTCCACCCATGAGTTGCATGTAACGCTGGATCTCAGGCTCGGATTCGGGTCCGAGTGGCCCGTCCTCTTCGTCGAGGCGGTCTAACAACGCCCGCAGCGCGCGTTGGTGACGACGCCGCTCGATCGCTTCCCTGATGGCCTCGTTGATCTGGGAGGACAGACCTTCGTCAGGCGAGCTTTCCAGCTCCTCGACGAGATCTGCATCGACCGTGATCGAGATCTTCCGCTTGTTTGCCATGCCGGCGATCTTACCACTTACGTTTCCAGGTACGACATGAAGCCTTCCTGCCCAACCCCGCCGGGCGGTCCGGGGATCTGCCTGACGGGGTCGGCGTTGATGGCTGCGACAGGGACGGGTGAGCGGCCGGGCGGACGGGTGAGCGCCAGGCCCCGAGGGCGGTTCGACGCGGGGCGGCTGGCATTCCCGGGCCTCCGGGACACTGGACGGCGTAGCGGCCTCAAGTCCCGACGAGGCCGGCGAGTCATCAGCCGTCGGCTGAACAGACCGGCTGAAGACGTTACGCTTGGTGTGGACGGCGCAGAACTGGACGGGCGGGTGTGACTGCCATAGGCGCTGGGCATAAATAACTTTTCTGTTTCTTCAGTATTTGTCCAGTTCATAGCATTTTATGCCGATAACTTCAGTAGGGTTATTCATGCCCAGGCCCATAGCACGACAGCGATCGACCGCGAAGAGCGGTCTGGATCTCGGGGCCCCGGCCGCTGAGCGCGACATTAAGAAGGGACTGGCCGACTGCTTCATCGAGTCCGATGCGTTCGATCGTGTGCAACGTGGCGACAAGCTCGTGGTGGTCGGCAATCGCGGTGTCGGCAAGAGTGCCATATTCCAGGTGCTCGCCCAGCGCGAGCGGGCCAACGGCACCTTCGTGATCGAGTTGACCCCGGAGGACTACTCCTACCAGTTCCTCAGCCGCGCGATGCTGCCGGAGCGCAGCGGGTCGTGGGCCAAGATGGGGGCATACGCAGTCGCTTGGAAATATGTCATCTATGTGCTGGTGATGCAGGAGCTGACCCAAAAAGGCGCTCGCAAGAAGGAAGCCGCCGCCATTTACCGGTTCGTCCGCGATCATTGCGTCGGAGGCGCGACGAGCAAGCTGTCCACGCTGGTCTCCTACCTCAAGCGTATGGAGGAGATTAAGATCGGCAATTACGGCGCCTCACTGCGGGTCAGGGAGCTGGAGAAGCTCTACAAGCTCGCCGAGATCGAGCCCCTGCTGCCCTCGCTGTGCAGCATACTGGAAGATCAGCGGGTCGTCGTGCTCGTCGACGAGCTGGACCGGGGCTGGGACGAGTCCGAGGATGCGAAGGCGTTCGTGGCCGGCCTTTTCCAAGCCTGCATGTCCATCAACCGGCTCAGCGACAATCTGAGCGTCTACATCTCATTGCGGCAAGAGTTGTATGACAACATACCGGCGCTCTACGAGGACGCGCAGAAGTATCGCGATGTGATCGAGGTCATCTCTTGGACCAAGCCGAGGCTGCTCCAGCTGGCCGCCGCCCGGATCAGGTACGCGCTGGGAGGCCTCGAGCTGCAGACCGACCAATGCTGCTGGGAACGGGTATTCGGTAAGAGGTCGCCACAGTCTCGTGTCAGCTCGTTCGACTACGTCGTCGACCGGACGCTGTATCGCCCTCGTGAGATCATCCAGCTCGCGGCGCACATCCTCGACTCCGCCTTCGACCGCCGCACGGGGATCCCCGTCGATGCCGCGATCATCGCGGGAGTCGAGCCGTTCTACTCTGAGGAGCGCGCGAGGGACATCGCGGCGGAGTACCGGTTCCAGCACCCGGGGCTGCTCAGCCTGTTCGAGGCCTTTCGCGGCAGCAGCGGGTACTTCGATTATGAAGATCTTGTACTGAGCTGCCTTGAGATCGCCACAGAAACTGTCTTGAGCGGCGAGGCGAGCGGCTGGGTGAGGGATCAGGACCCTGAGCTGATGATGGAGATCCTGTGGCGGGTCGGCTTCCTGCAGGCACAGATGGCCGGCAAGAACGGCGCCCAACCGGCGGAGGCATTTCTGGGCCATCATCAGGTGAGCCACCTCAACCTCCGCGCGGCCCAGCGCTTTCGGATCCACCCGATGTTCTGGGGGTACCTTGACCTCGCCCGGACCACCGATCCCCGATCGCGCTAGCCCTTAAGTCGTCGATGGCTGTCGCAGAGCAACTGTTGTTCCTCGCTTGCCTGCCTGGGGTGCAGGTTTCCGT
>JBOGEA010000322.1:0-6839 GCA_050743205.1 Egibacteraceae bacterium | reverse complement strand
GGTTTCGCTCTTCCGTCAAGGGTGGGTGGGTGGGGGAGGTTGGTGCGGTCGGTCGCTGCACCCGACGAGGCGCGACCCCTGTGTCCACTGACCGTGGGATGGTTTATCGAAGCTGAGCGGTTCAGGCGGACTTGTATTCGGGGGACTCCCCCGGACCCCTGGCCCTGAACCGCGCTCCGCTTCGCCCGCAAGTCAAGGCCACGCTTTCTCAAACACGGGCTGGTGGGCGGTCCCCTGTCAGTCGTCGTCGAGGAGGTCGTCGAGGTCGATGCCCAGGTGGCGGGCGAGCTCCTCGGCGATGGCGGTTCGGGTTGCGTCGATGACCTCGGGTTTGATGGTGCCGCGCAGTTCGAGCGGCCGGCGGTAGACCACCAGGCGCTGGGCGCCGGTCGGGCCCTGTAACTGGGCGAGCGGGACCTCGAGGGTGGCCAGGATGTGCTCGTCGATCTCGGGGACGGACTCGACGACGATCTCGAAATCCGCGACGGCTTCGGCGAGTGGGTGGGGCAGCTCCGCGAGCGCCTCTTGGACCCAGTCCGAGAAACGCGCGTGGTGAGCCGCGCGGAAGCCGTCTGACGGCCGATGGTGCCGGTCGTTGTCCGCACGTGCGGCTCGTCCGTGTCGGTCATGGCGCCGGTTGCTCATGCGTTGATCCTCCCTGGCGGACGACAAAGGATCCAGGCCTCCAGCGCGGTGGTGCTCTACCTTCTGACGCATGATCGACATCATGCGCTCCTGTTCACGGATGGGCTGTCGGTGGCCGGCGGCGGCGACGCTCTCCTTCCGTTATGCAAGCCGTCAGGTATGGCTGCTCGACTTGGGGGAGCCCGACCCGGCGCTGTATGACCTGTGCCCCCACCACGCGGATGCGCTGATCGTTCCACGTGGTTGGCACCGCGCCGACCAGCGCATGGCCACCCCGGTCGTCCGCGAGCCGTCTACGCACGAGCTGGCGCAACGCGCTGCCCCCCGGTGTGAGGCAGGCGCTTCCCGTCGCGAGCCGGTATCCGCCGCCATGCCGTGCCGGGAGCGCGAGCCCGTTCCCGTCGCCGTCGCCGCTGGCAGCGCCGCGCCGTCCCGGGTGAACCGCTACGAGGGCCTCGTCAGAGATCTGCCCAGGTTGGCCGCCGAGTTCGCCGGGCTGCGCGATGGCGATATCAGGGGCGCAGCCGCCGGCCGGCAGTCGCCCTTCCGCCGGCAGCCGGTTGCCGGCGAAGGGGTGATCGTGCCGATCCAGGCCGCCCGGCGTCATCACTTCGGATCAGGACGTGACACGTGAGCGGAGCGCGGGCACGCCCTCAAGGGTTGAGGCACAGCAGTGTGATTTCTTATGTGCCGGAGAGCGGTGCGGGGAGCGCCCGCGTAGGGGAGGATGGCGATGGCTATGGCGCTGCCGCGTCAGCTGGTCGCGCAGGTCCGCAGGCTCGACGAGGCGCAGCTTCGACGGCTTCTGATCCTGGCGCGAGGACTGCTGATCAACTCGCCGGGGCCGACGGTCGATTTATCACATATATCGGGTATGCCCTCAGTTGGCTACCGTCAGCAGCACGTCAGGTGCGGGCGGGACTGCGCTGCCTGCCCTCACGGACCGTACTGGTACGCCTACTGGAAAGAGGGCGGTCGCAGCCGGTCTCAATACATCGGCCGTGAGCTGCCCGCTGATATCCGGCATCTGGTCGAAGCGCGAAACACGTGACAAGATGCTGTGGATCTTGTCACCACCGCGCGTGGCGTGTGTGGGATACTCGCCACGGCACGCAAACCGGTTCAGAGGGTGAGCGGGGCGCTGGCCGTTACCGGAACGTGATCGCTGGGGGTGATCCCTCCGGGGTCGCGGCGAGACGGGAGTCGATCAGATGGAGCAGCTCGAGCGGATCGTGATGGCCTACGACGTTCGCGGATTGGTGCCAGAGGAGCTGAACGAAGAGGTCGCGGAGGCGCTGGGCCGGGCTGCGGCTGTGGAGCTTGCGGGTGCCGCGATGATCGTCGCCCGGGACATGCGGCGATCATCGCAAGCGTTGGCGCAGGCGTTCATGCGCGGAGTCCGCGCGCAGGGCGTGGATACGATCGATATCGGGCTCGCGTCGACCGACCTGCTGTACTACGCCTCGGGGAAGCTTGGCCATCCAGGGGCGATGTGGACCGCCAGCCACAATCCGTCTCGGTACAACGGCCTCAAGCTGTGCCGAGCTGGGGCCGCAGGCGTGTCGCTGGACAGCGGGCTCGCGCAGATCCGGGACATGGCGCTCAGCGGGCGCTACCCGGAGGCCGACATTGAGGGCGCGGCGCATCAGGCCGACCTCATCGATGACTATACGGAGCACGTCCGCTCGTTCGTCGATCCCGGCAGGCTGCGACCGCTGTCCGTCGTCGTCGATGCGGGCAACGGGATGGCCGGACTCGTGGTCCCACCGGTGTTCGACGGGCTTGTGATCCGCATCGATCCGCTGTACTTCGAGTTGGACGGGGAGTTCCCCAACCATCCGGCGAACCCCATCGAGCCGGCGAACCTCGTCGATCTGCAGCGCCGGGTCATCGCCATTCACGCTGATCTGGGGCTGGCCTTCGACGGGGACGCGGACCGGATGTTCTGTGTCGATGAGCAGGGCCGGGTGGTGCCGCCGTCGCTCGTCATCGCCTGCATCGCCGAGACGCTGCTCCAGCGCCTGCCCGGCGAGACCGTCCTCTACAACCTGATCTGCTCGCGTGTCGTACCTGAGACCGTCGAGGCCAACGGCGGTCACGCGATCCGCACGAGGGTCGGCCACTCATTCATCAAAGGCGTGATGAAGGAAACCGGCGCGGTCTTCGCCGGCGAGCACTCCGGCCACTACTACTTCCGCGACAACTTCCGAGCGGACTCGGGTCTGATCGCGGCGCTCATCCTGCTGCAGGCGGTGTCGGAGGCCGGGGGCACGCTGTCCGAGCTGCTGGCTCCCTACGACCGCTACGTCCAGTCCGGGGAGATCAACGCGGAGATCGAGGACCACCGGGCGGCCACCGACCGAGTCGTTGAGGCGTTCGCAGGTGAGGGCGACGCCGACTGGGCTGACGGCCTGACGATCAACGGCGACGGCTGGTGGTTCAACCTCCGCCCTTCCAACACCGAGCCGCTGCTCCGCCTCAATGTGGAGGCCGACGACAGGGCGACGATGGAGGAGGTCCGCGACCGCGTGATCGGCCTCCTGCAAGAGTGAGAGGTGCCGCACATGCCCGTTGACCCGAAGCTCGTCGAGCTGCTCGTCTGTCCCGCCTGCCATGGGGACATTCAGTACAAGGATCGCCGCAACCTCATCATCTGCACCAAGTGCGGCTTGCACTACCCGGTGCGTGAAAACATCCCGATCATGCTGATCGACGAGGCCACCCGGCCATCTCAGCGTGGAGCGACGACGTACGAGGAGCCGTGAACCTCGACGAGCCCCGACGCTTCGGCAAGGTCGATCCGCGGGACGCGCTCGCTGACGTCGAGGCGGCCGCTGCCCAATGGCGTGAGGCCCAGGCGTATGCCGGGCCGCCCCTGGATCTCGACGCGGTGCGAGCCGTGATCGTGAGCGGGATGGGCGGTTCGGGGGTCATCGGCGACCTCGTCGGCGCGCTCGCCGCCGATCAGCTCGACCTTCCGATCCTGATCCACAAAAGCTACGGGCTGCCGCGCTGGGCCGGCCCGGGGACACTCGTCATCGCGCTGTCCTACTCCGGCGACACCGAGGAGACACTGGGGGCTGTGACCGAGGCCATCGACCGTGGCTGCATGGTGCTGGCGATCTCAGGCGGTGGCGCGCTCGACCGGCTGGCGCGGGAGCGTGGCCTCGGCCGGGTCATCGTGCCCGGCGGCGGCATGCCGCGGCACAACCTCGGCAAGCTCGCGGTGCCCGCCCTGGTCGCTCTGGGCCTGGACGCGGGGCTTCAAGAGGCCGTCGCGGTGCAGGCCGACCTGGCGGCCGGCTGCGGTCGCGACGTGCCGATGGCGGCCAATCCAGCGAAGCGGCTGGCCTCAGCGATTGCGCAGGCAGGCCTGACGGTGGCTTGTGGCGGCGTGGGGCTTCCGGCGGTGGCGGCCGGGCGGCTGAAGTGCATGCTGAACGAGAACGCGAAGCTGCCGGCGTTCGCCGCGGTGCTGCCCGAGCTGTGCCACAACGAGGTCGCCGGCTGGGAAGGTGAGTCCGCGCTGACCCGCGCCACCGGCATCGTGTGGCTGCGCGATCCCGTTGGTGAGCACCCGCGGATGGCCAGGCGTGTCACGCTCACCGACCGCGTGATCGCCGGCAGCGTCGCGTGGACCATCCAGGTGACCGCTCGCGGGCGCTCGCCCCTCGCGCGCGTCGCGTCGCTGCTCCTCTTCGTCGACCTCGTCAGCGTGTACACAGCGCTTGCCCTAGAGCGAGATCCCACACCGATCGTCTCCATCGATCGGCTCAAGCGTGAGCTGTCCTCCCCGGCCACATGTTGAGCTGGCCCTAATGTCTCGTGCCTTGCCGGGCGCAGGTTCGCCCTCGTCTTGCGCGGGTTCGCGCCTCGTCGGGTTCCGCTCGCGGAAAAGCCCTCTAGGTCGCTGCACCCGACGAGGCGCGAACCCCTCCGGTTCCTCCCGTCGTGGGTTCTTTTGACGCTGTGCGATTTCGGGCGGCAAGGGCCACCCGAAACCGCGCTCGCGCTGCGCACGTATCGTTCGCGGTTTCTCCCAGGTTCGTGGTTTTGGTGACTGATCTCGCTGGTCTGCTCGGGGGGGTTCGGCCGGAGGTTCTGCTTGTTCTCGGGTCTGGGCTCGGGGCGCTGGCGGGGGAGGTGGCCGATCCTCTTGTGATTGGTTTCGAGGAGGTGGGGCTGCCTCCCGCGGCGGTGGCCGGGCATGCCGGCAGGCTTGTTACTGGGAGGCTTGGAGGGGTCGAGGTGCTCGTCCAGCAGGGGCGGCTTCACCTCTACGAGGGTTATGACGCGGGCCAGGTGGCCGCCTGCGTGCGGCTGGCGGCGCGGGCTGGAGTGGGGACGCTTCTGGTGACCAATGCCGCTGGTGGCCTGCGTGCGGATCTGCGGGTCGGTGATCTCCTGCTGATCTCGGACCAGCTCAACCTCACGGGCACGAGCCCGCTGATCGGCGCTCCCACGTTCGTCGGCATGGCCGGTGCGTACGACCCTCAGCTGCGCGCCTGGGCACACGAGGCCGCGACCGCGATGGGAGAGCGGCTGGTCGAGGGTGTGTACGCGGGGGTTGTCGGGCCTGCGTATGAGACGCCAGCTGAGGCTCGCATGCTCCGAGCGCTCGGAGCCGACGCGGTCGGGATGTCAACCGTCTTAGAGGTGATCGCGGCGAGGGCGCTGGGGATGCGCGTCCTGGGCTGTTCACTCATCACCAACGTGCACCAGCCGCACGTGGCCGATGCGGATCACCGGGCAGTCCTCGAGGTGGCCAGAACCGCCTCATCGCGCCTGGCCGCGGTGGTGCGAGCGGTTCTGCCCCGGCTTGCCCAGACGGGTTAGATCGCAGTGTGCGCTGTACGCCCTTTCATCGCGGTAACAAGGGGTATGCGCACGGGCTACCCTGACTTGACTTTTTCTGCTGGGGTTCTCAACTGCTCTGACTTCGGGGGGTCGCCACAATATGTCCAAACGTTGGGTTTTTATCACCATCCTCACCATGACCACGGTGGTCCTTTCCGCCGGTGGGCTCTTTCTGCTCGTCGACCGTGGGGATGGAACGGCTGACCGCCCAGGCGGCCAAGCCAAGCCGGCGCCGGTTGCGCTCGGCAACAACGAGCCGATCATGATGGCGCCCGACGCGACGAGCGCGTCCATCTCGATCACCTTGAGCCAGGCCGCCTACCCGGACGGGTCGGCGGACGCGGCGATTCTCACACGCGATGACACGTGGGCCTACGCGATCGCAACCGGCGGGATTCAGGGGGTCCTGGGCGGGCCGCTGCTGCTGACCTCGTCTGAGAGGCTGTCGCCCGGCATCCTCGATGAGCTCCGACGTGTAGGGGCCGAGAAGGTCTACCTCATGGGAAGCGAGACCGCCCTCGCCCCGGCTGTCGCGCGAGTCCTCACCGGGGCGGGTTATCAGGTCGAGCGCATCGGCGGCGCCAACCCCATCGAGACCTCCCTCGCCGCGGCTCAGCGGCTGATGCCGGGCGCCCAAACCGCGGTCCTGCTCGGCGGCGGCCGCACCCTGCCGAATGACCGGGGCCGTGGCGCTGTCGACGCGCTGGCCGCCGGCTCTTGGGCGGCCATGCACGATGTGCCGGTGCTGCTCACCGACCCGTTCACCCTATCTTCCGCGACCAGGGAATACATCCGCCGATCGCGGATCACCGATGTCGTGATCGTCGGCGGCACGATGGCGGTCGCAGCCCCGGTGAAGGAGGAGCTGGAGCGGCTGGGCGTTCGGGTCGAGCGTGTCGGCGGCGAGAACCGCTACGACACCGCGGCGCAGCTCGTCGAACTCTGGGGCGCCCACAACGGCTTCCTCCTCATCGATGGCAGCACCGAGCGCCTTTCGGCCGCCGGGTTCGCCGCCGCCGCCTACTCCATGCGGGCGAACGCACCCGTGCTGCTCGCCAACAGCGGCAGCCTTCCCCCCGAGACCGGCCGGATGCTGAACGGCCTGCGTCAGCCGGTGCAGCTCATCTGCGCCCCCGGCGTCGAGAAGGATCCCTGCATGACCGCCCAAGAGCTGTCACTCGCCATCCGAGGGGGCTAGGAGATTTCCGCGTTTCTGGACGTTCGGAGCGCCGGGATAAACCGGCATGGAGAAGGAGATGAGAGAGCTCTACACCGAAGGAGTAGCGACCCACGGTGACCCCGAGTCATGCGTCGTCGTTCGCGAGGGCGGAGGCGAA
>JBOGEA010000321.1:0-6907 GCA_050743205.1 Egibacteraceae bacterium | reverse complement strand
GCACACAACCCTCCGGTAGGCAGACCAGGCCCGCTTGGCAACAGGCCGGCCACATGCCCAGCGCGACGCCGACAACCCCATCCCCCGAGCAGCGTGAGGTCCCTTCAGAAGAGCCACACCCAAATGGGTTCCACGAGGTCAGTCTCGTTCCTTAAGCAAGGTCAGCGCGCGCTCGGCGGTTTCGTGTGCGCCACCACGCCGGTCGCGCACCGATCTACGTCGGAGGCGGAAGTGGAACTCGCAGCCGTCGCCGGTAGGCCCGGGTGAGTCGAGGGTGAGGTCGCCACCGTGGGCCAGGGCCACCTGTCGGGCGATCGGCAGGCCAAGTCCGGTGCCGCGACCGTCGGGCCGACCCCGCCAGAAGCGCTCGAACGCCCGGTGCTGTTCCTCGGCGGCGATGCCCGGGCCGTGGTCCGCCACGGTGACCACCGCCTCGTCGTCGCTGAGCGCGAGCCCGACCGTGACTGCAGTGCCGGTGGGGGCGAATCGGATGGCGTTGTCGACCAGTTTCCCACGGCTCGCCGGACGGTCGGCTCGTCGACGGCGACCTCGAAGGCACCTCCCGAGGCGAGGCGGTAGGTGCCACTGAGCAGGTCCAGGTCGCCCGCTTCGGCTCCGTCGTCGACACCCTCGGCACCCTTCAGGGCAGGAACCGGTTCGCCGACGGCGATGGCGGGGCCGATCTCCTGCGCCAACGCCTCGGCGTTGACCTTGGCGGTGTTGGACGCGATCGCGATGACCTGCTCGGTCTCCGGCAGCCACACCACGACGGCGTTCTGTGCGGTGTCGCTGCCACCGCCGGCCGCGCCGAGGAGCGGGGCGCCGAACGTCGCGTTGTCGGCAACCCACCCCGGCGTCTCACCCCGTCCCTCGCCCTGGTCGAAGCCGGGTGCGGCGAGGATCGCCGTGGCCTTCTCCGACACGATCTGACCGGAGAAGAGCGCGTGGGTCCATGCGGCGAGGTGCTCGACGGTCATGGCGAGATCGCCGTTGCCGTCCAGCGCCCAGTGCGGGCCCTCGAAGTCCCCGGTCTGTCCCGCTCGCCCGCCGTCGTCGTAACCGATCGCCCGGGCGCCGGGAGCAGCCGGCTCGCCGTCCCAGAAGCCTCCGGCCACGCGGTCGTCGGGCAGCGGGAGGATGCGCTTGGCCAGGTAGTCGCGGTAGGTGGTGCCGGCCGTGGCCTCGATCACGAGGGCGAGCACGGAATAGCCGGCGTTGGAGTAGAGGAAGTCCGAGCCGGCCGGGAACGACTGCTCGAGGCCCGCTGAGGTTCGTGACGAGCTCGTCGCGGGTGAGCGGCTCGTGGTCCTGACCGTGGGAGCCGACGAGGCCGCTGGTATGCAGGAGCAGCTGCTCGACCGTGGCGTCGGCGACGGGCCCTTCGAGGTCTGGGACGAGGCTGCCCACCCGGTCGGTGAGGGCGAAGGCGCCGGTGTCGGCGAGCTCGACGACGGCGACCGCCGCGAACGCCTTGGAGATCGAGCCGATGCTGAACACGGTGTCGGCGGTGTTGGGCCGACCCGTCGCTTCCTCGGCGAGTCCGTAACTCAGGAGGCAGTCCGGTCGGCCCGCCGTGGTGATCGCGATCGATCCGCTGAATCCCGCGCCCCCAGGCGTCGAAGGCCTCCTGCCACCCGGCGTCGTAGGTAACCGCCGGCCCGCGGCTCGCCACCGGCACACCGGGATCGTCGCCGTCACACCCCGCCAGCACCACCGCCGCCAACCCGCACACCCCGACAACGCCCGAAACGATTCGCCTCTTCATCAGGCGACCGTATGAAAGCGGGTGTGAACCGGCCGTGAACGAGATGACGGTGAGCGGGTGCGATTCGGGCAAGCGTCGACGACGTGCTGGGCTGGTCGGGGGGGACGAACCAGTCGAGGCCGACACGGAGACGGCGAAGGCGCTCGTCCGTTTACCAGCAGGCCATGACCTACGTACTCAACCTGGCCGACGACGAGCACTTCGCCTACGACACCGGCCTGATCCGGGCGCTGCACTTCATGATCGATCGCTGGCCACGACGTGGACAAGCGACCCGGCCGATGGCGGATCGGCGCCGTGTATGTCAACCCTCAGTCCTCCAACGCGGCGATCTCGAGATCGCGGATCGAGTCGTGATCAGCGAGCACGTCGATCTCGATGATCCGGTCCGCGCGAACAATGGGACGCAACACAAGGAGGAGCCGGCCACGGGGAGCGATGATGATTCCCACTTCGCCGTTCACGAGCGCGGTTCGTGCCAGTCGGGCACGGTGGACAAGCGCTGCTTCGGCTACCGCCGCTGCTCCCCGCAGCGGGCTCGATGTGCCCCGCTCTGTTGCGGTGTCGTCAGCTCGGAGTACGACGTCCGGATCAAGGAGCGCGACCAGCGCGTCGAAGTCGCCGCGGCGCGACGCGGCGAGAAAGGCGTCGACGACGGCGCGTTGACGAGCGAGGTCGGCTTCGGGAACCGCGGGCGTGCCTTGGACGCGCCGACGAGCTCGACTGGCCAGCTAGCGGGCGGCGGCGGGAGAACGACCGACGATGGTGCCGATCTCCTCGAACGGGATCGCGAACATGTCGTGCAGCACGAACGCGAGCCGCTCGGCAGGGTTGAGCGCGTCGAGCACCACCAGCAGGGCGAGCCCGACCGCGTCGGCAAGCAGCGCCTCCTGCTCGGGATCGGTCTGTTCGTCGCGACTGGCAAGGGACTCAGGAATCTGCCCGTCCAGGGCGGTCTCGCCCCGGGTCACGCGCGACCGGAGCACGTTCAGGCAGACGCGGCCGAGCACGGTCGTCAGCCATCCACCGAGGTTCTCGACCGCACTCGCGTCGGTTCGACTGAGCCGCATCCAGGTCTCCTGCACCGCGTCTTCGGCCTCGGCGAGCGAGCCCAGCATCCGGTAGGCGACCGCCACGAGATGGGGCCGGTTATCGTCGAACCGTTCCGCCAGCCAGTCTCGGTCGTCCATCCGGTCACATTCCCTCGTCGCCAGGTGTCATCACAGTGACCCCCGAACCCCGCCGAATGTGACAAGGATGGATTCCGTGCGACCAGGGATCACGAATTCACCAGCGCCCACCTCCCCAGCCTTTCGGGCGCGCCAGGCGGGATCGTGGGTTGGGAGGACGCCGTGACGTCACCCGTCCTCGTCACCGGCGGCACTGGGACCCTCGGGCAGCTCGTCGTGTCGCGGCTGCGTGACGGCGGATGCGAGGTCCGGGTACTCAGTCGCCGCAGCCACGAGAGCGGCGACGGTGTCGAGTTCGTGATGGGTGACCTGGCCAGCGGCGAGGGGATCGACGCCGCTGCGGAGGGAGCCGAGATCATCGTGCACTGCGCGGGCAGCCGCAAAGGCGACGAGGACAAGGCACGACACCTGGTGCGGGCCGCGTCCCAGGCCGGGGCGAAGCACCTGGTGCACATCTCGGTCGTCGGGGCTGACAGGATCCCGATCGACAGTCGCCTGGACCGCGCCATGTTCGGCTACTTCGGGTCCAAGCTTGCCGCAGAGCAGGCCGTGGCCGACTCCGGCCTGCCATGGACGACATTGCGCGCCACCCAGTTCCACGACCTGATCCTGACCACGGTGCGGCAGATGACCAGACTGCCGGTCGTACCGGTTCCGGTCAGCCGGTTCCAACCGGTCGACGCCGACGAGGTGGCGGCCCGGCTCGTGGAGCTCGCGCTTGGTGAACCGGCCGGCCTCGTGCCCGACCTCGCAGGGCCGCAGGTGTACGAATCGCGAGACCTGGTCCGCGGGTACTTAGAGGCCTCTCGCAAGCACCGGTTGACCGTACCGGTCCGGCTCCCGGGCAAGGCCGCCCGCGCCGTCAGGGGTGGTGCCAACCTCGCCCCGGACCGGGCTGTCGGCCGCCGGACCTGGGAGGACTTCCTGGCCGCGCGGGTGAGGTCGCCCGACCAGGCCCGATCCGGCCCGACGTAGCGGTCGCCGCACTGGTCGTCCAGAAGCACGATGTAGGTCATGCCCACGGGGATCGGCGACTTCGAGGCCAACCCGAAGATCACGAGCGCAGCCGAATGGCGGGAGCTGGCGGTCCACCCCTCGACGACTACCGTCGCCCTCATCGCCGAAGGCACCGGGCCATGAAGCCGGGTCGACACCGGCATCCCGTTCTCCGTCGGCGACGCCCGCGCCGAGCTGCTCCTGTGGGATGACACGTCGTGTCGGGGTGATCAGAATGGTGTTCGTGGAGGTCGTCGACGACCGGTTGCGGGTCGAAGTGCTCGGGCCATTGCGCGTGTGGGACGCGGCCGGGTGTGACGTGACGCCCCCAGGTGTGCTGCAGCGGCGGTTACTGTCGTTGCTGGTGTTGCGCCGTGGGTGGGTGGTCGCGGCGGAGGCGGCGATCGAGGTGCTGTGGCCCTCGGAGGTCCCCAAGGATCCGGCGGCGGCGTTGCAGAATCATCTGTACCGCCTGTGAAGGGGGCTGCCGGAGGGGCTCGTCGAGTCGGTCGGCAGCGGCTATCGGCTCGACCCTGCCCGTATCCAGCTCGACCTCGACCTCGACCGCCTGAGCGCCGTGCTCGGCGCTGACGCAGGGTTGGCATCGGCGGACAGGGACGAGCTCGCCGCTCTGCTGGGGCGCTGGCGGGGCCCGGCGTTCCCCGAGTTGGAGGACGCCGACGAGGGGCGGGTCGAGGCCGTGCGCCCTTGAGGAGCTGCGCGGCCCGCGCCCGGGAGGCGCTGGCCGAGGCCCGGCTGGCTGCTGGCGAGACCGACGGTCTGGTCACCGAGCTGATGGCGCTTGTCGACGCCGAACCGCTGCGGGAGCGGCCCCGTGCGCTGTTGATGTCGGCGCTGGTGGCAACGGTACGGACCGTCGAAGCGTTGCGGACGTACGACGACTACCGCCGGCTTGTTGGTGACCAGCTAGGGATCGAGCCCTCGCCGGCGCTCGCGGCCCAGCACGCGGGGCTCCTTGCGGGTGCGGCGGTTGGCGAGGTGAGGGTCTCTGGGGGTCGGCTGCCGGTGCCCCCGACGCCGCTGGTGGGGCGCGAGCAGCTCGT
The DNA here is from genome assembly GCA_050743205.1 of Egibacteraceae bacterium. GTDB lineage: Bacteria > Actinomycetota > Nitriliruptoria > Euzebyales > Egibacteraceae > JBOGED01. Next base: position 1,892 of record JBOGEA010000321.1, on the reverse strand, counting down.
GGCGGAGGTCCTGGCGCTGGTCCGGTCGAACCGTTCGGTGTCGCTGGTCGGCCCGGGAGGCGTGGGCAAGACGCGGTTGCTGGTCGAGATCGGCCACCGGCTGCGGGCCGAGCGGCCCGAGTGGCCAGTGGTGCTGTGCGAGCTGGCGCAAGCGGACGAGGGTTCCGCGCTCGACGTGGTCGGAGCGGCGCTGGGGATCGACGCCCGGCCGGGTGTGCCGCGCCTCAACCGGATCGCGAGTGTGCTTGGCGATAGCGAGCTGGTGGTGCTGCTCGACAACTGCGAGCACGTGTCATGGCCGCTGCCCGCGACGACGGCCAGCGCGTCGTATGCGTCTCGACCACCGCCGGTGAGCACGGCACCGACGACCCCGATACCTGGCCACCGGCCCGGCTCGGCCAGGTCCGCCGCTGGGAGGCCGCAGCCGCCATGGCGGTGCTCGGCGTGACCGAGCACCGCTTCCTGGGACTGCCCGACGGCGGCCTGACCGGCCACGACGAGGGCGCCATCGCCCGCATCGGCCGGCTGATTGACGAGGTCGCACCCGACACGATCCTGACCTTCGGCGCGGACGGCATGACCTATCACCCCGACCACATCGCCGTGCACCACTGGGTCACCGCAGCGTGGCAAGGACGCGGCCGCCCCGCCAGGCTGCTCTACGCCACTACCACGGTCGACTTCCTCGAGCGGCACCGCGACCTCCGCGAGGAATGGAACATGTACATGACCGACGAACGGCCCACGGGCGTTCCCACCGAGCAGCTCGGCATCCACCTGCGGCTCGACGGATCAGAACTCGACCGCAAGCTCACCGCGCTCCGAGCGATGGCGACCCAAACCAGCGGCCTCATCGCCACGTTCGATCCCGACGTCTACGCCGCCCAGGTCGGCGAAGAGTCGTTCGTCGACGCCCCTCGATCCGCGCGACCAGCAGACCACACTCGGCCGCTCCGGACTTCACCAACCTGAGCCCGAAGGACACAACGATGAACCCAACCACCATCCGCGAACTCAACCCCACCGACTGCGCCCGGGTCGTCGAGCTCTCGCTCGCCGCGTGGGCACCGGTCTTCGACTCGTTTCGGACCATGCTCGGCGAGGATCTCTACCATCGGGTCCACCCCGACTGGGAGCTCCACCAAGCCGCCTCGGTGCGCGACGCGCTGCAACGAAACGACACCTGGGTCGCGCTCACCAGCGGCACGGTCAGCGGCTTCGTCAATGTGATCTTCAACACCGAGGACCGCTCGGGCGAGATCTACATGGTTGCCGTCGACCCCGCCGCCCAGCGGCAGGGCATCGCCAGCCAACTGACGAAGCGGGCGCTCGAGGAGATGCGCGCCCGCCGCCTCGACCTCGCCATCGTCGCCACCGGTGGCGACCCCGGCCACGCTCCAGCCCGACGAACCTACGAGAAGGCCGGCTTCATCGGCTCGCCGCAGGTCTGGTACGCCAAGCTCCTCACCTGAACCCGAGCGAGACTTGATCGTGGAACGGTGCGCGTTCTTCCGTTGCGCCTGACTTCGCGCGACAAGCTCCACCACTTTCAGACCGTATCTGGGAGGGTGCCTGGGCTTGAGCATTAGGAGAGCTCATGCCCGACCCGATCCCTACGCAGCGGCGGCCGAAGCGGTTCTTGTCGGCGGATCGGCGGGATCAGCATCGCCGACGCGTGCGCGATGCAGATCAGCGACCTCGCCGAATGGGTCCGCGGCGTCGACGAGCCGTCTGTCGCGCCGCTGCTCGCCACGCTGCGGCAGACTCTCGACTCGTTCGTGGAGATCGGGCTGGGCTACCTCTCGCTCGACCGGCCGTCGGGCACGCTGTCGGGCGGCGAGGCGCAGCGCGTCAAGATGATCCGCCACCTCGGCTCCTCGCTCACCGACGTC
>JBOGEA010000320.1:0-6911 GCA_050743205.1 Egibacteraceae bacterium | reverse complement strand
GGCGGTATACCGCCGCGATCCAGCACAGAACTGTCGCTGACTCGTCGGGCTGGGGCGCAGCCCCGTTAGGCCTGGATGAGGCCCTCCCGCAGGAGGAAGTCGTGGGCGACGTCGGCGGGGTCCTCCTGGTCGATCTCGACTCGCCGGTTCAGCTCGGTCAGTTTCTCGGTGGTCAGCGCCGCTGAGACGGCGTTCAGCGCCTCGTCCAGCGCTGGCGTGCGGACCGCTGACCGCACGATCGGGGTGACGTTCTCGCCTGGGATCAGCGGTCTGTCCTCCTCCAGCACGACCAGGTTCTCGGCGGCGATGAACCCTGAGGTCGTGAAGACGCGCGCCACCTGGATGCGCCCGGTCTTGAGCGCCTCCAACGTCACCGGGCCGCCCGCGTCGGTGACGACGAAGTCCTTGAACGTGATGCCGTAGACCTCCATGAGGCCCCGCAGGCCGGTCCGGCGGGTCTCCTCCTCGGGCGGGCCGCCGGCGACCAGTTGGCCGGCGACGGGCGCCAGGTCGGACACGGTCCGCAGATTGAACCGCCGCGCCGTCTCCTGGGTGACCGCGAGCGCGTCCTGGTTCTGGGCGCCGGACGACTCGAGCAGCTCCAGGCCGGTGTCCTGCTCCACGAGCAGCGCGCCGACGGCCGCCCGCAGCTCCTCCACCTCCGTGAGCACCTCCGCCTCGGACGCCCCGCCCTCCTGCCGCGAGGAGAGGAAGTTGTACGTGGCGCCCAGATACTCGGCCATCACGTCGATCTCGCCGTTCTCCATGGCGGGGAAGTAGATCTCCCGCGGTCCCACGCCGATCTTGCTGCGGTCCACCCGCAAGCCGGCGTCCTCAAGGACGTCGGCGTACATGTTCGCCAGGATGAGATGCTCGGTGAAGTTGCCAGCGCCCACGACGATCGGTTCGCCGCCCTCAGCGCCGCTTTCGGCGCCCGCGGCGCACGAGGCCAGCAGCACCCCTGCCAGCAGCCCTCCCAGCAGTCGAAACCCGCGTGTCATCCGTCATCCTTTCCGCCCATTGTGATCTTGACCTTGATACCGCAGCCCGCGCGGCGTGACGGCGCGCTGGAGGCGCCCGAGCCCGAACTCGGTGAGCAGCGCGAGCGCGGCGACGAGCAGCGCGCCCGCGACGACCTCCTCGTCACGCTGCTGCGGAAGCCCGTCGAAGATGTACCGGCCCAGACCCCCGGCGGCGATGAACGCCGCCAGCGTCGCGGTGGCGACGATCTGCACGACGGCGGTGCGGACACCCGCCATGAGCAGCGGCGCCGCGACGGGAATCTCGACCTTGGCCAGCACCTGCCAGCCGGTCATCCCCATGGCCTGGGCGGACTCACGGACGTCGGGGTCGACCGAGCGGACCCCGACGTAGCTGTTCACCACGATCGGCGGCAGCCCGAGGGCGGTCAGCGCGATCCAGACCGCTGTGTAGCCGAACCCCGCCCACGCGAACGCGAGCACGAGGATCCCGAACGAGGGGATCGCACGGCCCAGGTTGGCGATGTTCACCACGACCGCGCCGCCTCTGTTCGTGTGGCCGACGAGCAGCCCGACGGGCAGCCCGATCGCGACCGCGGCGAGAGCGGCGTACAGCGAGTACCAGACGTGCTCAAACAGCCGCATCGGGACGCCGTCGCTGCCCTGCCAGTTCGCGGGATCGGCGAACCAGCCGGCGAGCTGCTGGCCGAACTCGATCATGCCGCCCTCCGCGTCCACGGCGTGACCGCCCGCTGGATGGTCAGCAGCACGAGATCGGCGCCGATCGCCAGCGCGACAGACAGGACGACGCCGACGATCGTCGCGGTCGCGAACTGCCGCTGGAAGCCGTCGATGAAGAACCGCCCGTAGCCGCCCTGGCCGATCACCGCGGTGATCGTGACGAGCCCGACCGTGGTCACGGTGGCGATCCGCAGACCCGCCATGATCACCGGCAGCGCGAGCGGCAGCTCCACCGCGAGCAGCCGCGCCACCCGGCGGTAGCCCATCGCCTCGGCGGACTCGACGACGTCCGCGGGGACGCCGCGCAGCCCCTCCACGATGTTGCGCAGCAGGATCAGCAGCGTGTAGAGGGTCAGGCCGATCAGCGCGGTCGTACGCGTCAGGATCCCCGTGAACGGGCCGAGCAGCAGGAACAGGGCGATCGACGGGATCGTGAACAGCACCCCCGCCAAGCCGAGCAGGGTGCCCTCGATCCAGCGCCAGCGGATCACGAGCAGGGCGAGCGGGAACGCGATCGCCAGCCCGAGCAGCACCGGCAGCGCGGTGAGCAGCAGGTGCTCCTGCGTGCGCAGCCAGATCTCGTCGCCGTGGCCGGTGATCCAATCCCAGCGGACCGTCACCTGATCTCCTCAGAGATCAGCTCTTGGGTCAGGATGCCCTGGTAGCGGCCCTGGTCATCGACGCGGGCGGCGGCGCCGATGCCGGAGGAGACTATGGCGTTGAGGGCCGCGCGCAGCGAGTCGGTGGCCCGTACCTGGTCCAGCGAATGCAGGAGGGACCCGCCGACCGTGGAGTCCAGCTCATGGACCGACACCCAGCCGCGCAGCCGCCCGCCCGCATCGACGACCACGACCCAGTCGGTCCCGAAGGCCCGGGCGACACCAGCGGCGCGCTCGGCGGTGTCATCAGGGCGCACGACAGGGCCAGGGTGGGCCGTCACCTCGCCGACGGGGATCAGCGCGAGGCGCTTGAGGCCACGCTCGGCGCCCAGGAAGCCGGCCACGAAGTCGTCGGCAGGGTCGGCCAGCAGCTCGCGCGGCGGCGCGCACTGCGCCAGCCTGCCCCCCTGAGCCAGGATCGCGATCCGGTCGCCCATCAGGATCGCCTCGTCGATGTCGTGGGTGACGAACACGATCGTCTTGCGGACCTCGCGCTGCAGCCGCAGGAACTCCTCCTGCAGCCTGGCGCGCACGATCGGGTCGACGGCGCCGAACGGCTCGTCCATCAGCATGATCGGGGGGTCAACGGCCAGCGCTCGGGCGACACCGACCCGCTGGCGCTGCCCGCCGGACAGCTGGTGGGGGTAGCGCTGCCCCACCTCGGGCGGCAGGCCGACCAGGTCCATCAGCTCCTCGACACGGTCACGCGTGCGCCGCCTGTCCCACCCCAGCAGGCCCGGCACGGTCGCGATGTTGTCCGCGACCGTGCGGTGGGGAAACAGGCCGATCTGCTGGATCACATACCCGATCCCCCGCCGCAGCGCGGCGGGATTCTGCGCCGCCACGTCCCGGCCGGCCACCCTCACCGTGCCGCTGGTGGGGGTGACCATGCGGTTGACCATCCGCATCGTCGTGGTCTTGCCGCACCCCGAGGGCCCGACCAGCACGACCACCTCGCCCTCCGGGATCGCAAGGTCAAGCGCGTCCACCGCCACGGTCCCGTCACCGAAGCGCTTCGTCACGGACTCGAACGTGATCACACTCCCGCCTCCCACCGCCATTGTGAAGGCCCCACGCCCCCACCGCACCGCGGGATCGCAACCCACCGGGACCATTCGGCAATCCAGCTGGCCGAATGGGTAGAAGCGCAGGACAGCCGGGGCGAGTACGACGACGCTCTGGCATCCTCCACCCGGTGTGGGTGCAGCACGGCACGGTCCGAGGCGACCGGGAAGAGCGCCTCGTCGGCTTCGGCGTGATGCGGGAGCACGGCGCTGAGCTGGCGCCCGATGGCGCGTTGGCGGACCGCTCGGCGATCACCAAGGAGCTGGCGGTCCGCCAGAGCCGAGCGACAGGAGCAAGGCGAGAAAATGAGAGCACGCCCGCCTTCTGGCTCTATGGTCAGGGATCGGCGACGCGATCGCATCGCGGATCACGAAGATCACGTCACGGGAAGCTGACCGAGCCAGTCCGCCGAGGCTTGGACGACCTCGCCGAGCACGTCGGCTGGGTTGCAGCCGTCGCGTTTGCGCACCCCGAACCCGTGATCAGCGCCCGCGACCACGTGCACCTCGGTAGGCGCCTGGCCCAGATGCGCGGCCCGCTCGCGCTCGAGGACATTCAGGGGACACAGCGCGTCGCGGTCGCCTTGGACGAACAGGACCGGGACGCGCAGTTGCGGCCAGTGCGCGGTCCGCAGGCGCTCCGGCCGCCCAGCGGGGTGCAGCGGATAGCCGAGCAGCAGCAGCCCCTGGCAGACGTCCTGGTGGTCAGCGGCGAGCATGCTCGCCATCCGCCCGCCCATGGAGCGCCCGCCGATGACGAGTGGCCGGGGCATCCCCAGCCGCTTTCGGGCGTCGGCGATCACGTCGCGCCAGGCCTCCAGCAGGCGGCCGGCCGGGTCGGGACGCCGCCGTCCCGCCTGCATGTAAGCGAAGTTGAAGGTCAGGACCGGATGGCCTGCCTCGGCGATGCCCTCGGCGACCGTCCGCAGCACGGTTGCGTGCTGGTCGGTCCCGGCGCCGTGGGCCAGGATCACCGCGGCCCGCGACCCGTCCTCACCGCCTGACCACAGGGTCGCGTCGGTCTCGGTGACCGCCTGAGGCGGGGTCAAGGGCAGGCGCAGGTGGGTCGGAGTCGGCACCACGGGGAGACCTCCAGCGGAAGAACAGTGGTCAGCGCGGGTAAGCGCGGTAAGGTCATGCGCTTATGGCAAGGATGGCCACCCGGGCGGTCGTCTGGCCGCTCATCGCCCTGCTGCTCTACCTCGCTGTGACGTTCGCCCAAGTCGGCGGCGCGGCGCTGCGGGACGGAGCGCGCGAGGCGCAGGCGATCGTCGTGCTGGGGGCAGCGCAGTACAACGGGCGGCCGTCGCCGGTGTTCCGCTCCAGGCTGGACCACGCGGCGGCACTCTACCAGCGGGGCTTGGCGCCGATCGTCGTCGTGACGGGCGGCGGCCAGCCCGGTGAGCGCTACTCAGAGGCGCGGGCGGCGGCCGAGTACCTGTACACCCAAGGCGTCCCCGACGACGCGCAGCGCCGAGAGGTGGACGGCCGCAACTCCTGGGAGTCCCTGTCGGCCACCGCCCGGTTCCTGCGCCAAGAGGGCATCGACCACGTCCTGCTCGTCTCCGACCCGTGGCACTCCTACCGCATCGCCTCGATCGCCGGCGCCGAGGGCCTCATCGCCTACACCTCCCCGACCACGACCAGCCCCTACACCTCGGGCGAGACCCTCCGCCGGCTGGTCCGCGAGACCGGCGCCGTCGCCCTGGGCCGCCTCATCGGCTACCGCCGCCTCACCCACCTGGAACGGCGCCTGTCCGGCTGAACCCCCAGGACACACCGCTACTGCTCTTGGGAGAGGATGAGGGCGGTGTAGGGGCCGATGCCCAGGTTGGCGCTGGCTGGCATGCCGTCGCGTGCGGGCCCGTCGGCGGCTGTGTCGTAGCCGGGCTGGTCGCCGAAGTCGTCGCTGTAGCCCCTCCAGTCGCTGTTGAGCCGGACCCGCCACAGGCCGGGGCGGGGAAAACCGATGCGATAGTCGGCGAAAGCGCGGGCGGAGACGTTGAGCACGACGATCACGTCATCCCGCGGCCCTCCCTGCTCCCAACGGTGGTAGGCGACGACGTTGTCGAGGTCGTTGATGTGGTGGACGTTGACGTGCTGGCCGCGCAGCCCCCGAGTGGTGTCATACCAGTTGCGCCGCAACCGGATCAGATCCCGATACAGCTGCAGTATTCCGCGGTAGGTGTCCTGCCTGGTCCAATCGATGGGAACCTCATCGCGGAACCAGGCGTCCTCCAAAATCTCCTGCCCCTGAAAGATCATGGGGATCCCGGGAGCAGTGAACACGAGCGTGGCGCCCAGAGTCGAGCGTTTGCGCGCATGCCAACCGCCGGCGTTGCCCGGCCAGATCTCCTCCGGCAGCCGCGCCTTGCCGTTGGCCACCTCGTCGTGCGACTCCGTGTAGATCACGCGCTGGAGCGCATCGTCGGTGTAGCGGTGCTCGACAGCCCGCCGCAGCGCCTGCATGTCGCGACCGCCGTCGAAGGCCGCCGTCAGCACCTCGCGCACGGGGTGGACGAACTGCGCGTCCCACTGGCTGCTGAAGCCCGCGCCCCCGGCCCAGGTCTGCCGGGTGATCCATTCGTTGGCACGCAGATCCTCGGCGATGTGCAGTTTCCAGGGCTGCGACGCGTCGGTCTCGGCGGTGATCCGCTGCATCAATCCCCAACCATCGGCGATGTCGTTGCTTGGATCGCCGTCGTTGCCGTAGACGTTGCGAATGAAGGCGGTCGCGTCCCAGCGCAGCCCGTCCATGCGGAACTCGTCCAGCCACATGCGGGCGTTGTCGGCCAAGAACCGGCGGACCTCCTCCCGCCCATAGTCAGGCCGGGTGTCTCCCCACGGCGTCTGCGACCGGTGATCGTTGTAGAGGTAGATGCCACCTTTGCCGAGCACGCTCCACCCGTCGAAGCGCCACAGGTCCAAGTCACTTGGCCCGAGATGGTTGTAGACCACGTCGAAGATGACCGCGATACCGCGCTGGTGGGCCTCGTCAATGAGCTGCTTGAGGGCGTCCGGGCCGCCGTACGCCTCTTCGATGGCGAAAATGTGAGCCGGGTTGTAGCCCCACGAGAAGTCCAACGCGAACTCCATCGAGGGCATCAATTCGATGGCATTGATCCCCAGGTCACGCAGGTAGTCCAACCGTCGAATCACGCTTGCGAAGCCGCCCGGGCCGCGTCTGGGCATGTCGTTGAAACTGCCCACGTGCAGCTCATAGATCACCAGCTCATGCCACGCGGGCGCGTGGTACGGGCTGTCCCGCCAGCCGAACGCCGTGTCGTAGACCACCGAGTTGCCGACCGAGCCGGTCACGTCGCGGGCGTAGGGGTCGTTGCGCCACAGGATCTGGTCGCCGTTGCGCAGAACGAACTTGTACTCGCTGCCGACGGCCACGCCGGGGACGTCCGCCGACCAGTACCCGTTGCCCTCGCTGGCCAACGGCTGGTCATCACCGGACCAGC
>JBOGEA010000319.1:0-6960 GCA_050743205.1 Egibacteraceae bacterium | reverse complement strand
CCGGCGCATCCTCGACCGCTACGGCGAGACACCCGAGGCGCTGCGCGACCTGTCCGTCTCCCTGAACAACGTCGCGGGCGTCCAGCGGACCCGCGGCCAGCTCGACGACGCGCTGGCCGCCGCCGCTGAGGCCGTCACCTGGTATGAGCGACTCGAAGCCGGTTTTGGGCCGCCTCTCGCGGACCTCGACGAACTTGCTCGCCTCCGCGTGAACCTGGAGGAGATTCTCGAACTGCTTGATGGTGCCCGCTGAGGGTGGTCGCAAGCAGAACGGAACATCAGTCCCGGCATGCCGAGCTCATTCCGGCGCATCTTCGGTGTTGAGGAGGTGGCGGGTGCGGGCGACGTCCGCGGACATTTGGGTGATCAGGGCGTCGACGGAGTCGAAGCGGATCTCGTCGCGGAGGCGGTGGCGGAAGTCGACGGCGACTGCCGCGCCGTACAGATCGCCGGACCAGTCGAGCAGGAACGACTCCACGCGCAGCTCTTGGCCACCGAAGGTGGGGTTGACGCCGACGTTGGTGGCGCACGGCCGCGGCGTTCCGTCGGGCAGGTGGAAGACACCGGCGTAGACGCCACGCGCGGGGATCGCGACGCGGCGGCTGGTCTGCAGGTTCGCGGTCGGGAAGCCGAGTGATTTGCCGCGCGCGTCCCCCCGCACGACGATCCCCTCCACCAGGTGGGGGCGGCCGAGCATCCGGGACGCCCACTCGACGTCCCCGTCATCCAGCGCCCCGCGGATCTGCGATGAGGAGATGACGACGCCGTCAGTCTGCAGCAGGGTCGCGCCCTCGACGCCGAACCCGAGGTCGGGCCCAAGGGCGGACCCCAGGGCGGTCAGGGTGGCCACGTCGCCGGCCGCCTTGTGCCCGAACCGGAAGTTCGACCCGACGACCACCCGCCGCGCCTGCAGCGGACCGACGAGCACGTGGTCGATGAAGCTGGGCGGCTTCAGGTGTCGCAGCCAGTCGCTGAACTCGAGCACGACGACGAGGTCGATGCCCTGCGCCGCGATCGTCTGGGCACGCCGGGCCAGGGTCATGAGCAGCTTGGGCTGCGTACCCGGGTTCACGACCTCCATGGGATGCCGGTCGAACGTCACGACGGCGCTGCGGACACCGAACTCTTGGGCTCGGCGAGCCGCCTGCGTGATGATCGCCTGATGCCCCCGGTGCACGCCGTCGAAAAAACCGATCGACACCACGGACGGCGCTTTGTCGATCTCGTCGAGGCCCGCCACGATACGGCCGGCTTCAGCCATCGCCCTGTCCCGCCAGGACCGCCAACGGCCACGCCTTCCCGTCCCGGTCACCGACCATCGCGAGCAGCCGCCCGGCCTGATCGAGCACGGCGACCGGACCCGGCATGCCCGTCGCGTCCAGCGGCCGGCCGTTGCCGACCGCCCACGCGGACTGCGCATCGACCGTCACCGACGGATAGTCGGCGATCGCTTGGGCAGGGGTCAGCAGCGCCTCGGCCAGCCTGCCCTGCGCCCCCAGCTCGCCGACCTTGCCGAGGTCGACGGCGTCCTCCAACGAGAACCGCCCGGAGCCGAGACGGCGCAGCGTGACCAGATGGGCGCCGACCCCGAGGCGCTCGCCGACGTCGGCCGCCAATGTGCGGATGTAGGTGCCGGAGGAGCAGGTGACCAGGAACGCGGCCTCGGCCTGAGGGCCCGGCTCGAAGTCCTCCAGCACGATGTCGTGGATCTGCACAGTCCGGAGGGGACGCTCGACCACCTCGCCCCGCCGTGCCTTGCGGTACAGCCGCTCACCGCCGACCTTCACCGCGGACACCATCGGCGGCATCTGCTGGATCTGGCCGACGAAGCTTTTCAGCGCCTCGCAGAGCCCTGCCTCGTCAACCGCGGACGCATCCCGCTCGGCCGTGACCTCACCGCTCGCGTCGAGCGTCGTCGTCTCGACCCCCAGCCGCACACGAGCGTCGTAGGTCTTGACCGATGCCTGCAGGTAAGCCGCCAGCCGCGTCGCCCTCCCCAGACACATGACGAGGACTCCTGTCGCATCGGGGTCGAGCGTGCCCGCATGGCCGACCCTTCGCTGCCCGGCGGCTCGGCGCACCGCAGCCACGACATCGTGGGATGTCATCCCCGCCGGCTTGTCGACGATCAGTACGCCATCCATCCGGCTACACCTGGGCGGGGGTGCGAAGGGCGGCCAACTGTGCCACCACGGCGCTGATCACATCCCGCAGCGATCCCGCGGCGGTGAAGCCTCCGGCCGCCGCATGGCCGCCGCCGCCGAGCCCCAGCGCGATCCGCCCCACGTCGACGACGCCACTGTCGCTGCGCAGCGTGACCTTCCAAACGCTGGCGCCCGCCGGCTCCTGCTCTTTGCAGACACACGTGCAGTCGCACCCGTCGAGGCCGTGCAGCACCTGGAGCAGGCCCTCGGCCTCCTCCATCGTGATCCCAAACTCGACGAGGTCGCGCTGCCACACAGCGGTCCACGCGAGCCCGACTTCTGGCATGAGCCGCGCGCGCTCGAGCCCGCGGGCGAGCGCCTTGAGCGCGCCAAAGCTGCAGGAGCCCCAGACCCGCCGGTTGATCGCCGCGTGGTCGATGTCGTAGGCGATGAGCCGCGCCCCCAACTCCATGACCTCAGGCGTCGTCGAAGCGTACGCGAAACGGCCTGTGTCGGTGATGAGTCCGACGTACAGGCACGTGGCGACGTCACGGTCGAGCTGCTCGCCCATCCGCCGGATCAGCTGCTCCACGAGGACGACCGTCGCCGCCGCGTCGCCGTCGACCAGCCGGACGTCCCCGAACGGCGCGCCGCTCGCATGGTGGTCGATGACGATGACGCAGCCGGCGGCCTCGGCGCTTGCCCGCAGGTCACCGATCCGCTCCAGCGTCGAGCAGTCGAACACGACGAGCACCTGGGGGCTGGTTGGGAACTCAGCAAGCGGTGTGAGCTGCTCAGCCCCGGGCAGGAACGCATAGCGCTTCGGCAATGGCGCGTCGTTGCCCCACGCCGCACGGGTCGTGACCCCCCGCAGCCGAAGCACTCGCTGCAGCGCAAGCATCGAGCCGAGCGCGTCACCGTCAGGGTCCACGTGGCACGTCAGCGCGACCTCGCGAGCGGCTGCCAACACCGCGGTCGCGCGGGCCCACTGATCGTCACTGATCATCATCGTCATCGTCCCGTCGGATCGCCTCCAGCAGCTGCTCGATACGGCGACCGCGCTCCGGCGCCGGATCGTGCGTGAAGTGTAGGTCCGGGGTGTGATGCACCCGGAGACGGCTGGCCACCTCACGGCGAAGCAGCGGGGAGGCGCTGCGCAGCCCGGCCTCCGCGTCAGCGCGTGAGCGCTCGTCGCCGGGCAGGACCGTGTAGAAGACCTCGGCGTGGCTGAGATCAGCGCTCGTCCGCACCCCCGTGACGGTCACAAACCCGATCCGCGGATCTTTCAGCGTTGGGACCAGCTCCGCGAGGATCGCAAGGATCGTCGCGTTCACGCGGGCAAGTCGCGTCGCCTGACCACCGGGGGGACTCCCCCTGACCCCCTGACCACCGGGGGGACTCCCCCTGACCCCCTGACCACCGGGGGGACTCCCCCTGACCCCCTGCCCCATTACCGCGGCTCCGGGACCACGAGTTCGAGGTGCTGGGACAGGATCTCGACGCGGGGGTCCCGCGCGACGATCTTCTCGACCTGCTGGGCGACCTTGCGGGCGCCGACCTCTGATCCGGCGGCGATGGCCATACCCAGCAGGCAGCGCTGCCACAGGTCCTGATACCCGATCTCGGCGACCGACACGTTGAGGTCGGCTCGCAGGCGGGCGCAGACCTGTTTCACGACAGCGCGCTTCGCCTTCAGCGACCCCGATGCGGGTACGTGAAGGTCGAGGACGAGGAGCGCGGCGAACATAGACGATCGCGGACTCGGGGTCTTACCCCCGGGTCAGCTCACGCTCCTGGTAGGCCTCGAACTCGTCGCCGACCTTGACGTCCTGGAACTTGTCCAGCCCGATGCCGCACTCGTAGCCGCTGGAGACCTCGGTGACGTCGTCTTTGAAGCGCCGCAGCGAGGTGATGCGGTCGTCCGCGACCACCACGCCGTCCCGGATCACCCGAATGGTGGCGTTGCGCTTGACCTCGCCTTCGGTGACGTAGCACCCGAACACGAATCCGACGCGCGGGATCCTGAAGACCTCACGCACCTGCGCCCGGCCAGTGGTGACCTCCTCGAACTCAGGCGCGAGCAGCCCGGAGACCGCGTTCTGAATGTCCTCGACCGCCTTGTAGATGATCGAGTACTGGCGCAGGTCGACGCCGGACTCTTCGACCGCCTGCCTGGCATTGGCGTCGGGGCGGACGTTGAACGCGATGATGATCGCGTTGGAGGTCTCAGCCAGGCCGACGTCGTTCTCGGTCACGGCGCCGACCGCCTTGCGGACGACGTGGACCTTCACCTCGGGCAGCTCGAGCTTGTTCATCGCGTCGGCGACCGCCTCGACCGAGCCCGCGACGTCACCCTTGATGATGAGGTTGAGCGTGGCCGTCTTGCCCTCGGCGATCGCGCCGGACAGGTCCTCCAGCGAGAGGGTGCGACGCTCGGCCAGCTCCATGCGCCGCTGCCGCGACTGCCGGTTGGAGGCGATATCGCGGGCGGTGCGCTCGTCGACGACCACGCGGAACTCGTCGCCCGCGTCCGGCACCTCGTTCCAGCCCAGGACCAGGACCGGCATCGACGGCTTGGCCTCCCGAACCTGCTCGCCGTCCTCGTCGAACATCGCACGGACCTTGCAGTCCGCGATCCCGGCGACGACGTTGTCGCCGACCCGGAGAGTACCGGCCTGCACGAGCACGGTCGCGACCGGGCCCCGGCCGCGGTCGAGGTGCGCCTCGATCACGGTGCCCCGTGCCCTGCGGTCGGGGTTCGCGCGCAGGTCCATCACGTCGGCCTGCAGGAGCACCATCTCGAGCAGGTCGTCGATGTTGGTCTTGCGCTTCGCCGAGACGTCGACCATCGTCGTCTGGCCGCCGAACTCCTCCGCGACCAGACCGTGCTCCGTCAGCTGAGTGCGGACCCGCACCGGGTCCGCGCCCTCTTTGTCGATCTTGTTGACGGCGACGATGATCGGCACGTCGGCGACCCGGATGTGGTCGATGGCCTCGACCGTCTGCGGCTTCACCCCGTCGTCGGCCGCCACCACCAGGATCGCGATGTCGGTCACGTCAGCGCCGCGGGCACGCATCTGCGTGAACGCCTCGTGGCCCGGCGTGTCGATGAACGTGATCGGGCGTCCATTCAGGGTGACCTGGTACGCGCCGATGTGCTGCGTGATCCCGCCGGCCTCGCCCGACACGACGTCGGACTCACGGATCGCGTCGAGCAGCAGCGTCTTCCCGTGGTCGACGTGGCCCATGACCACGACCACGGGAGCGCGCGGCGCCAGCTCACCCTCCTCGTCATCCTTCTCAGCCCCGAACTCAAGGTCCTCCGCGGTGACGAAGCGCACATCGGCGTCCATCTCGGCTGCGACCAGCTCGATCAGATCCTTCGTCATGGACTGGGTGACGGTGATCATCTCGCCCATCCCGAACAGAACCCGCACGATGTCGGTCGCGTTGACGCCGATCGCCTTGGCGAACTCTCCGACGGTGGTGATGCCGGGGAGCACGTCGACCGGTCCTGAGACCTGGGCCTTGACCGGCCCAGGGCCGCGCCGCCGCGGCTGCGCGCTGGCCTCGAACTGCTCTTGAAGCGTCGGCTCCTTGCGCCGGCGGTCCCGCTTGACCTTGCGCCCCGCGCCCGGCCGCGGGGGGGCGGTCCCTGGTGAGCTGGGAGTCGCGCCACCAGGTGGGCCACCCGGACTAGCGGGTCCAGTCGGGCCGCTGGGCCCCCCCGCCGGACGGGGAGGACGCGCGGGAGCCCCGGCGCCCGTCTTCGGCCTGGGGGCGGGGCTGCCAGGGCCACGTGGGGCTCGAGCCGCGGGCTGCTGGGGCTGCGCCGGCTCCTGCGCGGGAGCCGGGCGCAGCGGCGGTGGGATCGCGCGCCGCCCCGTGCCCTCTTTCGGCAGGTCATGCTCAACACGCCGCCGCGGCTCCACCGGCGCGCCGGTCGCTGTCGGGCCCAGTGGGCGCTGCGGACGCTGCGGCACCGTCGGCTGGCCCGGGCGCGGTGGCGTACCAGGACGCGGCACACCCGGGACGCCGCGAGGCTCCTGCGGCTGCTGGGCGCCACCTCCGCCACGACCCGTAGGCGCAGCCGCGCCCCGATCGCCGCGCCGTGTGGGAGCACCCGCACCACGACCGGTGGGAGCGGCACCCGCACCACGACCGGCGGGAGCACCCGCACCGCGACCGGTAGGAGCACCCGCACCGCGACCGGTGGAAGCGCCTCGACCCCGTCCAGGCTCACCGCCTCGCCCGCCCGGCTCACCGCGACGGGCGGCAGGCTGCTGCTGGCCGCGTGCGGCGGGGGCGCTTTCCTCCGCTCCAACCTGGTCTTGAGCTGGGGAAGGCTGGCTGCCGGAAGGCTGGCTCCCAGCTGGCCTGACCAGCCCCGCATTCGCGACCTCGGCGGCGGTTCGGGGACGCGGCGCGGCCTCAGAGGTCAGCGGGGAGATAAAGGTGAGTTCGGCTTGGCGTTCGACCCGAGGAGGCACGGAATCCTGCTTTATGGATGACTCCGGAATTGGGATGCGGGACTGCGGGGCTGGAGCCTCATCTTCCGGCTCCGGCGCGGGGGCGACTTCACGCGGCTGCGTTGCCGCCGGACTGACGGCCGCCTGGCGCGCGGAGGCACGCTCGTCTCGATCCTCGCCATCGACGCCGCCCTCCTCCTCTTGCGGACGGAACGGCGAACTGACCGGAGGTCGGAACCGCGGCGGCGGGGGACCTTCTTCGCTGGAACTCCCCCCGACCCCCTGGCCACCGGGGGAACTCCCCCCGACCCCCTGGCCACCGGGGGAACTCCCCCGACCCCCTGGCC
>JBOGEA010000318.1:0-6976 GCA_050743205.1 Egibacteraceae bacterium | reverse complement strand
CAACCTCCCCCACCCACCCACCCTTAAGGAAGAGCGGAACCCGACGAGGCGCGACCCTTACGACAGTTCTCAAACACACTGCCTCCGCGGAAGCGCCGATAGGATAGCCGCATGACCGACGCGCAGCGACCTGGCTCCCAGAGGCCGCAGGTGGCGATTCCGTTCGCGTCGGCTGAGTCGTCCGCGCAGGTGATCGCGATCGCCAGCGGTAAGGGCGGGGTCGGCAAGTCGTCGCTGACGGCGAACCTGGCGGTCGCGATAGCGCGGGAGGGTCACCGGGTCGGCATCATCGATGCGGACATCTGGGGCTACTCGATCCCGCGCATGCTCGGCGCGTCCGGGCAGGCGGAGGTCGAGGGCGGCAAGATCGTGCCGGTTG
The DNA here is from genome assembly GCA_050743205.1 of Egibacteraceae bacterium. Classification (GTDB taxonomy): domain Bacteria; phylum Actinomycetota; class Nitriliruptoria; order Euzebyales; family Egibacteraceae; genus JBOGED01. The sequence goes on along the minus strand of JBOGEA010000318.1, from coordinate 6,597 downwards.
AGGCCCACGGCGTGCACGTCATCTCGATCGGGTTCTTCCTCGACGCCGAGCGGCCGGTGATCTGGCGGGGGCCGATGCTCCACAAGGCGCTCCAGCAGTTCCTCACCGACGTGAAGTGGGGCGAACTCGACTTCCTGCTGTGCGACCTGCCCCCCGGCACCGGTGACATCACGATCTCGCTGGCGCAGATGCTGCCGAACGCTGACATGGTCGTCGTGACCACCCCACAGCCAGTCGCGCAGCGCGTCGCGCTGCGCGCTGGTCAGATGACAGCCCTGACCGGCATGCGCGTGCGCGGCGTGATCGAGAACATGTCCACGTTCGTCGCGCCCGACACCGGGCTGTCCTACGCGATCTTCGGCTCAGGCGGCGGCGAGCTGCTGGCCGCCGAGCTGGGAACTGAGCTGCTCGGCCGAGTCCCGATCGACCTCCGCCTCCGTGAGGGTGCGGACGAGGGGACGCCGATCGTTGCGACCCACCCCGACTCGCCGGCCAGCAAGGCGATCATCGAGATCGCGCGAAAACTCGCGAAGACGGGGGGCTCGATGCTGCGGAAGTCGCTGCCGCTGATGGGGTAGCGCGGGATGCGGCGTCTGGCTGAGCCGTCGCCGTCGCCTGGCGCATCCGCAGCCCGACGCCCAGAGCTGCCCAGGCAGCGGCGCGCATCGCAGGCACGGCCATGCGCCAGCCCACGGCGACGGCGGCACGGTTCGCCGCCGCGATCGGTCCCCGCCACAGCGAGCTGAGCGCCAGGCCCAGTCCCGCGCCGCCGATCACGTCCGTGGGATAGTGCACCCCGACGTAGACCCGGCTGACCGGCACGTACACGGCGAGGGCCTGGAGCAGCCGCCGGCCGGTTGGGTTGCGGCTGTGATCGGCGAGCACGCTCATCACCGCCACGCCCACCGCCGCGTGTCCTGAGGGGAAGGAAGAGCCGGCCGGCCGCCGGATGAGCCGGCGCACACCGTCAGCCTCGTAAGGGCGCGCGCGGCGGACGAACCGCTTGTTCGCCTGTGCCAGGTTCCACGCGACGAACCCGACCCCCAGCACGTCCGCCGCCGCCTGACGCCGACCGGTCAGCGCAAGGCCGGCGGCGACGCCGGTCGCCGCATAGGCGGAACCGAGGTCGGTCGTCGATCGCACCACCCCGTCCAGGCCGGGCGTCCCCCATCGCCGCAGGGCGTCGCCGACACGCACGTCGGCGCGTTGGACGCCCGCGGAGGCGAGCGCGTACCAGGTCCCTGTCAGCAGCCCCACGCCAAGCCCCGCGCGCCGAACCCACCGCGCCTGGCGGGAAGCGCTCACGTCGCGTCCGTGTCGTAGGGCGGCTCAAGATCAGCGCGTACGGTCTCGGTGGCAGGGGCCGTCGGCCGGGCATCTGAGGCCATCGGGCCAGTCAGGAAGGACTTCGCCTTGAAGTCAAGCGACGTCGCCCGCAGCTCGGCCCGCAGATCACGCAGTTCGTGAAGGTCGTCGAGGTCGGCGGCGCGGCGCAGATCGTCGAGCGTGCTGTTGGCCTCCCGGCGGAACTTCGCGATCATCTTTCCGAGGTTGTGAGCAAGCTCAGGCAGCCGCTCCGGCCCGAAGATCACGAGCGCGAGGATGCTCAGCATCAAGATTTCGAAGAAGCCGACGTCCATACACCAGAGATCTTACGTCGCCGGTCGCTCCGCGAGCACGACATCCACGGTCTGCCGCGAGCTCTGCCTGATATAGGTGAGGCGGATCCGCTGTCCGACAGGACGCTCACGCAGCAGTGCAACCAGGCCGTCCATCGTTTGGATGGGCTCGCCGTCGGCCTCGATGATCACGTCGTCGCGCAGCAGCCCCGCACGGTCGGCGGGGCCGCCGGGCTCGACCCGCGTGATGAGCGTGCCTCCCTGCACCCCGAGGCGCGCCGCATCGTCGGGGCTGACGGATTGCCCCTGGATGCCGAGGAACGAGTAGCGGACGACTCCCTCGGCGATGAGCTGGTCGACCACCCGGACGACGGTGTCGGAGGCGATGGCGAAGCCCACACCGGCGTTCGTGAGCTCGCCGTTCGTGAAGATCGCCGAGTTGATGCCGATGAGCCTGCCGTCAGCCCCGACCAGCGCGCCTCCCGAGTTGCCGGGGTTGATCGGCGCATCGGTCTGGATCGCGTTCACGAGCTGGACCGGGTCGCCCTCAGGGGTCGTGAAGTCGAGCGGCCGGCCGAGGCCGCTGACGATCCCGGCGGTCACGGACCCTGAGAGGCCGAAGGGGCTGCCGATGGCGATCGCCAGATCGCCGATCCGCACCCTCGACGGGTCGCCGATCTGGATCGCGGGCAGGTCCACGGCGTCGACTTTGATCACGGCCAGGTCGTTCAGGGGATCAGTGCCGACGACGCGGGCGGGCATGGAGCCCCCGCCGTCGAATCGCACCAGGATCCTCGTCGCGGCGGCGACGACGTGATTGTTCGTGACGATGAACCCGTCGGACCGGTAGATCACCCCTGAGCCGTTGCCTGACAGGGCGTTCGCCCCGCCGGTGGCGCTGATGTCGACCTGGACGACCGAGGGCAGGACCGCCGCGGCGATCGCCGTGATCCGATCCGGCTGCCCCTCACCGGGTGCGATGACGGTGGGAGCCAGGACCTCCTGGACCACCGCGGCCGGCGGTTGCGGGCTGGCCGTATCCGGCCTGAGGATCCACACCGAGATCCCGCTGCCCAGCAGCGCGCCCAGCAGACCCGAGAGCAGCGCGACCACCGCCACCCGAGGCCGGGGGTCGCGGGGCCCCCGGGGCGGCTCCGGGAGCTGCAGCGGGTAGCCGTACTCAGTCATGCGGTTCTCAGCTCCACGGGGACACCCACGACCAGAGCCGGCGCAGACCGCGGGTCAGCCGGCGCCCGAGCGGGGGCGGCTGGGGTCGCGGCAGCGCCTGGGCGATCGCATGCAGGTCCCCGGCGGGCGCGTCGCCGACGACTGCGTACACGCGCCCGGCGGCCTCCCAGACGAACGCCGAGGGGACCGAGCCTGGCCAGTGATAGGCCACCCAGTCGAGATCCGCCGCCCGCTGGGCACCCGGGCGCAGCGAGGCCCAGTCGATGCCGCCGTGCTGCTGGAACACCGACACGTGGTAGAGCCCGTCGGAGTACATGGCCTGCAGCGGCTGGGCCTCGCCTGAGGACAGCGCGTAGACCTTCATGTGCTGGTAGCCACCCGGCAGCGCCTCCGGCACGGTCCAGCCAGCCGCCCTCAGCGCCTCCAGCCCCTGCGGCCCGACCGGTAGGGCATCCTGGCGCCGCAGCTGGGCGGGAGTGGCCACCGGCGGTCCCATGTCACCGCCGAAGCCGGAGGGAGCGAAGTCGAGCGACAGGTAGGCGGCCACGCGGACGGGTGATCGACCTCCGTCGTAGGTCTCGCGGCGCAGCAGCAGGCCTGTCTGCTCGTCGATCCACAGCCGCTCACGCAGGCTGCCGTCGGAACGCCGGTGAATCTCCAGGAGAACGCAGGAGCGGTGCAGGACCTGCTCTGGGGAGAGGGCCGTAACCCGGTATTTCGCCTCAAGCGCCGTGAAGGCTTCGCGTGGATCATCGGTGTCCACGGGGACCGCCAGGAACCAGCCGCCCTGGCTGTCGAGCAGCCCCGCACCGCCCTGGCCGATCAGGACGGTCGTGCCGTCGTCCGACCCCAGCACCAGCTCACCGGCCGGGTCGTTGCGCACGCTGGACCTGTGGACGCGCTCTTGGCCGTCGAGCCACGTGACCGAGATCGCCTCGCCAGTGAACGCGGTCGTCCGGATCGCCCCAGCGGCACGGCCGAGCAGCACCCGCCAGTCAGTCCCCGCGGCGTCCGCGGCGCCTGCCCGCTCGCGCGCGTCCCCCGGTGTGGCGACCAGGCAGGACAGGACGGCAAGCAGGGCCACGAGCAGCGCGAGCCGCTGGACGGCCCGGTGCGCGCCAGCGGTCATGAACCGAGGACCGGGGTCGGGAGCGGCAGGCCGACGGTCCGCACGAGGTGGTCGACGGCGTAGACGTCGACCGGCACCGCCACCCGCTGCTGCGCCGGCTCGGGCTGGCCTCCCAATCCGAAGGCCGTTCCCCCGACCAGGCCGGTCAGGACCGCGAACACCGCCACCGCCCGCCCTCCCACACGCCCCCGCTGAGCCACGTCCGGCGGCAGGTCGACCGCCAACATGGAGAACAGTCCCACCGGCACCTGCCGCACCGGCACGCTGCGCAGCAGCGCACGCGTGCGGGCGAGCGCCTCCAGGCTCACCCGGCACCGCGGGCACTCGTCGAGATGAGCGGAGATCCGGGCGCGGTCAGCGGCGGCGATCTGGCCGTCCAGCCAAGCGGACAGCAGCTCCTCGAACCCGGCGCAGCCGTCCACTACCCACGCGCGCTCTCTGCCTCACGGGCACGCTCAAGGTGCCCGCGCAGCTGCTTGCGACCGCGGTGGATCCGGGATCGGACGGTCCCCATCGGCCAGCCAGTGACCGCCGCGATCTCCTCATAGGTCAGTCCCTCCACGTCGCAGAGCACGACCGCGAGGCGGAAATCGGCGCTCAGGCGGCGCAGCCCATCCTCAAGGCTGGCCTCCAGCGTGCGCCGCTCGACGAGATCAGCCGGGCCTGGCTCGGTGGACACCGGCTGCGCCCACTCCTCGGACCCCAGCGGCTCCATGCGGAAACGCCGCCGGCGCCGCAGCTGGTCCAGGAAGAGGTTCTTGGTGATCCGGTACAGCCATCCGTCGAACGTGCCGGGCTCGTAACGGTCGAGGTTGCGGTAGACACGGACGAACACGTCCTGCGCCAGATCGGCGGCGTCCTCGGGGTTGCCCGCCAACCGGTAGGCCAAGTTGTAGATCTTGCGGCCGTAGCGGTCGGCGACCTCCTCCCGGGAGGGGCGCGGGTCAGGCGGCTCCGGTTGCCCGCTCACCCGACCCCCTGTCGCTCGCTGAACGCCGCCCTTCAGCGGCCTGCGATCCACTGTAGTCAGCGCCCACCTCCCACAGCGGCACGGAGTCCTGTCGGTTGTGGGAAACGTCGGCGCGCCGTGCCAGGGTTCCCCAGTTTCCCGCCGCAGACGCGTGGGCGATAGTGTGCCCTTCCCAACCCGCGGGGACCAGGAGGGCAGCGACCGCCGTGCACAGCGATCAGCAGATGCAAGCCTATGTCCGCGCCTGGCTCGAACGCGAGGACGAGCCGCTGCGCGCGGCCCGTGCCCGCAGCGAAGAGGCCGACATCTCAGCCGTAGCCGCCGAGACCGGCGCGCTGCTCCGCTTCCTCGCCCGCGCGACGCGCGCCCGCCACGTGATCGAGGTCGGCTCGGGCGGAGGATACAGCGGCCTGTGGCTGATCGGCGGGATGGACGCGCGCGGCGCCCTCACCACGATCGAGATCTCGCGTGAGAACCAGGCGCTGGCGCAGCGGGCGTACGCCGAGGCGCGAGTCACCGCCCGGGTCCGCTCGATCCTCGGCGCAGCCCTGACGGTGCTGCCGAAGTTCGCCGACGCCAGCTACGACATGGTGTTCCTCGACGCGATGAAAAGCGAGTATCCCGAGTACCTCGACCACGCGAAGCGGCTGCTGCGTCCGGGAGGCCTGCTGATCGCCGACAACGTCCTGTGGGGCGGGCGCGTCCCCGACCCCGGCGTGGCCGACGAGGACACCATGGCCATCCGCGCCTTCAACGACGCCGTGCACGCCGACCCCGACCTCCACGCCATGATCTTCGACATCGGCGACGGCGTCCTCACCGCCGTCCACGATCCCACCGCCCCGTGAGCACCCCGGCCGTTGCGCTCATGGATCGGCACCTTGCCACGAACGTAGGAAACTTCTACGATGATTGCATGAATGGAAAGCAGCGACTGTCTGTGTCGGTGGACGCTGACCTTGTGGCGGCGGCACGCGCAGCCGTGGCTGATGGCCGCGCCGACAACCTGAGCGCGTGGGTCAACGATGCCCTGCGCCGCCAAGTCGACCACGAGCAGCGGATGCGTGGCCTCGACGAGTTCCTCGCCGCCTACGAGGCCGAGCATGGCGAGATCACCGACGTCGAGATACGAGACGCAACCCGCCGAGCCCGTGCCCGCGCCATCGTCGTACGCGGCGCTGGGGACGCGGGCGATCCTCCACAAGAGCGGGGGGTGGCGTGACCCTCGTGCTCGACGCTGGCGCGCTCGTGGCCATGGAGCGCGGTGATCGTGACATGATCGCGCTCCTCAAACGCGAGCGGTCAGCAGGCCGGGCGCCTATCACGCACGGTGGCGTGGTCGGCCAGGTGTGGCGTGGCGGGACCGGCCGGCAGGCGAATCTCGCCCGACTGCTCGCCGGAGTGAAGGTCACCGGCCTCGACGACAGCCTGGGCCGCCGTGCCGGCCGGCTGCTGGGTGTCATCGGTGGCTGTGACGTGATCGACGCGGCGGTCGTGCTCCTCGCCCACGACGGCGACGAGATCCTCACCTCGGACCCCAACGACCTTCGCCCCCTCGCGGCGGCAGCCGGCGCCCACATCGAGCTCATCTCCGTCTAGCGGGTGCGCCCCGGCCCGACGAGGCGTGGGCGGGTGGGACGGCAGCGCGCCGGTTGACGGTAGTTTGGTGCTGGATCGCGGCGGTATTCCGC
>JBOGEA010000317.1:0-6985 GCA_050743205.1 Egibacteraceae bacterium | reverse complement strand
GCCGCCGCCCGTGCGGCGGCCGCGGCGATGGCCCCGTAGCAGTCGATGTAGGCCAGACGCGCCTGGGTGAGCGGGCGCAGATCGGCTACGCGGAGTTGGGCGTAGGCGTGGTCGAGCCAGGCGAACCAGGTGCGGGTGCCGGCGTCGTCGGTGACCACGGTGAGCTGAGGCGTGCTGGTGTCGGTGTCGTGGCTGATGGCGTGGTGGATGCCGGCGGCCTCGATCCAGCGGACGAGACGCTGCCCGGCCCGGTCGGCACCGACATGGTTGGCGACCAGGCCAACGCGCAGCCCGAGCGAGGAGGCGATCAATGCGGTGAGCGGACCGTCGGCGGCAATCGACGTGACCGTCTCGAGGACCACCGCGCCGTGGTTGGCCTGCGGGTAGGCCGCGACCCGTAGCACTTTGGCGTCGGCGAGGTAGCTAACGCATACCAGGTCGAGGGGACGGTCCGCAGTCATCGGTCTACTTCCAGCCACGCTCGGCGTAGACCGCGCCCTTGGCGTAGTGCTCCATGGCTTCGGCCGCATATGGGATCATGTCGATGGGCAGGTCGGTGAGGGCGAACCAGTCCCACCCGGCGCACTTATCCGGCTCGCGGTTGGTCGGCTCGCCGTTCCAGCGGGTGACCTGGAAGAACAGGGCGATACGGCCGGAGTCGGTGCGGTGGTGCATCAGATGCACGAACTGTGCCTCGGCCGGGTCGATGTCGACTCCGATCTCCTCACCGGCTTCCCGGATGAGTGCGGCGGTCGCCGACTCGCCGTCCTCGGTGTGCCCGGAGGGCAGATGCCAGCTGCGGTCGGCGAAGCCACTGTTCTGCCGCTGGCCGAGCAGGATTTCCTCGCCGCGACGCAGGATCAGGTGGACGTCGATGCAGGCGCGGTAGCGTGACATGCGCAGCTCGCTTTCTCTTGGTCTTCTTCTTGCTCACGAATGGCGGGACGCCGTCGCAGTGGGTAAGCGCCTGACCAGCAGGTCGGGTGGGTCACCCAGTCGGAACGTCGGCCTTCCAGAGCCGGCAGACCGGCACGATGTCGGGCTCAGTGGCGCAGGAGGCCGAGCCCATGACGAGTTCTTCAGCCGGGCAGCCGCCCATGCAGGCGCCCGGGGCCTTGCAGCCTCCGCAACTGGGCTGGGTGAGCACGCGGGTGAACAGGTCGAACTCGTTGTCGCCGCGGTTGAGCTTGACATGCCCGTCGACCATGTTTGCGAAGTTCAGGTCAGTGTCGAACAGGAAGCTGCAGACGTAGGCCCGGCCGTCCGGGAAGATCGAGATCCGGTCTAGGGTGCGGCCGATGCAGCCGCGATAGCCGTCCGCGGCGTAGCCGGCGATGCGCTCGCGGCGGGCGTAGGAGGGCTGATACCACACCCGCGTCTTGTGGCCGAGCGCGGCGCGTTCGAGCTGCTCGTAGAACTCGACCCACTCCAAGGGCTGCATGCCCCACTCGGCGGCGCCGTGACCAGAGCCGATGACGGAGAAGACGTGGAACTTCACCAGGGACACACCGATATCGTCGGCGATGTCGAGCAGCCGCAGGGCGTCGCCTGAGTTAACGCGGTTAACGGTGCAGATGATCCGGGTGTCGAAGCCGCGCTCCACCAGCTCGGCCACGTTGCGCAGGGCCTCATCGAACGTGCCGGTTCCGCGCACCTGGTCGTGGCTGTCGGCTGACCCGCCATCTAGGCTGATCTGGATATAGGCGAAGTCGTCGGGTCCCATGCACCGGAACTTGCGAATCGCCGGCTTCAACCCATTGCTGGTAGTGATCACATGCTCGTAGCCCAGAGCCTTGGCGTGGCGGATCGTCTCGATGAAGTCCGGGTGCAGGGTCGGCTCTCCGCCGAGGATAGTCAGCTTCGACCCGCCGAGCTGCCTCCAGGTCGTCAACGTGCGGGTGATCTGGTCGAAGGGCATCTTCAGTGCCCGCTCCAGCCGCTCGCCCATGTAACAGTGCTCGCAGCGCAGCTGGCAGCGTTCGGTGATGTAGAGGTAGACGTTGCGGAACCGGCCGTAGAGGATCTTGTCGACCCGCTGCGGCGTCGCGTCGTGCGCGCTGCCGGGCAGCCGAGCATGGCCGTAGGCGTCCCGCTCGTTGGGGTATCGGTTCTCCGGCCGGCAGACGGTCGGGGTGGCCAGGGGGATGGCAGCCATGCGAAGTCCTCCCTTCAGACGTGCTCGCACCGTGGCGCGAGCACGTGGGCTACGTCACGGCGGCAGCGAGTGCCGCCTCGGTGTGTTTCAGGCAGGTGCTGGGATCGCAGGTCGCGTCCACCGCCTGGTAGGGCAGCTGCAGAGCCGCTGCCTCCCGGCGAATCGTGGGTATGCGGCTGCGGAACCGCTCCAGCCGGATGGCGAACAAGTGCGGGTGGTCGCCGTGGCGACGACGCAACTGGCCGCCGCAGTGGCCGCACTGGTCGGGGTTGTGCGTGCTGGGGCTGGCGGGCCGGTGGGGGTCACGGCGTGGATCTGGCTCGCAGGTCAGGCAGACCCGCCGGGTGCGTGCCCGAGCCGCGACGGCGCTGTCCGGCGCGGTTAGCTCGACGACGGCCAGCGCAGCACCCAGCGACCGCGCGAGCCGGTCGACCAGCTGAAGCTGGGGGAGGCTGCCGGGGAGGTTCTCCAGTACGATCAGGTCAGGGGCCGAGAACTGTGCGTGAAGGAAGGCGGCGTCCAGCAGGACGGCGACGGTCTGTTCGCCGAACCAGCCCAGCGCATCGGTGGTGTCGAACAGGCGCTCGTCGACGCCGGGCTGGCTACGGTAGTCATAGGCGAACTCGCGCAACCGGAACACCCGCCCGCCGAGCCGGTCGGCCAGTGCCTCGCTCACGGTGCTCTTGCCCACGGCCGGCGGGCCGAGGACCGCGACGAACCCGCGCCTGTCCCGCGTTGCCTGTTCCGGCCGGGCCGCGAGTACGCCTGAAAGGCCCAACGGGCCGATGTGGCACGTCGGTGTGGCGGACATCAGGCTGCGGGCTGGTGGTAACGCAGGGTCTCGAGTTCGGCGAACCCGAGCCGGGACAGCGACTCACGGGTAAAAGCATCGATGGCGAGACCTAGGCGGGAAATCTGGTGGCATCGTCGTCGCGAGTTTTGTAGCAGCGCAACCGTCTTGACCGCTCCTTTGGCGGGATGCACGACCAGCACCCGGGCACCGGTCCGGCACTCCAGCAGCTCCCTCCTGACAGCCACACGGCCATGCGGACTCCGACAGCACGCATAGATTGGCGTCATTGACGTGGGTGTTGATCTCCTGCGCAGCCGTGGCGCGCAGCCCGTTCCAGGGTGGCTGATACCTCGGCTGCGCCGTCGGACGACGGCGCAGCCTTTGAGACGTCTGTGTGTGGTCAGCACTGCGTCCCTCCTCCCGGCCTGTTTGGGCCGTGCCGTGATGAGCCGGGGCGATTGATGCCGCTCGAGCGAATCAGCCCCTCGCCCTTCGGCTCGCGGCTGCTGGCCTTTCTTTCTCAGTGGCCCGGCCGAAGGCGAAGACGGTCGATCCGTGTGGATGTCAGCCTAGGCCCACGTTCGGTCGCTAACCGGGAAGAATTTTCTGGGGTCATCGCTTGCGAACCTGAGAGGTAGCTGTCGTGCGTGGGATGACAGACAACATGACCATCGGTGAGCGGGTGGCGTTCTACCGCAAACGGCGAGGACTGCCCCAAGAGATTCTCGCTGGGTTCATCGACCGCACCGCAGACTGGCTGCGCAAGGTCGAGCACAACCGGATCCCGCTGGACAGGCTGTCCGTCATCCGCCGCCTCGCCCTCGCCCTCGATATCTCCCTCGGCGACCTGATCGGCGAGCCGGCCCTGATGAAAGGGACCGAAGAGTCCGGCAACCGCGCCGTCTCCGCGCTGCGGGCGGCGTTGACGGACCACCGTCAGTTCCTACTCGCCGATGCGCCACCCGACGAGCAGGTGCGTCTCGCCCTGCTGGCGCGGGAGATCGCTGTGAAGTGGGACGACTACCAGCGCTCCCAATACTCCCGTTTGACCCGCCGGTTGCCGCTGCTGATCACCGACGCGCAGACCGCCTGCCAGCACTACGGCACCGGCAGCGATAATGGGCTGCGCGCCCACCGGCTTCTGGCTAGCGTGCACCAACTGGCCACCGTGTTCCTGACCAAACTCGATGAAGCCCACGTCGCCTTTATCTCCGCGACCAAAGGCCTGACCGCTGCGCACGCTTCCGGCAGCGAGCTTATGATTGGATCGCTGTACCGGTCCGTGGCCCATGCCCTGCTGTCCATCGGCGAGTACAAACAGGCCGTCTCGCTCACCCGCGCCGCCTCCGATCACCTGCAACCCGGCCTCGGCGTCGCCTCACCGGAGTACCTGTCGGTGTACGGAATGCTCCACCTGGTCGGTGCGCTCGCCGCCTCCCGTCACGGCGACCGGCAGGACACCACCACGTTCCTCGCCGAAGCCGAGGAATCCGCCCGCCGCCTCGCCCACGACGCCAACCACCTGTGGACCGCGTTCGGCCCCACCAACGTCGCTATTCACCGCGTCACTGCCGCCATAGAACTCGGCGACGTGCAGGTCGCCGTCGACCTTGGCCCCCGCATCGACACCACCGGCCTACCCATTGAGCGGCGGGTGCGGCACGCAATCGAGACTGCCCGCGCCTTCGCCCGCTACAACCACGTCGACCAAGCCCTTGATCTGCTTCTCGATGCCGAACACGAAGCCCCCGAGCAGGTCCGCTACCACCGGCTGTCCCGCCGGCTCGTTCGTGACATGCTGCGCCATCCCCGCCTACCATCCCGGACGATCGAACTCGCTCAACGCATGGGCGTCCACCGAACTGAACCGTCGGACAGGCCGTAGAGCTGCCCCGAAGTATCCAGGTAACATGCCGTTCTTCTGAGAAGAAGCTTGGCGTCCCGGAATACATCCACAGGAGGCCGTATTGATGTCCGCTCACGTAAGTACCCTGCCTGACTCACTCCGCTCAGATGTTGAGATTCTCTGGGACTACCACAACATGCACCATGACCTCCACCCCTGCGATGTCGGAATCGGGTTGGGAAGTCATGACCTTGGTGTCGCCACATTCATCGCCGAGTTATTCCATCGCGGGATGTTCCCACTCGCCGTGTTCACCGGCGCAAACACACCAACTACGATCGATCGCTTTCCATGCGGTGAAGCCGTCCACTATCGGGATCATGCGATTGCACTCGGCGTGCCGCCGAGTGCAATCCGCATAGATCCCATGGCTGTCAATACAGGACAGAACATTGAGTTCACTCGTCAACTCCTGACGAACGAGGGCGTGGCCGTACGCTCGATCCTGCTCGTCTCCCGCCCATACCAGCAGCGGCGGGCCTTCGCCACATGCAAGAAACTGTGGCCCGAAGTCGAAGTGCTCTGCGCTTCTCACCCGCTTCGGCTGGACGAATACATCACCAGCATCGGCGATACGAAGCGCGTCATTGACATGCTCGTGGGCGACACTCAGCGCATCACCGAATACGCAAAACGGGGTTTCGCGATCGAACAGGAGATGTCCTCCGAGGTGCAGGGCGCATATCAACGGCTCGCCGACGCCGGTTTCACCAGCCGGCTTGTCTGACGAGCCACACTCCTACACAGTGGGGCGACAGCACAACTCTTGCAGCGTTAGAGCCGGTGGCTGACGGCGCTGGCGCGGCCGAGGGTGCGATCGACGCGGCCAGCATCCTCAAGCCGATGCTTGCGCGCGGGGAGTTGCAGACGATCGGCGCGACGACGATCGACGAGTACCGCAAGCATCTGGAGAAGGACGCGGCTTTGGAGCGGCGGTTCCAGCCGATCCGGGTCGAGGAGCCGACGGTCGCCCATACGATCGAGATCCTCAAGGGCCTGCGCGACCGGTACGAGGCGCACCATCGCGTGACCATCACCGACGATGCGCTGGTCGCGGCGGGCAACCTCGCCGACCGCTACATCTCCGACCGTTTCCTGCCCGACAAGGCGATCGACCTCATCGACGAGGCCGGCTCGCGTCTGCGCATCCGCCGCCTGACCGCCCCGCCGGACCTGAAGGATTTGGAGGACGAGGCCGGGCGGATCCGCAAGCTCAAGGAGTCCGCGATCGATGAGCAGGACTTCGAGAAGGCCGCGCGCCTGCGTGATGAGGAGAAGCGGGTCCTGGAGCGCAAGGCCGCGCGTGAGCGTGAGTGGAAGTCCGATGGCATGGACTCGGTGCTGACCCTGGACGAGGAGGACATCGCCGAGGTGCTGTCCAACTGGACCGGCATCCCGGTGTTCAAGCTGACTGAGGAGGAGACCGCCAAGCTGCTGCGGATGGAGGGCGAGCTCCACAAGCGCATCATCGGGCAGGGGGAGGCCGTCGATGCGGTCTCCAAGTCGATCCGCCGTACCCGGTCGGGTCTGAAGGACCCCAAGCGGCCGTCGGGCTCGTTCATCTTCTTGGGCCCCTCCGGCGTGGGCAAGACCGAGCTGGCCAAGACGTTGGCCGAGTTCCTGTTCGGCGACGAGGACGCGCTGATCCACCTCGACATGTCGGAGTACATGGAGAAGCACACCGTGTCCCGGCTGATCGGCTCCCCGCCCGGCTATGTCGGCTATGAGGAGGGCGGCCAGCTGACCGAGGCGGTCCGCCGCCGTCCGTTCTCCGTCGTGCTGTTCGACGAGGTCGAAAAGGCCCACCCTGATGTCTTCAACGCGCTGCTGCAGATCCTGGAGGACGGCCGTCTGACCGACGCGCAGGGCCGACAGGTCGACTTCAAGAACACCGTGCTGATCATGACGTCGAACCTGGGCACGCGGAACCTGGGCGCGCAGGCGATGGGGTTCGCCGCCAAGAACGACGAGCGTGACGTCTACACGCGGATGAAGGAGCGGGTCAACGAGGAGCTGAAGCGCCATTTCCGGCCTGAGTTCCTCAACCGGATCGACGAGGTGATCGTCTTTCATCAGCTGACCCGTGAGCAGGTCAAGTCGATCGTCGATCTGATGATGAAGCGGGTCCAGG
>JBOGEA010000316.1:0-7004 GCA_050743205.1 Egibacteraceae bacterium | reverse complement strand
GTCGTGGCCGGTCAGGGTGGCGGTCTGGCGGCTGGTGGCGGGGTTCCACAGGCGTACGGTGCGATCGTCGCTGGCGGTGGCGAGGGTGGTGCCGTCGGGGGAGAACGCTACTGCCCGCACCCCGCCGTCGTGGCCGGTGAGGGTGGCGGTCTGGCGGCTGGTGGCGGGGTTCCAGAGGCGTACGGTGTGATCGTCGCTGGCGGTGGCGAGGGTGGTGCCGTCGGGGGAGAACGCTACTGCCCGCACCCCGCCGTCGTGGCCGGTGAGGGTGGCGGTCTGCTGGCCGGTGGCCGGGTTCCAGAGGCGCACGGTGCGATCGGCGCTGGCGGTGGCGAGGGTGGTGCCGTTGGGGGAGAACGCCACCGCAGATACCCACTCTGCGTGGCCGGACAGGGTGGCGGTGTGCTGGCCGGTGGTTGGGTTCCATAGGCGGACGGTAGCGTCCTCGTAGTTGGCGGTGGCGAGGGTGGTGCCGTCGGGGGAGAACGCCACTGCAGATACCCACTCTGCGTGGCCGGTGAGGGTGGCGGTGTGGTGGCCGGTGGTGGCGTCCCACAGGCGTACGGTGCGATCGGCGCTGGCGGTGGCGAGGGTGGTGCCGTTGGGGGAGAACGCCAACGCGCGCACCCCACCGTTGTGACCCGTGAGGGTGGCGGTGTGGTGGCCGGTGGCGGGGTTCCATAGGCGGACGGTGGCGTCGTCGCTGGCGGTGGCGAGGGTGGTGCCATCAGGGGAGAACGCCACCGCCCACCCCCAGCCGGTGTGGCCGGTGAGGGTGGCGGTGTGCTGGCCGGTGGCGACGTCCCACAGGCGCACGGTGGCGTCGGCGCCGGCGGAGGCGAGGGTGGTGCCGTCGGGGGAGAACGCCACCGCCAACACCCGGCCGTGGTGGCCGGACAGGGTGGCGGTCTGCTGGCCGGTGGCGGGGTCCCATAGGCGCACGGTGGCGTCGGCGCCGGCGGTGGCAAGGGTGGTGCCGTCAGGGGAGAACGCCACCGCTTCCACCCAGCCGTCGTGGCCCCTGAGGACCATGAGCGCCGTCGAGGGTCGCCATGCCGCCCACTGTGCGGCCCACGGAGACCGGGAACGGGCGGAGGCTTGAGGGTCGGGCAGGTCCTCCTGGAAGGCGGTGAGGTGGAGCAGTGCCAGGCGCTCGGAGGCGTTGAGCGGGGCGAACTCGTGGACGCAGTACGGGAGGAGGCGGGCGGTGGCACCGTTGATCCTGCCCCGGAAGCGGAGCGCCGCGCGGGCCAGGCGGGCGGGATCCGCTCGGGTCACGAACCGCGGGTCGTCCAGCAGTTCGGCGATCGCTGCCGTGGCGGCCTGGTCGGGGTGGGCGACGGCCTGTTCGGCGTGGGCGATGAGGTAGTGCAGCACGTAGGGATCGGCCCGCTCCCAGCCGCCCGCGCGGCCGGTCAACGATCGCAGCCGCTCAACCAGCCGCGCCTGGACCTCATGGTCTTGGATCTCATGGTCATGCCGGCCACGGCGGGTCTCCTCCCGGAAGTGGTCGGCCAGCGCTTGGTGGAACAGGCGGTAGACGGTCTGACCGTCTTCTCCCGCTTCGGTCAGGTACCAGCCCGCCTCGTGCAGCACCCAGGTGACGTCCGGGTCGCCGTAGCGGGGCGTCGCCCCGGGCGACAGTGCCTCGGCCAACTCCGGCCAGATCGTGTACCGGGGCAGGCCCAGACCTTCGGCCCACGCCAGCGCGCGCAGGAGGTCCCGCACCCGGTCCAGGTCGCCGCCGGTGAACCGGGCGGCCAGGTCCTGGTCGATCAGCGCGCCCAGGGCTTCGTCGCGCCCGAAATCGGGCAGGCGCGCTCTCCAGTTCGCCTGTTCGGTGACGGGCTCGGGCTGGCTGGTCAGCCAGCGGGCCGCGGCGTGGGCGAACAGGAAGCTGGGGGTCACAAGCTTCGCCACCTCGCCGGCCAGCTCGGTCACGTCGAGCCCGGCATACGGCGAGCCGGGCGCCTTGAGCACGGCTCGCAGCAGCTCGGCGATGTCGGCGGTGGTGCCGTCCAGCTCCTCGAGGTTGCGGAGCACAGCCGGCTCCAGCTCGCCGAGCAGGGGATCCTCAACGCTCAGGCGGGTGGCCACCACCGGGCTCGGCCGCGTGCCGACCACCAGGCGGACGCCCCCCCGGCGCGACAGCGAGCGCAGGTGCGCGGCAATCCCGATGGACTCGCCGGCGACCGCCTCGTCGAGCGCGTCGACGAGGATCGTGCAGCCCCCGGCACCGGCGTCGGCCACGGTCGCCAGCTCGGCCTCGACCTGCTCGAGCGTCTTCTGGCGGGCGTGCACGATGACGTCGAACGTGTCCTCTGGCAGGCAGGGGCCGCTGTCCAGGCCTCGGGCCCACTCGTCGCCTACGGTCTGGCGCGCGAGCAGCCCCATCAACGCGGATTTGCCGGTGCCGGGGCCGCCAGTGACGACGAACATGCCCTCACGCGCGGTCTCGAGCCACCGCGCGATCTCGGCCCGCAGGCCGACCCGCCCGACGAACCCCTCCGACTTGTCCAGCAGGTGGGTCTCGGCCCCGGCGCTCAAGCGGCGCAGGCGCAGGCGCAGTTTGACGTGGACGCGTCCCTCGGGCTCGGCGGGGTCATAGCGCGGGTTGGGGATGACCCGCAGTTCGCTCGCGCCGTGGACCAGCACCTCCCTGACCTCCACGCCGCAGGCGCGCAGCTCGGCCACCAGCGCGCCCAGCCGGATGGCCTCGTCCTGGGGGGTCCAGGCCGCCGGGTCTTCACGGGAGCCCTCGCGCAGCAGCCTGAGCAGCGCCTCGACGAAGGCGCCGTCCTCGGCGGTCTCGAACGCCCGGCAGCCGGCGACGACCCCGAAGCCGGCGCTGGTCGGGGTGGCGGCCAGCGCCTCAAGCGCCTGCTGGAGGGCGGTGGCGCTCGCGCCGGCGAAGCAGGTGTCCACGAACAGCACGACGTCGCGACCGGCGTCGGCCAGCAGCTCGGCCACCTGGTGGGTCCACAGCGCGTTGGCCGAGTTCGGTGTGGCCGGCGTGGTGTCCAGCGCGGTGTAGTGGTGACCCGCTTTGAGCAGCCCGTGACCGCCGACATACACCAGGAGTGTCCCGTCTCCTCCCATGCCCTCGATGGCCTGCCATGCGTGGCCGACCCGCTCGACGGGTCGCTGCGCGACAGCGATGTCGTGGTCTTCGAGAAGCATGGCCAGCTCCTCGACCCCGGCGGCGAGCCGGGGCAGCGCGCACCGCCCGCCGCTGCGGTAGTCCGGACGGATGATGACGCAGACTGGCGTTGTCGCCCGTCGTTGCCCGCCCATACTCATGTCCCTGATAGTGTCACGCCCCGAGCGGATGGGGAGGAGTGCAGGATGCGATACCCCGTGCGCGACGTCGTGGTGGTGGTCCCCGGCATGCTCGGCAGCCGCCTGGAGCGGGCGGGGCGTCCGATCTGGGGCGGCGCCGGGGTCGCGGCGGCGCTGCTGGACCCCGAGGGCACGCTCGGCCTGCGGGGGGACGGGTTCACGCCCGAGCCGGACGTGGTGGCGACCGGCCTGATCGGGCGGCTCGCGCAGTTCCCTGGGCTGTCCAAGGTCGACGCCTACGACCGGCTGATCGACGGGCTGTCAGCGCGGTTCGAGCTTGACGAGGCCAACTTCGTCGCGTTCCCGTACGACTGGCGGCTGTCCTGCGGGACCAACGCGACGCTGCTGGCCTGGCGGATCCGGCCAGTGCTCGGCACCCGCCGCCGCGCCCACCCCGGCGCGGGGTTCGTCTTCATCTGCCACTCGATGGGAGGGCTCATCGTCCAGCACTTCACCGACGTGCTGGGCGGCGCGGCGGACACGCACGAGGTCGTGACCCTCGGCACGCCCTTCCGCGGCGCGGTCAAGGCTTTGGGCGTGATCTCCCGGGGGTGGCCGGCACGGCTGCCGGGGATCCGCTCCCGCTTCCGCCGCCTCGCCCAGCGCCTGCCCTCCGCCTACGAGCTGCTGCCCCGCTACCGAGCGATCATCGACGGATCCGAGCGCCGGCTGCTCGCGCCGAAAGACCTGGTGGCCGGCGCGGACGGCGCGCTGTTCGAGCAGGCCTCGGCGTTCCACGACGCGCTCGACCTGCCCGGCGTCCGCCCTTACGGCCGTACCGTGGTCGCCGGCGTGCTGCAGCCCACGGCCCAGTTCGCCCAGCTGGAGGCGGGCGAGGTGCGGATCCTGAAGCGCTGGCAGCGCGGCGACGGCACAGTGCTCGACGAGCGCGGCGACGGCACGGTGCCCCGCCAGAGCTTCGCCCCGCCGGAGTGGCGCGACGACCGCCACGCCGTGCCGTTCCCGCACACCCACGTGGGGCTGCCCACCACCGACGCCGTGCTGCGGACCCTGCGGCACGTGCTCACCGCCACGCCCAGAGCGGAGCAGGCCGACGAGCGGGCCAAGCTCGCCATCGACGTCGGTGACCTCGTCGAGGCCGGCGCCATCGTCGAGGTCCGCTGCGAGGTCGCCGAAGGCGACCGGGATGTGCCGCTGCTCGTGTGCGCCGAGCCGGTCGATGGCCCGCGCCTGCCGATGACTCAGAGCCCGCGCGACCGCGACGGCCAGCTCATCGCCCGCTTCGACGGCCTGCCCCCAGGCGACTACCGCGTGACCGTCAGCCCAGCCCTGCCCATGCCCGACGTCCGCCCCGTCTGGGACTTGCTCACCGTGGTCGACCCAGCCCTGGAAGCCGCAGCCCCGGCACTCGACTGACGAGACGGGAGTTCAACCACACCCCTGATCCCCACAGTGGCGAAGATCGTGCCGCCGCTCGTCACAACGCGGCCATCGCCGCAAGAACCGCACCGTGACGAGCGTCGTCGATGGGCTGCGGAGGGGGAAAATCGAGGAAAACCCGAACGAGGAGTGCGGCAAGAGAGGTGGGTGGGGGCGCGAGTTCGTAGTTCCACTCACCGTGGAAGTCGTGCTTGGCCAACGGCAGAGCAGCCATGTCCTCATCCGAGACCTTGACGCCTTTGGGATAGGCGCCTTCGTCAAGCTCGGCGTGGACACGCAGGCCCGTGCGGGTGGTCGTCGCGGCGATCAGTCAGACGACGACCTCGTGGCTGACCAGCGGTCGCCCACGCCAGTTCATCGAGATATGGGAGAACAGCCGATGCTCAATCTTGTTCCACTTCCCGGGCGGCAGATGACACACCGTGACCGTCAGCCCGGTGTCGGCGGCAACCGCGCCAGCTGGGCTTTCCACAGGCGGCTGCGGGAGCTGTTGGACCCGCCGCCATCCGCGCAGATCAGCTCACCGATCCGCGGCGGGATAGGTCGCCTTGCCGACGCAAGCGCCCGGGCAGGCATCGACCTCCCTGGCTCTTGCCGCTGGCGTGTAACGGCTCGCGCCGCCCGTGCCTCTCGGACCAGCCCACCCGCTGGCCGCTGGCTCCACCGCCGTCACTGGTTCCCCTACGCAGGTTTCCTCCGCATCCGGAGGAATCCTGTACCTCTACGGCCTCACTCCCTCGGGTGACCTGCGGGTTTCGTGTGTCCAGATGGTTGGAGGTGATGCGTTGAGCTGATCTGACAGTCGCGAACTCGTCGTCGCCTGCCGGTGTGAGTCCGGTCCGGGTAGCTGCCAGGAGGCCCGGTAGCAGGCTGGCGGCGTCGGGGGGAAACCCCCCGGCGTGGCAAGCCCAGCGTCGAAAGCCCTTTGGGGGGAGCGACTGAGCGGTCCGTAGCGTCAAGCGAAGCCTGCGGCGTCGTCACGGGTCCCACTTCGGTGGGAACAGGGAGAGCCGAGCCCGCGAAATCAGGGCGAAGGCCATGGAAGCGGCGAAGAGCCTGGAAGCGCAGCCGTCAAGGACTGTCCGGCGTAGGGGGCATGGAACGCTTGAGAAGGTGATGACGGGAACTGGCCAGGCCCTGTCCGGCCTGACAGCCTGCGAGAGATGGGCGCTGTCGGAGCGTCGCGTCCTATAACCGGTCTACGCCGGGAAGCAGACAGCGAGCCGGGTGGGCGTCGGAGGCGGTGCGTAGTACGCACTTGACGGGCGGAGGGCACAACCGCCGGTGACGGTGAGGGCCGCTGCTTCGTCTGCGCGTTTGGTGCAGGGAAAGGCCGGTGAGTGCCCTCGTGGCTAGTCCCGCCAGCAGGTTTAAGGTCCAATAGCTGCAACGAACGCTGAGCCGGGCGGCCAAGGCCGACCCCGGACGACGGTTTGCACGCGCTGTATGACAAGGTCTATCGCGCAGAGACGTGCCGCGGTGCGCGTGGGAGGCGGTGCGCCACAACCGGGGCGCGCCAGGCATCGATGCGACCACTATCGCCGAGGTCGAGCGCTACGGGGTGTCCCGGCTGCTGGGCGAGTTGGCCGGGGAGTTCAAAGCGGGAAGGTGGCGGCCGCTGCCGGCACGCCGGGTGTGGATCCCCAAACCCGGCACGGCCGAGCGGCGGCCGCTGTCGATTCCCGCGGTCGGGGACCGGATCGTGCGGGCCGCGGCAAAGATTGTGCTTGAGCCGATCTTCGAGGCCGACTTTGTGTCCTGCTCGTATGGGTTTGGACCCAAGCGGGGGGCGCATGACGCCTTGCGGGTCCTCATCGACCAGGCTTGGCAAGGGCGACGGTGGATCGCTGAGTCGGACGTCGCCTCCTGTTTCGAGGCGATTCCACATGACAGATTGATGCAGGCGATCGAGGAGCGCGTCTGTGACCGGGGGATCGGCAAGCTGCTGCGCGCCATGCCGCGCGCGGGAGTGATGGGGGACGGACAGGTCCAGCGTAGGTCCAGCGGCACCCCGCGGGGCGGGGTGGTCTCTTTCGTTGCTGTGCAACGTCTACCTGCACCGGCCCGACCGGGTATGGGAGACCGAGGGCATCGGAGTGCTGGTGCGTTACGCCGACTTATGTTGAGTTCAACATAAGTCGGCTTATGCCGAGCGCCGGATTATGCCGAGTGGTCGGTGGGAGCAGGGGCTTGACCTGGGGTTTTGCTTGGATCGGGGCTGAAGACATCAGCATAATCCGGGGCCGCTGATGACACCTCTGCTC
>JBOGEA010000315.1:0-7018 GCA_050743205.1 Egibacteraceae bacterium | reverse complement strand
GTCTCCGGGGGACTCCCCCGGACCCCCTGGCCGCCTGAACCGCGCTCCGCTTCGCTTCGCCCGCAAGTCAAGGCCGCGCTTTCTCACACACGTTCTAAGCGTCGGCGGATCAGCGTGGCCGCGGCCAGCAGCAGGCCGGCGACCGTGATCAGCGCGAGAGCGGACGCCCAGGCGACCTGCTGCGCTGCCGGGTCGGCGGCGTCCTGGGCCAGGGCGAAGATGTGGGTGGGCAGGGCCGTCACCGGCGCCTCGCGCACGCCGCCGGGCAGCGCGGGCGCGCCGGAGAAGACGGTCGCGGTGAACAGCAGCGGCGCGGTCTCCCCCGCCGCTCGGGCCAGGCCCAGCAGCAGGCCGGTCATGAGGCCGGGCACAGCCCGGGGGACCAGCACCGCGCGGACCATCTGATCGCGGCGCAGCCCCACGGCCAGCGCGGCCTCGCGATGCGCCGGGGGCAGCGCCTCGACACAGGCCGCGACCGCGATCACGACCGCCGGTACGGCCACGACGGCCAGCAGCACGCTGCCCGCGACCCAGCTCTTGCCCCACCCCAGGCGGCTGCTGAACAGCCAGTAGCCCCACAGCCCGAGCAGGATCGAGGGCACACCCCCAAGCGTCAGCGTCAGCGTGCGCAGCCAGTCGGCGACCGCCCGCGGCGCGTACTCGGCCACCACCAGCCCCAACCCCAACCCGACCGGCGCGGTGATCAGCCCCGCCGCGCCGACCAGCACCAGCGTGCCGGCGAGCTGGTCGCGGACCCCGCCCCCGCTGGCTCCCACGGCCGGCGTCCACCAAAAACGGGGATCCAGGGCAGCGGCTCCCCTGACCACGACCACCAGCCCGATGCCGGCGACGACCGCGAGCGGCACGGCCAGCAGGCCGAGCAGGACAGCGCGGGCCGTCCGGTCACGGACAGCCCGGCCCCGGCGGGCGCCTCGGAGGGCCATCGACCGCCGCCACGGCCGGTCCCCAGCGCCCAGCCGCAGGGCGCTCCTGCCCACCACGATCAGGCCGGCCACGCTGACGAGCAGCACCAGGCCTACGGCGCACAGCGCCGCCCAGTGGGACCCAGTGGTCCCCGCCAGCACGCTCTCGGGGCCGTTGAGCTTCGTGGTCAGCGTCTGACCCGGGCGCGGCAGCCGGGTGAGGACCTCGTCCAGCGATGACGGCATGCGCCCATCGGCCCGGCCCACCAGCAGGAACACGGCGATCGTCTCGCCCAGGGCCCGGGCCAGCCCCAGCAGCGCGGCGGCTCCCATCCCCCGCCGCGCCTGAGGCAAGACCGCGGAGCGGATCACCTCGCTGCGGGTCAGGCCACAGGCGGCCGCCGCCTCACGCACGCCGCCCGGCACGCCGGCCAGCGCGTCGATCGACACCGCGATGACGGTGGGCAGCACCATCACCGCGAGCACGAGCCCCGCGGTCAGCAGGCTGTCGCCGCCGGGCACTCCCGCCAGCCGGGCGACGAACGGCCGCAGGTAGGCAAGGCCGACCAGCCCGTACACGATCGACGGCACGACGGCGAGCAGTTCGGCGCCCGCCCGGAGCAGCCTCCCCCAACGGCGGGGCGCGACCTCGTGGACAGCGACGGCGGCGGCCCACCCCAACGGCGCGGCCAGACTCAGCGCCACCGCAGCCACGGCGGCGCTGCCCCACACCATCGCCGCCGCCCCGAACCGGCCCCTGGCCGGGTTCCAGTCAGCGGACGTGAGCAGCTCGCCCCAGTGGACCGACCCGGAGCGGACACCGACGACGAGAAAGGCCACGATGCCGGCGAGGGCCAGCACAGCGATCGTGGCCCCTGCCAGCGATCCGACCGACACCCAAGGGAGCACGGCTCGCCGGGAGGACGGCCAACGGGCGGAGACCGACACGCCGCGTGGAGCTACCGCAGCGCCGCGAGGTCCAGATACCCGTGTTTGCGCACCAGGGCCTGGCCAGGTTCGGACACGACATAGTCCACGAAGCGCGCGGTCGCTCCCTGAGGCGGGCCGTTCGTGACGAGCAGCAGCGGCCGGGACATCGGGTAGCTCCCGTCTTGGATGTGCGCAGACGTCGGCTCGACCCCGTCGACGGCGATGGCCTTGAGCTGAGGCTGGCCGGTGACGAAGGCGACTGACAGCGGCCCCACCGAGCCGGGCGTCGACAACAGCTTTGACCGCAGCTCCTCATTGCCTCCCACGATGGCAAAGTTGTCGCCCTGCGGCTGCGGCACATCTCCGTCTGGGTAAAGATATTTGTCGAGCACCTCTCGGGTGCCGCGTCCCGGCTCTTTGTCATAGACGAACACGGCAAGATCAGGTCCGCCCAGCTCCTGCCAATTGCTCACCCGTCCCTCGAACAGCGCCTGCAGCTGCTCACGAGTCAGGCTGGTCAATCCGCCATCGGCGACCTCGCGGCGCACGACGATGCCGACCGCGTCTCTTCCGATCTCGGTGGAGACGAAGTCGATCGACGGGAACTGCTCACGGTCCTCGTCGTCGATGGGTGTGGAGCTCATGGCGATGTCGATCTGACCAGCTGCCAGCTGGGCGATCCCTCCCGCCGATCCGCCCTGCGTATCGACCGTGATCTGCAGACCCTCCCGGCGCAGCGCCTCCGCGGCATCAGCGGCCACGGGGTTCACCGTGGTCGAGCCGCTGACGCGGAGAATCCCCTCCTGCGCCGCATAGCCGACGGAGGAGGTCGAATACAGAAGAATCAATAGAGAAACGAGCAGCCATGGCAGCCTCAACCAGCGCACAAAAAGTTCCTTTTCCCGCTTGAGTGACCGATTGCCCGCGTGTACGCGACCTGAGTTAAGGTTTACCACGACGCCTGAGTGAACTCAATGTTGTATGCAGATGACATCAAGACGCAGCCACCGAATAGCGCTTGCGCGTTTCCACAGACCGCGCCGCGGTTGCGCCACTGACCGTTGGCGCGGTCTCATGAGACCGATGGTGGTGGTGGAGGTGGGATTCGAACCCACGAGGGATTTGGGTCCCTACGGCATTTCGAGTGCCGCGCACTAGGCCGGGCTATGCGACTCCACCGCAGTCGGAATCGTACCGGGGCGGGGGGCGCCGCGCGATTCCGCCGCCCGGCGCGCCCGGAAGAAGTCGGTGAGGAGGCGCCCGCAGTCGTCGGCGAGGATGCCCGCCACCACGTCTACCCGATGGTTGAGGCGCGGCTCGGCGGCCAGGTTGTACAGCGACCCGACCGCGCCCGCCTTCGGGTCGGCCGCGCCGTAGACCAGCAGGGGCAGCCTGGCGAGCACGAGCGCGCCCGCGCACATCGTGCAGGGTTCGAGCGTCACATACAGCGCGCAGCGCTCAAGCCGCCAGCTTCCCAGGACCGCCGCGGCACGGCGGACGGCGAGCACCTCAGCGTGCGCGGTCGGGTCCTGGTCAGCCTCACGCCGGTTCGCGGCCTCGGCGATGGCCGCGCCGTCACGCACGACGACCGCGCCGACGGGCACGTCGTCCGTGGCCAGGGCCAGCCGCGCCTGCTCCAACGCGCGGCCCATCCAGATCCGGTGCTCCAACTGCGCCATGTCCAGGCAGACCGTAGCGCAGGACGCAAGCAGGCGACCGGAGGGGGAAACCGGCCGCCTGCTGCGTGTTGGGGTGAGACCTGCTCGCCAGGGGACGTCACTGCGGCGTTGCGAGGTCGGCCACTGCGCCAGCGTTAACCCACCCGAAGCAGCCCATGACCATGTGAGCCCGCCCCAACGGCTCCCATGCCACAAACAACCTTAAATCTGAGCCTAAAAGGCTTAGGAAAAGATAGCGTTCAAGCTGATAACCTGCAACCGCTCCTCGCGATTGATCGCAAGCTCCTCATGAATAATGCTGTAAGCGCATGAATGTCGCGACGCAGATCCAGCGCTGGGTCGTGGAGCGGCTGCCCGAGGGCTGGTTTCACGCCCCGCCCGAGGTGCAGGTCGACCGCGATGAGATCCTCATAATCGGGCGGCTGGGGGACGCCGAGCCAGGGGACCCTGCGTGGCACGCATCGAGCGGTTCCGGGAGACCACCCGTGAGCGACGCATTCTCATCGCCCAGGAGGCGGAGCGCCGCTTCGGCCGGAAGGTGTCATGGGGCGCGCAGTGCGGCGACGTCCGCCGGCTGTTCACGGTCCTGACTGTCCCAGCGATGACGCGGCTGCGCTACGCCGAGCGCGCCGTGCTCGACACCCTGATCGACGCGGGCGTCGCCCGCAGCCGCAGCGATGCGCTCACGTTGGTGCGTGCGCCTGGTCGGCGCCAACCAAGCGCAGTGGCTCGACCAGCTCCGCCAGGCCTTCGAGCACGTCGAGCGTGTCCGAGCCTCCGGGCCGACCGCCTCCGCCATGGACTGACCCCCTCCACAACACCTCGGCCCGGCTGTTGTCGCAGGACGAGGAGCTTCCTGCGGGCCTTCCGTCCAGCGCTTCGAGTCCACGTCCGCCGCTGACGCCCCCAGGCGCTCACGTGCTTAGCCGTTCGCGCACTCGGCTGCCGACTGCGCATGCCGACGCTCAAGGCTGTTGCAGTCACCTGAAAAATGCTAGGTTCAGTGCCTGAAAAATGCTAGGTTGGTGGTTCTGGCGCGCCGGGAGGTGAGGGTGACTGACCCGATCGAGGTGGTGCCCCGCCGGGCACAGTGGGTGGTCGGCCGGACGCTCGACACCCTGAGGGTCACCGTGCTCAACGGGCCGCGTCAGGCCGGCAAGACGACGCTGGCCAAGCAGGTCCATGCCGCACGTGGCGGGACGTTCGTGAGCTTCGACGATGACGATCTGCTGGCCGCGTGCCTCGCTGATCCGAAGACGTTCGTGGCCGCCTATCCCAAACCGCTCATCATCGACGAGTTCCAACGGGCGGGCGACCGGCTGTTGCGGGCGGTGAAAGCCGCGGTAGACGCCGACCCGTCACCCGGGCAGTTCCTGCTGACCGGATCGACACGGTTCCTGACCGTGCCCACGATCTCGGAATCGCTGGCCGGGCGGGTCGGCATCGTTGACCTGTGGCCCTACACCCAGGGAGAGATCCGCCGACTCGATGAACGCGCTGACACGTTGCTGTCCCGCCTCCTGGAGTCCCCGAGCGCGCCGCTGACCCGGCTCTCCCCAAAGCCAAGCGCGCCGCTGATCCAGCTCCCCGACGTGGGTCTGCCGCTGCGCCCGGCCTACCTGTCGATGCTGTGCGTCGGTGGCTTCCCTGAGCTGCAGCGCCTTGCGGACCCGGCCGCGCGCCGACGATGGTTCGAGGGCTATTTCCGCACGGTGACCCAGCGGGACGTGCCCGACATCAGCCGGATACGGCGCGCCTCAGAGCTGCCGAAGCTGCTGGAAGCCCTGGCGGCATGGAGCGGCCAGCAGTTGGTGGGCGCACGGCTGGCCGAGAAGGTGTCGCTGGCCCGATCCACGCTGGAGTCGAGCTACCTGCCACTGCTGGTCGCGAAACCTCATGTCCCGCGTGGCCAAGCACCCGAAGCTGTACCTGTCGGACAGCGGCTTGGCCGCTCACCTCCTCCGTCTCGACGAGCGGTCGCTTGCCGATCCCACCTGCCCGGCGACGGGACCGCTCACCGAGACGTTCGTGGTGAACGAGCTGCTGCGTCAGGCGTCCTTCCTCGATGACGGCATCTCCCTGTACCACTTCCGGGCACACTCAGGACCGGAGATCGACGTCGTCGTGGAGACCCCCGACGGTCGGGTCAGCGGCATTGAGGTGCAAGCCGCCGCGTCCGTTCAACAGCGCGACTTTCGCCACCTGGCGAGCGTGCGGGACAGCGTGGACGCAGCCGGAGGTCAGTTCGTGCACGGCGTCGTGCTCTACACCGGTGACAGGGCGCTGTCATTCGGCGATCGGCTGGCGGCCCTCCCGCTGGCCGCCCTGTGGCTGCCGCTCCCGTGACGGGTGAGAGCGCGATGGTTCAGGGCTCCAGCGGTGACGGCGGGGGCTGGGCGAGCAGGCGGCAGCGCTCGTGGAACTCCCGCGCGACAGGCAGGTCGGCGTAGCCGCGCTGCAGCGCGGCGTCCAGCTTCAGGGCGTTAAGGCGCACCGAGAACGGGTCCATCTCGGAGGACAGCGCCTGATGGCCGAGGCCGCAGGCCTCATCCGGAGATCCGACCGGCACCAGCGCCATGGCGAGGTCGATGCGGGCACACGCCTCGTTCTTCGGACAGCGGCTGTCCTCGGGTACCGCCGTGATCAGGCCAAGCGCGTCAGTGGCGTGGCGCAGGGACTGGTCGCCCAGGTCGAGCGCGATGCACGCTGAGGCGAGGTTCGTTGTCACCCCATACAAGGCAGGCGCCGCGGACCTGGCTCCCAAGCCGGTGGGCGCCTGAGCCGGGAGGCGCTCGCGCTGGTCCATGGCGTCCCGGTAGGCCGCCTCGAAACTTTTCCGCTGGCCCAAACGGGCATGAGCGCGCGCCGTGATCCCCGCGAGCCTGGCGGTCACCGGGTGGCCGGCCGGCGCAACCTGGGCTCCTCGAAGCGCCGCGGCCAGCGCCGAGTCTGGCTGGTTCTGGTACAGGGCGACATATGCTTTTGGGTGCGGCTCTGTTGGAGTGATGTTGGGGTGCCTGTGATCAGGGGTTTGGCGTAGAGGGTCGATAGGATGTGGGCTGTTTGTCGCTATGTTCCGGGTTGGTGTACCCGAACGCGAAAAGGAGCCCCTGTTGCACGAGCACACGCCCGAACCGGCCGGCAGCCCCTTCGCCCGCTCCAGAGGGCTGCTCGAGTCGATCATCACCGACCTCGAGAGCGCACCCACAGGGCAGCTGACCCACGCGCAGATCGAGGACAAGATCACGACCCGCGGGAGGGAGCCGCGGCGGCGCCTGCTCCAAGACCACCTCGACCTGCGCGCGCTGCGGGAGGCCGACCGCCACGACGTCATCGGCGCCGACGGGATCGAGCGCACACGCACTCCAGACAGGCCATGACCGCAAGCTGATCACGGTGTTCGGCCAGGTCAGCGTCGAGCGCAAGGCATACCGCGCGCTCGGGGCGGCCAACCTGCACCCAGCCGACGCCACCTTGAGCCTGCCG
>JBOGEA010000314.1:0-7031 GCA_050743205.1 Egibacteraceae bacterium | reverse complement strand
CCGAGGACGAGGCCGTCGTGGCCGCCGCGCTGGCCGCCACCCGCACCACCGACCTGGCCGACCGCCCTGTCGACGAGCTGTCCGGCGGCCAGCGCCAGCGCGCCTGGATCGCGATGGCCCTGGCCCAGGGCACGCCGATCATGCTGCTCGACGAGCCCACCACGTTCCTCGACATCGCCCACCAAGTCGAGGTGCCCGACCTGCTCGTCGACCTCAACCGCACGGAGGGCCGCACGATCGTGCTGGTCCTGCACGACCTCAACCACGCCTGCCGCTACGCCCACCACCTCATCGCCATGGCCAACGGCGCGATCGTCGCCGAGGGCCCCCCCGCCCAGATCGTCACCGAAGCGCTCGTCGAGCGGGTCTTCGACCTCGACTGCCTCGTCATCCCCGATCCCGTCGCCGGCACCCCCCTGGTCATCCCCGTCAGCGCCCACCACCGCCCGACCATCGGCGCTGTCATGCGCGATCGCCGCTCAGCACGCAGGGCTGCTGTGACGTGGCTACCCGTGAATGGTCGGTGAGGGACTGGATGATCTCTCCTACACGGACAGCAGCGTTCGAAATCAGCGTCGAGGAGATGCCGTGGGTATGCTCTGTAGCGCCTTGCACGTAAATGCCACATCTCACCTTCGCCGGTGTAGCAACTCGATAATCACGCCCGATACGCAGCCTACCCTCACGGTCTTGCATACAGAGCCCGCCAACTTCCCCACCCAGCACATCGAGCGGATCAGCGGAGCGATATCCCGTCGCGTAGACGAGCACGTCGGAGTCCAGGACGGTCCTCTCACCCGTAGGAAGGAACTCGACGGTCACCCGTACTCCCGTGGGCGTCGGTTGCACAGCAGCGACTCGGGAGGCATTTAAAATCCGCAGCCGCTGCTCGCCGTGAACCTTTTCCTGGTACGCGCGTCGGTAGAGTTCATTGATGAGTTCTCTGTCAACAGCCGAGTAGTTGGCATTCTGATGATAGTCGAGGAGCATCTGCCTCACGTCGTCAGATGCGGTAAAAAAGAAGTCGACGGCCTCGGGATCAAAGATGCGGTTGGCGAAGGAACTGTCGTCGGCTGGCGTGTAGGCGTATCGGGAAAAGACTGCGCATATTTCGGCCTTCGGAAAGCGGCGGTGGAGGTAGCCGGCAGTCTCTGCTGCGCTCTGACCCGCACCGACAACAGTGAAATGGCCCAACGATACGCTCGGCAGGTCCTCGAGACGGCCGAGCAGGTCATAGTTATGCCAGATGCGATCAGAAAGCACCACCCCTGCTGGCAGACTGGGCTCGAGCCCGAGAGCAATCACGATATTGCGTGCTCGCCGCACCAGCAGATCGGCAGTATTGCCTTGCCGGGCGATCACATCGAAGCAGACCACCGTCCCGTTGCTCATTACGGGTTCTACCTCGATCACCTCGGAACCGTATTCAACCAGGTGATCGAACCTGCTCGCCGCCCATTCCAGGTAATCATGAAACTCAAGCCGAGACGGAAAGAACGTTTTATGATTGATGAAATCCACGAGTCGGCCTCTGCCGTGCAGATACGAAAGAAAGCTGAACTCGCTTGACGGATTGCGCATCGTGACAAGGTCCTTCAGGAAGGACACCTGCATCCTTGCGCCATCAATAAGCATTCCGCGGTGCCACCCGAACCGCGGCTGCTTCTCAATAAATATGGCGCTCAAGGCATCGGAGTCCGACGCTTGGCTGTTACGCTCTTCAAGCGCGACCGCCAGCGCCAGGTTCGAGATGCCGAACCCTATTCCCAACAGATCATAGACGGGCACTCGTTCCTCCAGCCTCCCCGTCATTTTTTATAAGACACCGCACGCCTTACGCACCACGAGCGCAGACGCCGCTCACGACGTCCGATTCTCCATAGCCTCGATGAGGCTCTTGGGCCGCATGTCCGTCCAGTTCGTGTCGATGTACTCGAGGCAGGACTCGCGAGAATTTTCTTGCATAACAATCGTCCAGCCAGCCGGCACCTCGACGAAGGAGGGCCAAAGAGAGTGCTGGCCCTCGGCGTTGATCAGAACGAGATACGTGCCCTCTGGGTCTTCGAAAGGATTCTTCACCGGTCAGCTCCGTTCTCCTACAGCGTTGCGTTCGGATCTCTTGCCAGGCGACCTTACGTCGCTCACAGTTGGGAAGCGCCAGCAGTATTGAAGATAGGCTCACCTAAGCAGCCTCGGGGCGCCGTGTCAAGGTCGGGTCCGTGAGGATGGCCGGCCACGGCACGCGGCGCACTGACCAGCGGAGCACTGCGGCGGCGGCGACCGCAGCGACGGGCGACGAATGCGCCGCTGCGGCACCCAGGCTCGCGGCCCGCAAGCGCGCGCTGCGTGAGCTGAGCCGCCTGCGCGCCCGACTGCTCAGCGAGCCCGCCGAAGTGGACCGCTAACGGGGGCTGCGCCCCGGCCCGAGGCGTGGGTGGGAGGGGCGGTGGCGCGAAGAGCGTTAGACGGCGAAGCCCATGGCGCGGAGCTCGTCGCGGGCGTCGTCGGAGATCATGTCGGTGGTCCAGGGTGGGGAGAAGGTGAAGTCGACGTCGACCTCGTCGATGCCGGGCAGGCGGGTGAGGACGAGGGTGCACTGCTGGTGGATCAGCTCGGTGAGGGGGCAGCCCATCGAGGTCAGCGTCATCGTCACGGACGCTTTGCCGGGCTCGGTCTCGATGTCGTAGACCAGGCCGAGGTCGACGATGTTGATGCCGATCTCGGGGTCCAGCACCGCTTTGAGCGCCTCGAGGATCGCGTCGGGGGTGGCGACGCCGTCGTCGTCCACTGGGACGCCGGCCAGCACCTGCCTGGCCTCGAACTCCTCATCGGACTCTGCGTGAGATCCCCACCCACCGGCGACGCCTTCGGCGTCGCCCTCACCCGTCGGCCACGTTCGCAGCGGATCAGTCATAGGTCACGCGGTTGCCCGCTCCCCCCTCCGAGTAGGTCTTGATCGCGTCCTTCAGGGCCATCCAGCCGAGCAGCGCGCACTTCACGCGGACGGGGAACTTCGCGACCCCGCGGAAGGCGACCCCGTCGAGCAGGTCCTCCTCCCGTTTGACGGGCTCGCCGTGCATCATCAGGCGGAACGCCTCGACGAGGTCGTCGGCGTCGGACAGGTCCCGGCCCACCACGGCCTCGGTCATCGCCGAGGCGGCGGCCATGGAGATCGAGCAGCCCTCACCCTCGTAGACCACAGCCTCAACGGTGCGCCGGCCGTTGTCGGTCCCGACCCGCAGGCGCAGGTCCAGCTCGTCGCCGCACAGCGGGTTGGCGTGATGGACGTGGACGTCGTGCGGCTCCAGGTCACCGGTTCGATTCCGCGGTCTGCGGTAGTGGTCCAGGATGATCTCCTGGTAGAGGTCCTGGAGGCTCACGTGCATCCCCTGAAGAATCGCTTCGCCGCTTCAACCGCGTCGACCAACGCGCCGATCTCGTCGGCGGTGTTGTACAGGTAGAACGACGCCCGGGTCGTGGCGATGGCACCCAGCACCCGCATCAGCGGCTTCGCGCAGTGATGGCCGGCGCGCACGGCCACGCCTTCGCGGTCCATGACCGTGCCGATGTCGTGGGGGTGCAGGCCGGCGACCGAGAAGCTGACCGCCGAGCCACGCCGGGCCGGATCGCGGGGCCCGTGCACCGTCACCCCGTCCACCGCCTCAAGGGCCGGGATCACCGCGCTGACCAGCTCCATCTCGTGGGCGCGGACCGCGCCCATGCCCAGCCGCTCCAGGTAGTCGACAGCCGCGCCCAGGCCGACCGCCTCGGCGACGGGCGGCGTTCCGGCCTCGAACTTGTAGGGCACCTCGTTGAACGTCGCGCCCTCCAATGTGACGTTGGCGATCATCTCGCCGCCGCCCAGGAACGGCGGCATCCCCTCGAGCAGCTCAGGGCGGCCAGCCAGCACCCCGATCCCGGTGGGCCCGCACATCTTGTGCCCAGAGAAGCACAGAAAGTCCGCGCCCATGGCCAACATGTCGGTCACCAGGTGCGGCACGCTCTGCGCCCCGTCCACGACCACGACAGCCTCCGGGTTCGCCGCCCGGACCCGCTCAGCCATCTGGCGCACCGGGTTGATCGTGCCGACCACGTTCGACATCGCCGTGACGGTCAGCAGCTTGACCCGGCCGCTGGCCACCACCTGGTCGAACCAGTCCAGGTCCAGGATCCCCTCACGGGAGCAGGGCACGAACCGCAGGTCGAACCCGGCCTCCCCCTGGACCAGCTGCCACGGCACGATGTTCGCGTGGTGCTCCATCTGGGTGCACAGCAGGATGTCGCCCTCGCCGAGACGGGTGCGGGCGTAGGAGTAGGCGAGCAGGTTGAACGCCTCGGTCGCGTTCTTCGTGAACACGACCCCGCGGGGGTCCGCGCCGACGAACCGGGCGACCTTGCGCCGTGCGGACTCGTAGGCCTCGGTCGACTCCTCCGCCAGCGCGTGGACGCCCCGGTGGACGTTCGCGTTGTGCAGCTCGTAGAAGCGGGACATCGCATCGAGGACGCACTGCGGCTTCTGCGAGGTCGCGGCCGAGTCGAGGTAGACCAGACGCCGCCCGTGGACCTGCCGCTCGAGCAGGGGGAAGTCCTTGCGGACGACGTTGGGGTCAAGGGCGCAGGTGCTCATACCCCTTCTCCTCCAACTCGTCGGCCAGCTCCGGCCCCCCGGACTGCACGATCCTCCCCTCGAACATCACGTGGACCCGATCGGGTCGGATATAGCGCAGGATACGGGTGTAGTGCGTGATGAGCAGCACCCCCAGATCCGGCCCCCGCATCCGGTTCACGCCCTCGGCGACGATCCTCAGCGCGTCGATGTCCAGGCCGCTGTCGGTCTCGTCGAGCACCGCGATCTCGGGCCGGAGCATCGCCATCTGCAGGATCTCGAAGCGTTTCTTCTCCCCGCCTGAGAAACCCTCGTTGACGCTGCGCTGCAGGAACTTGTCGTCCATCTGGAACGCGCCCATCAGCTCGCGCAGCTCTTTCAGGAACTGCCGCACCGGCATGTCCTGGCCGCGGGTCGCGTTGACCGCCGTGCGCAGGAAATTGCTGAGGCTGACGCCGGGGATCTCCGTGGGGTACTGCATCGCCAGGAACAGACCCCCTTTCGCGCGGACGTCCGGCGTCAGCCCCGTGATGTCGGCGCCCTTGAAGAGGATCTGCCCGCCGGTGACAGCGTAGGCGGGGTGGCCCATGATCGCGTAGGCCAGGGTCGACTTGCCCGAGCCGTTCGGCCCCATCAAGGCGTGGGTCTCGCCCTTTGGGACAGCCAGGTCGAGGCCGTCGAGGATCCGTTTGCCCTCGATCTCGACCTGCAGGCCTTTGATCTCCAGTTCAGCCATGATCGTTCTCTCAGTGTCTCGGAATAGGTGCGTCGTTGAGCTGCTGGTCGACATCGACGAGGATCTCGTCGCCGACCACTTTGCAGGCGTACACGGGGATCGGCTTGACCGCCGGCAGCGTATTCGGCCGGCCGGTGTCCAGGTCGAACGATGAGCCATGCAGTGAGCACTCGATGTCGTTGTCGCCGACCCAGCCGTCGTGCAGGGACCACAGCTCGTGGCTGCATACGTTGTGGACGGCGCGGACCTCGCCGTCGGGCCGGCGGATGAGGCAGATCGGCTCGCCGTCGACCTCGATCTCCATGGCCTCGCCCTCGGCGAGATCGCTTAGGGAGACCACGCGCTGCCACGCCATCCTCACCGTCTCCTTTGGTTCATCAGCGCCGTCGGGCCCGCCAGGATCTCGCGCTCGATCTCGGCGAGCACCGTCTCGGTGACGCTTGGCAGGTCGATCCGGTCAGTGACCTCGGCGAAGAACGCGAACACCAGCATCCGGGCGGCCTCCTCGCGGCTGATGCCGCGGGCCTGGAGGTAGAAGAGCTGCAGCTCGTCGACCTGGCCGACCGAGCTGTGGTGGCCACACCGCACGACGTCGGAGTTCTCGATCTCCAAGAACGGGATGGAGTCCGCCCTGGCCTTGTCGGTCAGGATCAGGTTGCGGTTCGTCTGGTCGGAGGCCGTGGCCTTCGCGTGCGGCGAGATCCTGATGTTGCCGAAGAACGTGGCCCGGCTGTCGCCCTGCAGCGCGCCCTTGTAGACCAGGTCGCTCGTCGTGTGCGAGGCGTTGTGGTGGATCAGCGACCGGTGCTCGACCTGCTGGCCCTCATCGCAGAAGTAGACGCCCAGCAGCTCGGCGCTGCCGCCGGGGTGGTCCAGCCGCACGTCCGGGCGCAGGTAGACGGTGCGCCCCCCGAGGCTGACCTCGAGGTGCCGGTAGTCGCCGCTGCGCCCCACCAGGCCGACGTGGGCGCCGACGTGATCGATGCCCAGGCCCCAGTCCTGCGCGGTCACGACGTGGGCGGTCGCGCCCTCGCCGACGACGACCTCGACGACCTCGACGACCGTCTGCTCGGCGTCGCCGATGTGGTCGACGTAGACCACCGCCTTCGCGTCGCGCCCGACCACGATCAGGATCCGCGGCAGGCTCGCGCCAGGCCGGTCGGCCTGCACGGTCACCACGACCGGGTGCGCCAGCTCGACTTCGTCGGGCACGTGGACCAGCACGCCGCCCGTGAACGCCGCGAGGTTCAGCGCGGCGAACTTCTCGTCCGCGCCGACGACGCTGCCGAGGTGGGCGCTGACCAGCTCGGGGTGCGCTCTGGCGGCCTGCGCGAGGTCGCAGACCAGCACGCGCTCGCCGGAGGTGGCGGACCGGACACGGCCGTCGATCAGCAGGGCGCTGCCCGCCCGCTCGGCGACCGCCGCGCCGATCCCACCCGTGCGCGCGGGCGCGTCGGGCGCGAGGTCGAGAATCGGCCGGCTGACAGAGAAGCGGCGGGGATCGGTGTAGCGCCACTCCTCGACGCGCATGTCGGGCCACGCCAGGTCGGAGAACGCCTTGAACGCCTCCTGGCGCCGGTCGCGCAGCCAGTCAGGCTCGCCCTCGGCGAGTGCCAGGACGTCCTGCTCGGTCAGGTCCTTGATGGTGGTCAACTGCCGCTCCTACATTCCAGACGTCGAGGCGGGGGT
>JBOGEA010000313.1:0-7082 GCA_050743205.1 Egibacteraceae bacterium | reverse complement strand
CCCCCCCCCCCCCCCCCCCCACCAAACTGCGGTCAACTCCGCGCGCGACCGTCCCACCCGTCCATGGCTCGTCGGGCTGGGGCGCAGCCCCGTGAGATATGGCCAGGATTCGGCACGCATTTGTGCCGAATCCTGGCCAATAGGGCTCCACACCGCCCAGCCAATGGAGCGTCATGTGTGCGAACGCGCCCTGAGGGCATCAAGCGGGGTGTTCTCGTTCCGCCGATAGGGGTCACGTTGGTGGGGCTTGCCTGATAGCGGTTGTATCAGCCATGTGCGCAAGCGCCTCTCATTCCATACCCGCGCTTCATGGCGCGGACCCAGATTGAGTACGGGACAGGCGAGCGCACCTTCACCGACGATGGAGCTCGCAGCCTGCTGTTCCCCCCTGTCTAAAAGCCCTGTCTGTCTGCTACGCGTGGCTGACCCACCCTGCGGGGAGATCGGGGGGCCATGCATTGTGCCTGGTCCGAATGACCGGTCATAGCCCCTCGAGCACCTCGCGTTGGCGGTAGGAAGAGGTTCGAATGGCTGGCGAGCTGGTGACGCCGAACCGCGTGGACGGGTCCACCGGTCGCACACCACTGCCCCCAATGTCGCTGGATCGCCGGCACGCCCGTGCCCACCTCGAGTTCGTTCAGGCCGTGCGCAACGGGGAGCGAGGGGGGACCTGATGCCAAGGTATGCCGACCTTGAGATCGGTCTGCATCACAGGACCGGGAGGACCTGGTCGGTGGAATTCCGGTTCCATCACCCCGACAGCGTCGCCGAGCAGCTGCTGCAGCAGGGTCGAGTGCGGGTGCGGTTCGACCTGGAGCGGCTTGAGCGGCACATGTCCGACCCTGACGCCTACGGGCGGGTGCTGAGCGGGAGCCTGTTCGTTCCGCCGGTCAAAGATGCGTTCGACAGGGCCCGCTCTCTGGCCCAGTCAGACGATCTCGGGCTGCGGGTGCGGCTGCTGATCGGCCCGAGCGCGCCGCAGCTGCACGGGGTGCGGTGGGAGACGCTGCGCGACCCGCGGGACGGCACCCCCCTGCTGATGGACGAGGCGATTCTGTTCTCCCGCTACCTGTCGAGCATGGACTGGCGGCCGGTCGGGGTGCGTCCCCGATCTGAGCTGCGCGCGCTGGTGGTGGTCGCCGATCCGTCCGGCCTTGCCGAGTACGAGGCGCAGGGGCGGGCGCTGCCGCCGATCGACGTCGGGGAGGAGGTGGAGCGGGCCCGTCGCGCGATGGTGTGGAGGCCCACGGTGCTGGCCTCCGGCGGCGCCGCGACGTTGGCCGGGATCCTCGACGGGCTGCGTGAGGGCCACGACATCCTGTACCTGGTCTGTCACGCCTACCTCGTCGAGGGTGAGCCGCAGCTCCTGTTGGAGGATCCGGACGGCAAGGTCCACCGGGTCTCTGGCGGCGAGCTCATCGATGCGCTGCGGGATCTGGCCCGCCCGCCGCGGCTGGTGGTGCTGGCGTCGTGCCAGAGTGCGGGCAGCGGTGGCGAGGCGTCGTCGAGCGACGACCTACGGTCGGTGGTGTTGGCGTCGCGGCAGAGCGCGGGGGGCGGTGGCGAGGAGTCGTCGAGCGACGATAGGGGGGCGCTGGCGTCTCTGGGTCCGCGGATGGCGGAGGCCGGCGTTCCCGCGGTGCTGGCGATGCAGGGCCGGGTGTCGATGCGGACGGTGAGCGAGTTCATGCCGGTCTTCTTCGCGGAGCTCGGCCGGGACGGTCAGCTCGACCGTGCGATGGCGGTGGCCCGTCGAATGGTGAGGGATCGGCATGACTGGTGGGTGCCGGTGCTGTTCACGCGCTTGGCGACCGGGCGGTTCTGGTACGCGCCGGGGTTTGCGGGGGAACGTGATTTTGAGCAGTGGCCCAGCCTGATCGCGCAGATCCGCCGTGGATGCTGCACGCCGGTGCTCGGTTCTGGTCTGACCGACGGGTACATCGGGTCGCGCCAGGAGATCGCGCAGGGGTGGGCCCGTCAGTATCACTTTCCAATGGCGCGGCACCGGCGGGGGGATATGCCTCATGTGGCGCAGTACCTGGCCGTGAACCAGAGCTATGACTTCCCTCGTTACGAGCTGAGGGATTACGTTGGACGTGAGCTGATGAAACGCTACGGCAAGCACCTGCCGCCGGGTGCGAGCGGCCGGCCAGTGGACGAGTTGATACTGGCAGCTGGGGCATACCGCCGGTCGGTCGACCCCGGCGAGCCCCACGCGGTGCTGGCGCGGCTGCCGTTCAAGATGTTCGTCACCACCCCCGCGCAGGACCTGCTCGTGGACGCGCTCATCGCCGAGGGAAAGAAGCCGCAGGTCGAGCTGTGCCGTTGGAATGACGACGCCAGCTGGCCGCCGTCGGTGTTCGACGATCCGACCAGCCGGTACGAGCCGAGCGTCCAGCGCCCGCTCGTGTATCACCTGTTCGGCAGCTTCAGACACCCTTACACGATGGTGATCACCGAGGACGACTACTTCGACTTCCTGATCGGGGTGACCAAGAACAGAGAGCTGATTCCAGAGACAGTGCGTCGCGCCCTGGCTGACTCGGCGCTGCTGTTTTTGGGTTTCCGCCTGGATCAGTGGGATTTCGCTGTGCTGTTCCGCAGCATCCTGAGCCAGCAGGCGAGTCGGTGGAGGCGTTACACACACGTCGCCGCGCAGATCGACCCTGAGGAGGCGAGCGTCATCGATCCCAATCGTGCTCGCCGCTACCTGGAGAGCTATTTCTCACGGCATGACCAGATCCGGATCAGCATCTATTGGGGCAGTGCCGACGACTTCGCGCGAGAGCTGCGTGACCGTTGGCCGGAGAGCAGTCGATGACCGCGATCACCTCATCCCCGCCACGCCTCAACCCGTACGTGGGTCCGCGTCCCTTCGAGCGCGGCCAGCGGCTCTACGGACGTGACCGTGAGGTCGCCCGGCTGCGCGACCTGCTGATCGCCGAGCGCATTGTCCTGTTCTATTCGCCCTCAGGGGCGGGAAAGACCTCGCTGGTCAGGGCAAGCCTGGCACTAGAGCTGGAGCGGGAGGGGTTCCGGATCCTGCCGGAGATCCGCGTCACGGCCGAGCCAGCCTCGGTCGGCGACACCTTCCAGTGCCGCAACCGCTACCTGCTGGGCACCTTGCTCTCCCTCGAGAAGGACCTGCCCTCAGACCGCCAGCATGATCTCGACGAGCTGAACGGTATGGGGCTCGGCGACTACCTCGACCAGTATGACGGCGCGCACGACGGCGACGTGCTGATCTTCGACCAGTTCGAGGAGCTGCTGGCCGCCGATGTGACCGATCAAGCCAGCAAGCTGGCCTTTTTCACCGAGCTGGGAGTCGTGCTGCGCGACCGTCGCCGCTGGGCGCTCTTCGTGATGCGCGAGGACATGATCGCTGGGCTCGACCCCTACCGCGGGCTGCTGCCGACCCGCCTGCGCACGACGTTCCGCCTCGACCTGCTGGGTGAGGCCGCGGCGCGCCTGGCGATCCAGAAACCGGCGCTTGACGCGAACGTCGAGGTCTCTGACGCCGCCGCCCAGAAGCTCGTGGACAGCCTGCGCCAGGTGCGCGTGCGACGACCGGGAGGGCTGGAAGAGGCCCTGGGTCCGTACATCGAACCGGTCCAGTTGCAGGTGGTGTGCGAGCGGCTGTGGGAGCGGCCACGCGCCGATCCCCTGCGCATCACCGAGTCGGACGTCGAGGAGGTCGGCGACGTCGACAGTGCGCTGGCCGGCTACTACGCCGGCAAGGTGGAGGCCGTTGCGCGTGATACGGGCGCGGACGAGCGCGCTGTGCGCGCCTGGTTCGACCACGCGCTCATCACCGAGCAGGGCATTCGCGCCCAAGTGCTCACCGGCCCTCTGGACAGCGCCTCCACTGACGACCCGGTCCTGCGGCTGCTTGAGGACGCCCACCTCGTGCGGGCGGAGACCCGCGGGGGTGCCCGGTGGTTCGAGCTGGCGCATGACCGCCTCATCGGGCCGGTCCTCGCCAGCAACGCGGCCTGGCGTGAGGCCAACCTGCAGCTGTTCCAGCGCCAAGCGGCGCTCTGGCAACGCGAGCACCGGCCCGACGGCCTGCTGTTGACCGGCGACGCGCTCGTTGAGGCGGACCGCTGGGTCGAGGCGCACCCCGAAGAGCTCGAACCGGTCGAGCCCGAGTTCCTCGCCGCCTCCCACCGCGCTCAGCACGACCTGCGGCAGGCGCAACGCTCGACCCAACGCATCCGCCAACTCGCGGTCGCCACCTCGATCGTCAGCATCATCGCCGTGCTCGCATTGATAGGGGCGGGGTATATCTACCTGTCGAGCAGCTCCCGCCTGCTCGGCTCGCAGGCAATGCTCCAGCTCGAGGATGATCCCGCGGCTGCCCTGGACATGGCGGTCCGGGCCTTGGACCGGTGGTCCACGGCCCAGGCCCAAGAGGCCCTGACCAGCTCCCTCGCCCAATCCCACCTGAGAGCGATCCTGCTCGACCCCACCGGCTCGGTCGACTCGGTGCGGAGCGCTGAGTTCAGCCCTGACGGCCGGCTGGTGGTGACCGTCGGCTCTGATGGCACCGCACGCACGTGGAGCGCTACGACAGGTGAGCAACGCGCCGAGCTGGGATCTGGCATCTTCTCGGCGAGGTTCAGCCCGGACGGGTCCCGAGTGGTGGTGACGGCGAGCGCGGACAATACAGCCCGGGTATGGGATGCCGAGACGGGCCGCCAGCAGATTGTGCTGCGTGGTCATGAGGCCCTTGTTGTGAGCGCGCAATGGAGTCCTGACGGGTCCCGGATCGTGACGGCGAGCTCGGATGGGACAGCCCGGGTGTGGGATGACGAGACGAACTGGATCGTGCTGCCTGGTCATGATGGTGTTGTGTTCAGCGCACAATGGAGTCCTGACGGATCGCGGATCGTGACG
Organism: Egibacteraceae bacterium; assembly: GCA_050743205.1. Classification (GTDB taxonomy): domain Bacteria; phylum Actinomycetota; class Nitriliruptoria; order Euzebyales; family Egibacteraceae; genus JBOGED01. The sequence continues at coordinate 2,186 of JBOGEA010000313.1, read as the reverse complement.
GCGAGTTCGGACAGGACCGTCCGGGTGTGGAATGCCGAGACGGGCGACCAGCTCGCGATGCGCACCGTAGACGAAAGAATCTCTGTGGCGACCTTCAGCCCGGACGGCACACGTGTCATCGCCGGGGGCGACCAGGTCAGCGTCGCGGGAGCAGGTGCTGCGTATCTGTGGGAGTGGGTCGATGGGCCGCCGGTCCAGCTCTCAGGCGGCAAGCCGGAGTTCAGTCCGGATGGTCGCTACGTCCTCACGGTGGACGGACAGACGGTGCGCGTGTGGGACGCGCGCACCGGCATGCGGGTCATCGAGTTGGAGGGTCACGAGGAGCCGGTCACCGTGGCGCGGTTCAGCTCCGATAGCGCCTCTATCGTCAGCGGCAGCGAGGATGGCACCGGCCGGATCTGGGACGTGGCCACCGGCGCGCCACTCGCGGAACTCCGTGGTCACCAAGACCCAGTGACCGACGTGGCGTTCAGCCCTCAGCAGCCCGACCCCTTCCGGCTCATCGTGGTGACTGCCAGCGAAGACGGCACCGCCCGGGTGTGGAACCCCCAGATCGGGCGGGTGGCGGGTGGCCACCAGTTGAACCGGGCGAGCTTCAGCGCTGACGGGGCGCTTGTCGTGGGCGCTGGCATTGACGGTGTCGCTCGTGTCTGGCGTGTTGATACCGGTGAGCAACTCGCGGCGCTTGACGCTGGGCCGCAACCGCTCGGCAGCGCAGCCTTCAGCCGCGACGGTCGGTACATCGTGACCGGGGGCAATGACGGCATCGTGCGTATTTGGGAGTGGCGCACGGAGGGGGCTCCGGTGGCACAGGTGCAGGTTGGTGGGCGCGCCAGCCCCGCAGCCTTCGACCCTTTAGGTAGGTTCGTCGTCATCGCCGGGGTGGACAACGACGCCCGCATCTGGGAGTGGGGCGCCGACAATCCCTTGCAATTCCTGCGCGGCCATCAGAGTTTGGTGAGAGATGCGACGTTCAGCCCGGACGGCTCACTGGTCGTCACTGCAAGCCTGGAGGATCTGACCGCCCGGGTATGGGACGCGGCGACAGGAGCGGAGTTGCACACGCTCAGCGGTCACAGCCGGCCTGTCCTTCGTGCGGGCTTCAGTCCAGACGGGCGGTCGATCGTGACCGCAGGCGAAGACATGACGGCGCGTATCTGGGACGCGGCGACTGGCCAGCTACGGCGGACGATGGATCATGAGAGCGACGTTCGGGATGCCGCATTCAGTCCCGATGGGGATTACATCGGGACGGGAGCCGATGATGGGACGGTGGGAGTTTGGGACGCGAGCACAGGTCAAAGGCTGGGGCTGCTGCCGCTGCTGCTGCACAGTGATGCGGTCACCTCAGTGCAGTTCAGCCCGGACGGCCGTGCGATTCTCACCGCCAGTGAAGACCGCGCCGCCCGGATCTACGCGTGTGAGATCTGCGCGCCTCTCGACGATCTGCGGGGGCTCGCCGAGGACCGGCAACGCTACGTGAAGGAGCGATTACTTACTCAGCAGCTCTGAGAACATGAATGATTGCCGCACGCCCACACCATCACGCCACTAATCTCCTGTCGAAGGTGCCACCGCTACACTCCCTGAACCCGCTCGTGTTCATGAACACTGCGCCACCGTTTCTCCTGCACTCGTCCTCCGTGACAGGGGCATCGCCGGCGAAGGCGGGGGACGCCAGGCTCATGAGGGTCGTGTAGATGGCGGCGATGATGAGCGCACGCTTGGCGTTCATGAGGGTCTCCCTCTTGCTGACTGACCTTTGCCTGAATATACCCGCACCCATTCAGGTGGGAGGCGGTCGAGTGCTCCCGTCGAGGCGGATCCGAGGATCCAGCAGCCGGTCGGGGGTCCAGCATTTGCGGTGCCTCTGCGCTGCTGTGCCACTCGGTGCCCGACAGCTTGCTGGCGGCGAGCAGCGTCGGTGTCGGCACGAGAGACAGCAGCGGTATGGTCCTGAGTATGGCTATGGTAAAGGTGACGGTCACCCTGTCCGAGGAGCAGTTCGCGAGGATCCGCGGGCTCGTGGCTGTTGTCGGTCATGGTTTTTGGCTTTGGATGCGTCAGGTTTGGTGTCGTTGGGGAGCGGGCGGAGGTGACGTTGCGTCAGGCTGGGGGGTCAGGAACGCCTGGATCCGGTCGGAGGTGTAGCCGTAGTCGTGGGCGTGGGCGATGACGTCGGCCAG
>JBOGEA010000312.1:0-7094 GCA_050743205.1 Egibacteraceae bacterium | reverse complement strand
TAATGGCGGGCACCCGTCTCATACTCCACATGCGCCACCGCGATCGTGATCCCCCGCGCCCGCTCCTCAGGCGCCTTGTCGATCTGATCGAACGGCGTGAACGCAACCTTCGGATCACGCTTGTGCAGCACATTCGTGATCGCCGCAGTCAACGTCGTCTTGCCATGATCGATATGACCGATCGTCCCGATGTTCAAGTGCGGCTTCGTCCGCTCAAACTTCGCCTTGGCCACCTGGCGATCACCTCTTTCTTCACCGGCGTAAATATGGAAGAGAAAGGCCGAGGACACCCTCGGCCTGCTCATCACCGCGTCTGCGGTCGTAGCGGCGGGTGGGATCGAACCACCGACAACTCGATTATGAGCCGAGTGCTCTAACCACTGAGCTACGCCGCCGGCGAGGCTGGTGGGGAGGCTACCACCTCCGCCGAGCCAGAGCCCCCCAACGGAATCGAACCGTTGACCTTCTCCTTACCATGGAGACGCTCTGCCGACTGAGCTAGGGGGGCGCGGATGACAACGCTGGTATGGTACGCGACCCGCGGCGGCTCGTCACGCGCGGGACGCTAAGCGCGGCGCATCGCCCGCCACACCCGCATCGGGGTCAGGGGCATGTCGAGGTGGCGGACGCCGAGATGGCGCAGGGCATCAACCACGGCGTTCACGACCGCTTGGGGGGCGGCGGTGGCGCCAGCCTCGCCGAGGCCTTTGGCGCCCAGGGGATTGACCGGGGTGGGCGCGGCAACGAAGGCGGTGCGACAGTCGGGAAGGTCGGGGGCGGCGGGAACCGTGTAGTCGGCCATGGTCGAGGTCAGCGGCTGGCCGCACTCGTCGTAGACCACCTCCTCGAACAGCGCCTGGGCGATCCCCTGCGCCACGCCGCCGTGGACCTGGCCCTCGGCGAGGAGGGGGTTGAGCACGGTGCCGCAGTCGTCGACCGCAGCGTAGTCGCGGATGCGGACCGCGCCGGTCTCACGGTCGACCTCGACGACACAGCAGTGGGCCCCAGCTGGGTAGGTGAGGTTGGGCGGCTCGTGGAAGGCGGTGCGCTCCAGGCCCAGCTCGAAGCCGTCCGGCAGCCGGGTGGGCCGGTAGGCGGCATTGGCCACCTCGCCGAACGCGACAGCGGGAGAGGGGCTGCCTTTGACGTGGAACGTTCCCTCACCGGTGATCTGGATGTCCTCCGGGCTGGCCTCCAGCAGGTGCGCGGCGACCTCCGTCATGCGCTCGCGCACCGCCATCGCCGCGCGGTGCACCGCGGGCGCGCCCACAGCCGCGCCCCGCGAGCCCGACGTGCCCTGGCCCTCCTGGACCGTGGCGGTGTCGCCGTGGCGCACGGTGATCCGCTCGAACGGGACGCCCAGGACGTCTGAGGCGACCTGCGCGAGGACCGTCGCGCTGCCCTGGCCGTGGGGGGACAGGCCGGTGGCGATCGTGACGCTGCCGTCGGGCGTCACCCGGACGTTCGCGGTCTCCCAGCCGCCGAGCCAGCCGAACGCCTCAAGCAGCAGGGAAGGCCCAACCCCGCCCAGCTCCACGTAGGTCGAGAACCCGATGCCGAGCAGCGGCCTACCGGGCTCGACGCGCGCCAATGCCTGCTCACGGCGAAGAGCTGGGTAGTCGACCAGCTCGAGCAGCCGGTCGAGCGTCTTGGGGTAATTCCCGCTGTCGTAGACGATCCCGGCGAACTGGGTGGCGTAGGGGAACTCGTCGGGCTGGACGAAGTTGCGGCGGCGGACCTCAACCGGATCCACGCCGGTCTCAGCCGCGACCAGGTCGATGACCCGCTCGATCATGTATGCCGCCTCGGGACGGCCCGCGCCCCGGTACGAGCCGATCGGGGTCGTGTTCGTGGCGACGGCGCGCACCCGAGTCGCGATCTTCGGGATCCGGTAGCAGCCCCCCGACATCGCCACCGTCAGCCCGGGCAGCCCCACCCCGTCGGCGGGCCGCCCGCCGACGTCCTGGACGATGTCGACGCGCAGGGCGAGGAGGCGCCCGTCATCGTCGAAGGCGACCTCGACATCCTGGACCTGCGCGCGGCCTTGCATCATCGCGCTCAGGTTCTCGCTGCGCGTCTCGACGAACTGCACCGGGCGGCCGAGCAGCTGGGAGAGCACCGGGGCCAGGACGAACTCCGGATACAGCGGGATCTTCCCCCCGAACCCGCCGCCGACGTCGGGGGCGATCACCCGCACCTGGTCCTGTGTCAGCCCGAGCAGTGCGCACAGGCTGTTCTTGATCTGATGCGGCGCCTGGACGCCCGCCCACAGGGTGAGGCCGTCCGCGCTCCAGTCCGCCACACAGCCGCCCGTCTCGATCGGCACGGCGGCGAGCCGCTGGTTCACCAGCCGGATCGACGCGCGGCGCGGCGCGGCGGCCAACTCCGCCTCGGCGTCGTCGGCGAAGGGCGTCTCCCTCACGACGTTGGACCCCAGCTCGGGGAAGAGCAGCGGCGCCGCGGGGTGGAGCGCCGCGTCGATCCCGACCACGGCCGGCAGCGGGTTGTAGCCGACGTCGACCGCCGCCGCGGCCTCGGCCGCCGCATATGCATCGACGGCGACGACCGCGGCCACAGGCTCTCCGACGAAGTGCGCCTTGCCGGTGACGAGCACCGGGCGGGTGAATCCCGCCGCGCCCGGCAGCGCCGGCAGGCCGGGCAGGTCACGCCCACTCCAGGCGCCGAGCACCCCAGGCAGCCCGAGCGCCCGTTTCACGTCGATCTCCTCGACCTCGGCGTGGGCGTGAGGGCTGCGGACCAGCGCCATCTGCGCCATCCTCGGCAGCCGCAGGTCTCCGACGAACGTCGCCCGTCCGGTGAGCAGCCGCGCATCCTCTTTGCGGACCACCCGTGCGCCGATCATCGACCCCATCACGACCTCACTTTGCGCACTCGATTCCTGGACGACTACCGCAGGCTAGCCTGGACGGTTATGGGAAGCGTGTCGGTGGGCGCCATTCCGGTGGAGACCGTCAGGAAATTGGACCGGCGGGTGCGGACGATGTGGTGGGTCGCGGGTGCGCTCGCCGCCGTCGCCGTGACGCTGGCGGCGCTGGCCGTCGACCTGCTGCTCCAGGGCAGGCCCGGCCTGCTCACCGCGTGCGCGGCGGCGGCGAGCGGCGCGCTGGCCGCAGTCCTCCCGGCTCTGCGCTACCACCGGTGGCGGTACGCGCTGCGCCCGCGGGATCTGTGGATCCAACGCGGGGCGATCTGGGTGACGGTCAGCGTGATCCCCTACCGGCGGCTGCAGTTCGTGGACACGCGGCAGGGCCCGCTTGAGCGGCTCTTCGGGCTGGCGCAGCTCATCGTGTACACGGCGGCCCCCGGGACGTCCGGCCGGCTCCCCGGCCTGGACGCCGCGCAGGCTGAGCAGCTGCGCGAGCGCCTGGGCGACGTTGAGCGGGCTGCGCCCGGTGTCTGAGCAGGGGGCGGTGCCGTTCGGCGGTCGGCTGCACATCGCGGCGGTGCCGCTGTTCCTGGTCAAACGGGCACCCTGGCTGATCCCGCTGTCGATCCCCTTGACCCGCCAGCCGGCGCTCGCATGGGCATTGCTGGTCGTTGCCGTCACGGCGAGCGTCGCGCGCTGGGCCCGGTTCGGGTGGCGCCTCGAGCGCGGCGCCTTGATCCTGCGTACGGGCCTGCTCACCCGGCGGCAGCGGGTCATCCCGCTCGAGCGGATCCAGGCGGTCGAACTCGTCCGCCCGATAGGCCATCGGCTGCTCGGGGTGGTCGAGGTGCGCATCGAGACGGTCGGGGGGGCAACGGTCGAGGGGCGCCTCGACGCGCTGGCGCCCGAGGTCGCCCAACGGTTGCGCGCGCTGCTGCTGGGGCAGGGCGGGCAGGCGCCATCCCCGGTGGATCAGCGTGTCCTCGCCCGCGTCGCTCCCGCCACGATCATCCTCGCGGGCCTCACGGGCGGGCACGTCGGCGTCGCCGCGGCGCTGCTCGGGCTGGGCAACGATTTCCTGGGCGATCGAGTGGAGCAGCTGTTCGATCTGCCCGCTGTGATCGGACCGCGCGGGACAGCTACGGCCGTCGCGCTGATCGCGATCGCGGCGTTTGCGAGTTCGGTCGCGGCCACCGCGATCGCCTACTGGGGCTTCACGCTGCGGGAGGGCGGCGAGGGGCTGCTCGTGCGCCGCGGCCTGCTGGAGCAGCGCTTCGACACCATCCCCCCCGGGCGGATCCAAGCGGTCTCTGTCGACGAGAACGCCGCCCGCCGGCTGCTCGGCCGCGCCGCTGTCCGGGTCGTGGTGGCCGGGCGGGCCGGCGAGGAATCGCGGCAGACCGGGGTGCTGCTGCCGCTTGGAAGACGGGCGGAGGCGCTCACGCTGGTCGAGCGCGTGCTCGGCGTGGACGGGCTGGCGGCGGCGCGGCTGGAGGCCATGCCGAAGCGGGCCCTGACCCGCCGGATCATTCGGGCCGTCTTGGCCTCGATCATGCTGACGGTGGCGGCGTTCGCCGCCTTCGGCGGCGCCGGACTGGCGGCATTCGCCTTAATCATCCCGCTGCTCGCCTGGGCGCTCGCCGCCTACCGTGCCCTCGGCCACGCCGAGCATGCCGGCATCGTCGTCGCCAGGGCGGGCCTGCTCGTCCGGCGGACGTCGTTCGTGCCCGCCCAGCGGCTGCAGAGCCTGGAGCTGGGCGCGAGCCCATTCCAGCGCCGTGCCCGGCTGGCGACGCTGTCGCTGCGGATCGCGGGCTCCAGCGCGTCCCGCGACCCGCGCCTGCACGACCTGGACCGCGCTGTGGGCGAGCGGCTGCTGCGCCGGCTGGCGGAGGTCACTTATAGTTCGTGAAGCGCAGCGGCAGGTCCTGGTCGTTCGCGCGCAGCAGGGCCTGGACCTCCTGGAGATGGTCCTTGATCTTGCCCGAGACGCGCAGCTGGTCGCCCTGGACCGCGACCTGCACCTTCAGCTTCGATGCCTTGATCAGCTTGACCATCTCGCGCGCTTTGTCGGTGGGGATGCCGTTGACCAGCGCGATCTCCAGGCGGTAGGTGCCTCGCGCGGCGGGTTTGGGCTCGCTGTACTCCAACGCCTTGAGGCTGACCTTGCGACGGACCAGCTTGTCCTTGAGCACGTCCAGCCCGGCGATCACGCGGCTGTCGGAGTTGGAGGTGATCACGATCTGCTCACCCGACCACTCGATGCGCGTGCCGGTGTCCTTGAAGTCGAAGCGCTGGGCAGCCTCCTTGGCCGCCTGCGCAATCGCGTTGGTGACCTCCGCTCGGTCGACCTCGGCGACCACGTCGAAACTCGCCTCCGCCATGCGCCGCGCCTCCTTTCCTGTGTCGGGAGGATCACACCATACTGCCGGCGCTCACAGGAGCTGGAGCTGGTCGCCGCTCGGCTGCCTGGGCCGTGGGCGGGGCGGGGCCTGGACGTCGAGCCGCTCGAGGAGGGTCGGGTCGATGGCGTCCAGGAACGGCGACGGCGCGGTCTCGGCGACGGTGCCGCAGCGGAGGCGGCGGCGCGCCGAGCACAGGATCAGGCGGGAGCGGGCTCGGGTCATGCCCACGAAGAACAGGCGGCGCTCCTCGGCGGTGTCTTGTGCGTGTCCCGCGCCGGCCCAGCGCATGGGCAGCAGCCCGTCCTCGCAGCCGACCACGAAGACGACATCGAACTCCAGACCCTTCGCCGCGTGGAGGGTCAGCAGGGACACCCGGTCAGCCCGGGGATCCAAGGTGTCGACCTCGGCGCCCAGCGCCAACTCCCCGAGGAACCGGCCGAGGTCGGACCCGCGGCGCTCGGCGAGCGGGGAGAGCATGTCGACGGCGGCGTCCATCTCACTCAAGGTCACCAGCCCGCCGTTCACGAGCGCGGCCCCGACCTGGCGGACCAGAACCGCCACCGGGGTGACGTCGCCCGGCGGCCCCTCGGCGTCCTCCTCTCGCAGCCGACAGATGATCGCCTCGATCACGGGACGATCGGCGAGGCGGTCATGCGACTGCTTCTGCACCGGTATGCCCGCCCGATCGAGCGCCTCGACGAGCGGGGCGAGCTGCGCGTCGGTGCGGGCCAGCACGGCGAAGTCGGCGAAGCTCAAGGCGGCCTGGACGCTCCCGTCCGCGCGGCCGCTGTCGATCGACAGGTGCGCGCAGCCGCCGAGCAGCCGGTCGATGGTGGCGGCGACGAACTCCGCCTCACCGCGCTCGGTCGGCGCCTCAGCCACGACGATCCGCGCCTGAGCCGCGTCGGGCGCGCAGGCCCGCAGCCGGCGGTCGGGCACCAGGCTCTCCGGCCTGACCGCCTGGAGCGCCGCCCCAACGATGACCGGGCTGGAACGGTAGTTGCGCGTCAACGAGACCGTGTCCGCTCCCGCGTAGTCCTCGCGGAAGCGCAGGAAGAACCCGACGTCACCACCGCGGAATCCGTAGATCGCCTGGTCGGGGTCGCCGATCGCGCACAGGTCGCCGTCCGGCGGCGCCAGGTGGCGCAGCAGCCGGTACTGCAGCTGGTCGACATCCTGATACTCGTCGACCGCGATGTGCGTCCAACGCTCACGGTAGGCGCTGGCCAGCGCCGGCTGCTCGGCGAGCAGCCGCACGGGCAGCGCCACCAAGTCGTCGAAGTCGACGAGGCCCCGGCCGCGCAGCGCCTCGTCGTAGCGGCGCAGGGTCTCATCCGGATCGTTCGCCCGCTTGCGCGCCGAGAGCTCGGCCAGGTGACGGCGCCCGACGGGACCCTCTGTCAGACCGCCCAGCAGCGCGAGCCGCTCGGCCTCGTCCACCACGCGGACGTCCGCACGCAAGCCCAGGGCGTCGTGCTGCTCGCGGATGATCTGCCAGCCCAGCCCGTGGAAGGTCGTGACGGTGACGCGCTCGGCCGCCTCGGGGATCAGCGCGTGCAGCCTCTCCGCCAACTCCTCGCAGGCCCGGCGCGTGAAGGTGATCGCCAGGCAGCGCTCGGGCGGCACGCCCTGAGCCTCGATGAGGTGGGCGAGGCGGTGCGTGAGCGTCCGCGTCTTGCCCGTGCCCGGCCCCGCGACGATGAGCAGCGGACCCGGCGCGATCGCCGCCGCCCGCTGCTCGGGGTCAAGGCCGGCGGCGGGCGGGGCGTGGGTTTGCGTGCTGGATCGCGGCGGTATACCGC
>JBOGEA010000311.1:0-7106 GCA_050743205.1 Egibacteraceae bacterium | reverse complement strand
GGCGAGCTGGACCCCTACCTGCGCCACATCCGCCGCCTCGAGCCGGGCGCGGTGATCTGCGATGGCCGCTGAGCCGCGCTGGTCGCTCTGCCGGTTCGAGCCGGGCGAGCTGGACCCGTACCTGCCGCATATCCGCCGCCTCCGGCCGGGCGCGGTGATCTGCGATGGCCGCTGAGCCGCGCTGGTCGCTCTGCCGGTTCGAGCCGGGCGAGCTGGACCCGTACGTTCCGCATATCCGCCGCCTCCGGCCGGGCGCGGTGATCTGCGATGGCCGCTGAGCCGCTCTGGTCTCGCCTGTCCGACCCGTCGGCGGTCGCCCTGCGCTGGGCGTGGGCGAGTGGGATCGCGGCGGGGGGCGGGCGGGGCCCAGACGACGTCTCGGTGGGTTCGCTGGACCTGCTGGCCGGGATCCTGCTCACGCACGTGGCGGACAGCGAGCCACGGTAGCTGCTCGACCACTTCGGCATCCCCCTGGGGGCGGTGCTCGGCACGGCGGGAGTGCGCCGGTATGCACCCGACGAGCTGCACGCCTTCGTCCGCGACACCCCGGCCGACATCCCTGTGGGGACGGACGTGGAGCGGATCCTCGCCCTCGCCCTGAACGAGATCCCGAACCCCGACCCCGACGGGCCGGTGCCGGTGCGGGTGCTGTTCGGTGCCCTGCTCGAGCTGGACAACCCCGCCTCGCAGGCGATCCGCCGGCAGATCGCCGCAAAGGGCGTGGACGCCGGGGCGGTCGTAGCGTCCTACCGCGACTTCCTGGCCTCACACCGGATCTACACCGCGTTCCTCCGCGAGCGCCACCCCTGCCCGCCGGACCGGGTGGAGGTGCCGGATTACCAGGCCGACCAGCCACCCAGACGCCAGCCGCCCGATGATCCCGGCCCGCCGGACGACCTGGTCGGGATCGACGCCGAGGTCGACGCCTTCGCCTGCCTCATCGCCTCTCGCACGCTGACCCCGCCGCTGGCGATCGGGCTGTTCGGGGACTGGGGCTCGGGCAAGAGCTTCTTCCTCCGCGCCCTCCAGCGCCGGATCGACAGCCTGGTCAACGAGGAGCCTGGTCACGAGCCGCCCTTCCACCGCCACATCGTGCAGATCGAGTTCAATGCGTGGCAGTACGTGGAGGGCAACCTGTGGGCCAGCCTCGTCGAGCACATCTTCCGCAACCTGCGCACCTCGTCCCACGACGGCGACGACCTGCTCGCCGAGCGCCAGCGCCACTGGATCGAGCGGCTGAGGGTGACGGACGTCAGGCGCGAGGGGCTCCAGGAGCAGCGCCAGCGCCTCTCGGCGGAGATGGACCGCCTCCGCGAGGACCCGCTGGCGGACTGGGACCAGTTCGCGGCCTTCCGGCAGGCCGTGGACCAGGCGGCGGCGCACGCGGGGCTGCCGAAGGTCGCCGCCGAGGTGGACGCGCTGCGCGGCGCGCTGGCCGACGCGCGTGATGTCCTCCGCCGGACCAACCCGCTGCTTGAAGCCCTGCGCGGCGGCGGGTGGCGGACCACCGCCGGGATCATCGCCGTCATCGCGCTGGCGCCGGTGATCAGCTGGTGGCTGACGCGGCTCGACTGGTCTGCGGTGTCGAACGCGGCGGCGACGATCGCCTGGGTCCTCGCGAGCGCGGTCGCCACCGTGAAGCGGGGCACCGGCATCATCGAGGACCGCCTCGCCCAGATCACCGCGGCGGAGGAGCAGTTGGGCAAGCAGCTTGCGCAGGTCGAGGACGAGCTGCGCACGCTCGACACCGAGGCCGCCGAGATCGAGGCCGAGCTGGCGGACATCACACCGGCCAGCGTGCTCGCCGAGTTCCTCACCGAGCGGACGGGCAGCGACGACTACCGTCGCCACCTGGGCGTGCCCGCCCTGATCCGCCGCGACCTCGAGCGGCTCTGGCGGCTGGTCGAGCACGAGAACGCGCTGGCGGCCAGCGGCGGCCCGCCCGGTGAGGACAAGTACCGGATCAACCGGATCGTGCTGTGCATCGACGACCTGGACCGCTGCCCCGAAGCGCTGGTCGTCCAGGTGCTCCAGGCCGTCCACCTGCTGCTCGCCTTCCCGCTGTTCGTGGTCGTGGTCGCGGTCGACGAGCGCTGGCTGGCCCGGTCCCTCGAAGCGCACTACGGCCCGCTGCTGGACACCGGCAAGGCCGGCGCCGGCCCGGACGACTACCTGGAGAAGATCTTCCAGGTCCCATTCTGGGTCCAACCCCTCGACGCGCAGCGCCGGCGCCGCCTGGCTCGGGGGCTGCTGGCGCCGAGCCTCGGCGCCTCTGACGCCCCTGGCGCCGGGCCGGACCGGCCGCCCGACTCGCTCGAGGAGATCACCCCGGCGTTCTCCGCGCTGGTCGAGTCGTTCTTCGACACCCAGACGCCGGGGGCGCCGGGCCGGGCATGGCGCGAGGCCGCCCGCCTGACCGTGACCGCCGGCGAGCTGGCGCTGATCGACGAGGTCGCCCCGCTCCTCGGCCAAACCCCCCGGTCCGTCAAGCGCTTCGTCAACATCCACCAGCTCATCAAGGCGATGAGCCGGCCCCGGGCCGCCGATGGCGCGGTGATCCTGCTGCTGGCCGTCGCGACCAGCCTGCCCGAGCTGGCCCGAGGGCTGTTCGCCGCGATCGACCGGCACGAGGGCGGGCCGTTCGAGCTGGCCAAAATCGTCGAGGACCTTGGCGAGGCCGGGGAGCCGCTGACCACCCAAGCCGACCAGCTGGCGGCCTGGCTCGCCGCGCACCCGGTCTACGAGCGTCTCGACCCCACCGACCTGCCCCACTGGACCGCCCTCATCCGCCGCTTCTCCCTCCGCCTGGGCGACCGCTGACCCAAAAGCGCCTGTCACACCGCGTACCGAGTTACGATTGCTGTATGAGCGCAACCTTCGACGATGATCCTGACCAGCCGCGCGGCGTCGAGCGGTTGACCGTATCGCTGCCCGCGCAGCTCAGCCGGGCGCTGCGGGCGGCCGCGGAGGAGGAGCGCGCGTCGGTCTCCCGGTGGGTCGCCGACGCTGTGCAGGACCGGCTGCTGCTGCGGCGTATGAGGGCATACATCGCGGACTATGAGGCCGAATTCGGGGAGATCAGCGACCAGGAGATGGCACAGGCGCGCGCCGAGGCCACCGCGCGGAGCCAGCAGTGGCGCTGACCCTCGACGCTGGCGCGCTGATAGCCGTCGACCGGGGCGATCGTCGCGTGCACGCCCTGCTGAAGCTGGCCACGCGCGACGGATGGGTCGTCACCGTTCCCGCGCCGGTCATTGGCCAAGTGTGGAGGGACGGCGCACGCCAGGCCCGCCTGGCCCGCGCCCTCGACGCCTGCCGGGTCGAGCCGACGTCAGACGACGCCGCCCGCGCGGCGGGCGTGCTGCTGGGCAAGGCGACAGGCCTCGACGCCTGCCGGGTCGAGCCGACGTCAGACGAGGCCGCCCGCGCGGCGGGCGTGCTGCTGGGCAAGGCGGCAGGCACCGACGTGATCGACGCGCTGGTCGTGATGGGGGCAGCCCGCCGCGGCGATGAGGTGCTCACCAGCGACCCCGCCGACCTCGCCGCCCTGGCTGCCGCCCACCCCGCCCGAGTCACCCTGACCGTCATCTGAACTCTTCGCGGGCCCCGCCCGCACCCGTCGAGCCCGCGCACGTCCCCTCCGCCAGCTCGACACCCCGGCCGCGGCGCGGGAGGGTTTTGCGCATTGGCGGTTGGGCGTAGGCTGGCTGTAGTCTCAGCGCCCATGGGAGGTGCATGGCGATGGCCGACGTCCAGACGGTCGGGCTCACTTGGCGTGACCTCGACGAGCGCTACCCCGAACTCGAGCATCGGGAGCTGCATGACGGAGTGCTGGTCGTGAGCCCGGCGCCGGGCTGGTGGCACCAGCGCATCGCGGGCATCCTCTTCCGAGCCTTCAGCGAGTGGACCGACAAGCACGGCGGTGAGGTGTTCTTCGCGCCGGTCGACATCGTGGCCTCTGACCAGCGCGTCTACCAGCCGGATGTGTGGCTGCTGCTGCCCGGGCACCTCGATCGGCTGGGCTCCGATGGCAGAGTGCACGCTCCGCCCGATCTCGTCGTCGAGGTGTCCTCCCCGTCGACCCGCTGGTTCGACCTGGGGGCCAAGCGCGACGGGTACGCGGCGTTGGGGGTCCCGGAGTACTGGTACGCGGACATGGGGGGCAGGCGGGTCCTCGTCTACCGGCTCGTCGACGGCGCCTACGGTCCGCCCGAGATCGTGGAGGCGTCGGGGACGCTGACCACCCCGCTGCTGCCAGGCTTCGCGCTCCCAGTCAAGCTCATCTTCGACTGACCGACCGGCTGCGGCAGGGTTTTGCGCATTGGCGGTTGGGCGTAGGCTGGCTGTAGTCTCCGCGCCCATGGGAGGTGCATGGCGATGGCCGACGTCCAGACGGTCGGGCTCACTTGGCGTGACCTCGACGAGCGCTACCCCGAACTCGAGCATCGGGAGCTGCACGACGGGGTGCTGGTCGTGAGCCCGGCGCCGGGCTGGTGGCACCAGCGCGCGAGCCTGAGGTTCGCTCGGGCCTTCAGCGAGTGGACCGACAAGCACGGCGGTGAGGCGTTCGTCGCGCCGGTCGACATCGTGGCCTCTGACCAGCGGGTCTACCAGCCGGATGTGTGGCTGCTGCTGCCCGGGCACCTCGATCGGCTGGGCTCCGATGGCAGAGTGCACGCTCCGCCCGATCTCGTCGTCGAGGTGTCCTCCCCGTCGACCCGCTGGTTCGACCTGGGGGCCAAGCGCGACGGGTACGCGGCGTTGGGGGTCCCGGAGTACTGGTACGCAGACATGGGGGCCAGGCGGGTCCTCGTCTACCGGCTCGTCGACGGCGCCTACGGTCCGCCCGAGATCGTGGAGGCGTCGGGGACGCTGACCACCCCGCTGCTGCCAGGCTTCGCGCTCCCCGTCAAGCACATCTTCGACTGACCGACCCGCGCGGGTCCCGCACCTCGTCGATGAGCAGATCGAGACACATGTGTCCCGATCTGCTCATCCGCCCGGAAGAAACTCGCGCGTGATGACCGTGCGGCTGACCACGCGCCCGCGGTGGATCACGACCCGGCCGCAGCCGCCCGCGATCGCCTCACGCAGCGAGGACGCGCGGACGACGCGCAGCCACGCGCGGTTGTCCGTCCCCGCGTTCCCGGTGAGAAGCAGGGGCAGCGCGGCCAGCTGCACCTCGACCCGGCCGCGCAGCGCGTCCCGGACCTCCAGCAGCGCCTCGACCGCCCGTGTCCGCGTGGGCTCGGAGATGCCGACGTGCGTGCGGATCGCCGTGGCGCCGTTGGCCAAGCCGAGCAGCGCGGCCTCGGTCGCCCTCCGGACGAAGTCGTCGTGGCTCGGCGGTGGGTCCTGCGCGTACCACGCCGCGATCGCGCCGCCCAGGTCGCCGGCCGGGTCGCCGGCCGGGTCGCCGCCCAGGTCGCCGCCCAGGTCGCCGCCCAGGTCGCCGCCCAGGTCGCCGCCCAGGTCGCCGGCCAGGTCGCCGGCCAGGTCGCCGGCCGGGTCGCCGGCCGGGTTGGAGAGCCGGTCGGCGGTCAGCGCGGTGTCGAGGTGCGCGTGGGGCTCGGCTGGCGCCGGCAGCAGGAGGAAGCCAGCGAGGTCAAGACGCGCATCGGCCGGTGGCAGGGTTCCCGGCGGCCCGACGGCGGTGATCCTCCCGTCCCGCAGACGCACATCGACGACCCGGCCGCTGGCGAGCGTTCCCTCGCCAGCAGCAGGCAGCGCTCGTCCTGGGTCCGCATCCCTCAGGCGGCGTAGGCGCCGGCGACCTCGTCGACCTGGTCGTAGCCGATGCGGAGCAGGAACTGGCTGTTCCGGCCGTATGACTTCATGCCCAGGATGAAGAAGTTCGGCTCGGGGCTGCGCAGGACGTCGACGCCGTGGCTGGACTGCGCCAGGCAGTCCCCGCCCGCCGCGCCGAGCAGCGCGGCCGACAGCTGCATCGGCGCGCCGGTGGCGTAGCACTCGTGCACCTGCAGCTGGCGGTACAGGGACGCGTCGCCGACGTACCCGGTGAGCGCGAGCAGCCGGTCGACGACCACCTCCTCGCTGCCGTCCAACGCGCGCAGGGTGACGGCGACACGGCCGTCGCGCGTGGCGAGCGCCTCAACGGCGACGCCCGCGCGGACCTCCAGGCCAGCCACCTCGCCGGCCGCGAGCCGCCGCGACGCGTCGACCAGCTCCTGGCGCTGGGGCAGCGGGTCGTCGGTGACCATCCCCCAGTCCGGCTCGGGGCTGCGCACGGCCCAGATCACGCGGGTCCCCGGCGCGGACCGAACCAGCTCGGCGAGGTCGCGCGCGGCCGTCTGGGCCGACTTGCCCGCGCCGGCGAGCAGGATCGCGCGCCCCGCCCACTCGTCGCGCTCCCGGCGGAGGTCGGGCAGCCGGCGGGTGATCCGCTCGGCGACCGCGCGCTCGCCGGGGGCGGGGATGCCGCCGTCGCCGAGCAGGTTCGGGCTGCCGTACGAGCCGGTGCAGTCGAGCACGAGGTCGGCGTGGGCGATCCGCTCGCGCCCATCGGCCTGGGCCAGCAGCAGCCGGAACGGCCGCTGCCCACGGCTCTCGGTCGCGATCTCCTCGTGTTTGAGCAGGCCCTCGCGGCCGATGCCCTCGACCCGGGTGCCCAGCTGGATCCGCCCGGCCAGCGCGGGCAGCGCGGCGACCCGGTCGAGCAGCGCCTCGGCGAACCGCGCGCCGGTCGGGCAGGACGGGCCGGACGGCACAGCGCCGCCCTGGGCCGCCAGATGCGCCCGCATCCGGGGCGACACATTCATGTCCCACGGCGTGAACATCCGCACGTGCCCCCACTCACGGACCGCTCCGCCGACCGTCGGCGCGGCCTCGTACACCGTGAACGGCCAACCTCGGTCCAAGGCGGCCAGGGCGGCGTCCAGCCCGATGGGGCCGGCGCCGAGAATCGCGACGCGCATACGGCAATCTCCTGTTGGGAGGCTCAACCAGCCTGCGACATTGTCGCAGGCTGGCAGCGGCTGGAGGTCTCGAAGCCCGCAAGTCGTTGCGTGAGTCAAGTTTCCCGGATCGGGTGGCACGCCTTACGCGTCTCTCCGGACCCGGTTTTGTGCTGGATCGCGGCGGAATAC
>JBOGEA010000310.1:0-7112 GCA_050743205.1 Egibacteraceae bacterium | reverse complement strand
GCATAGGGTCGCGCCGCGGCCCGGAAAGATGCTCCGACCTAAAAGGGGGTGCGCGAGCGGAACCCGACGAGGCGCGACCCCTTACGACAGTTCTCAAACACGCTCTGAGGCCTCCCGGCGGTGGTGGACGGTGGTGGGGGCGCTCGCGCTCGGCGCGACGGCATGCCTCGCGCCACCGCCGCCCATCAATGAGGTGGCGCCCCCGCCGCCGTCGGCGCCAACGGCGATCGTGGTCCGGGCAGACTCGCCGGAGCGTGCGGCGCGGCAGTTGACCCTGCGGGTGCGGGCGAGCGGGTGCGATTCGGTGGCGACGGGGTCGGGGTTCGCGATCGCGCCCAGGGCGTTCATCACGAACCGGCACGTGATCACCGACGCGTCCGAGATCCAGGTCAACACCTGGGACGGCCGCTCATTCGAGGCGGCCGTCTCCCGGGTCGCCTACTACAGCGACCTCGCGCTCGTCGTCGTGAACGGGGACCTGCCGATGGTCGGGACCCTCTCGCCCCGGGACGCCGACGCGGGCGAGCACGTCACCATCGTCGGCTATCCCCGCGGCGGCCGGCAGACGCTCGGAACAGGCCGGGTCGTCGACTACGTCGTCGGCGCGAACCTCGGCGACGGCACGCAGGTGATGCGCCTGACCGCTGACGTGGAGCCGGGCAACTCCGGCGGGCCCGTCCTGGATCAGCACGGGGAGGTCACCGGGGTCGTCTACGCTATGGAGGTGGCCACCGGTCACGCGCTCGCGATCCCGGCGTCCGCGGTGCGGTCGCTGCTGCATGAGGAGCCCGCGCTCCCAGAGCCGCAGGGCTGCTGACGCCCCGCCCGCGCAGGGCGGTCCACAGGACCGCGGCCCAGCCCAGGATCGGCCAGAGCAGCGGTGCCGCCATGAGCGTGCCGTAGCCGATCGGCACGATTCCAGCCAGCGCGTGCAGCTGGCTGAAGCGGGTCGCCTTCGGATCCTCGACGGCGCACGCGAGCCGGGCGACTGGGTCGCCAGGCATCTCCTCAAGAGCGAGCGCCGCCTCGCGATCGGTCCCCGACACACCGACCGCGACGCCGTCGGGCAGCCTCACCGTGAAGGCGCTGGCGAGCGGTGAGGGCAGCGCATACGTCCCGTACATGGCGCCTCCGGACAGCGGCATGGCCTCTTGGAGCGGGACCTGCACGGTCTCCACCGCGATCGCCGCTGGAGGCGCCTGCGCAAACGTCAGCGTGATCGCCTGGACCGGGCACGGTGGCAGGACGTCCACCGCGGCGACCTCTGCCCAGGCGTCGTGCCAGGACTGGTCCACGACCGGCGCGACCTCGTCGGTCGTCTGCTGGGTGTAGACGAAACTGACGTAGGCGCGCTCCAGCCGGGCTCCGCCGCTCACGGAGATCGCGGCCACGGCCGCCACGGCGACCGCCCCCCAGCGCGCGCCGAGCAGCGCATCGAGCCCGGCCGCCACCAGCACGGCGAGCGGGGGCAGCGTGAGGATCAGGTAGCGGCCGACCATCCCGCCCTCGCCGCCCAGCGCGAGCTGGATCACCCCGAACATCCCGAGGACGGCCACGGGGGCCGAGGCCGCGAGCCACACCAGCGCCAGCGCGCCAGCCCCTTCCCGCCGCCGCCAGCAGCCGACCAGCCCGGCGAGCAGCGCGACGGCACACACGCTGGCGGCGGCGGCGAAGTAGGCGCCCAGGGGCGGGCGCAGCACCTCGAAGTCGAACCAGCCGCGGGTGGCGTCCTCGAAGTGGCTGATCAGCCCCTCGATCGTGCGGGGCTGGCGGCCCACGATCGGGCCGATGATCGCGGCGAACTCGGCCGCCAGCGAAGAGCTGCGGTAGGCCAGGCGCGTCCAGACGATCCACGGCAGGCCCAGCGCTGCGCCGACGCCCGCCGCGGTCCCCGCCCAGGCCGCCACGCTCGCGAGCGAGGCGCGATGCCGCCACGCCGCTCCCACCAGCGCGGCGGCCACGAGCGGGGCGAGCACGATCACGTTCGCGCGGGTCAGGAACGCCAACCCGCCCAGCGCGCCGGTGAGCGCGGCCTGGCCGATCCTCGGCCCCCGACGCCAGGCGCGGGCGGTGACGAGCAGCACCCCGGTGGCCAGGGGCAGGACGAGGCCGTCATTCGTGACGTAGGCGACGTTCCCGTTCACAGCCCCCAACGTCACGAGCAGCGCCGGCGCGCCGACCCACACGGCCTTCCTCCCCGGGAACAGCTCCCGGGCGAGCAGCGCCGTCAACGGAACGGCTGCCAGGCTGACCAGCAGCGTCGCGACCCGGACCGCCATCACCGTCGCGAGCAGGCCCCACGGGCGGGCCAGCGAATAGAGGGGCGCCATCAGCGCGTAGTAGAGGGGAGGCTGGACACCCTCGTACTGCTGGGCGCTCGCGCCCCACGACGGGTCCTGGGACGTAGGGCGCACCGGGAGCGGGCGGAACCCGTAGGTCCTGCTGTCCTTCGCGAGCAGCAGGACCTCGTCGGGCAGGAGGTCCGCGCCGACGACGGGGATCCCCTCACCCGCCGCGATCGAGGCGATGTAGGCGAAGTGCTGCATCTCATCGATCGGGTTCCAGACCGCGATCGTGGCGGCCCAGAACAGCCCCCTGCCCAGCCCGACGAGCAGGATCAGCCCCAGGACCAGGCGGCTACGGCTGGCCAAGGCGGAAGACGTAGAAGGCGTCGCGCTCGATCGCGCGGTTCTTCCAGTACAGGTCGCCCTCGAACACCGCGACCCGGTCGTAGCCGGGCAGCGCCGGCTCCGTCAGCGCCCGCCTCGACTTGACGCTCCACACGATGACGTCTGGCCGGGTCAGCCATACAGACCAGACGTCATCGACCAGGCGGGGCGTGGTGGACCAGTGCATGGCGGCGGGGCGGCGTCCGCCGTTGAGGTTGGCGTAGACGTTGCGGTCCAGGTAGGGGAGCGCGCCCAGGGCGTGGAAGCCGATCGCGGCGATCTCGGTGGACGGCGGCTGCCGCTCCAGCCAGGCGGCGAGCTGCTGGCTGCCTGAGTACGGGTAGACCCAGTCGTGGCGGACCGTCTGCCACCACCACACGCTCTGCACGACGAGCACGCCCCCCATCGCGAGACACGCGCCGAGGCGCAGCCACCGATCTCGGTTCCGCGCCGCGCCGACCGGACCCTGCGCGAAGCTCACCCACAGCGCGAAGATCCAGACGAGGAACGGGATCCCGTCGTGCCAGTAGCTGTGGTACTTGACCGCGGCCAGCGTGAGCAGCGCCAGCGTCGGCAGCGTCCACAGCAGCAGCGTCCGCGTCCGGCGGAACCACAGCGCCGACAGCGCGACCGCCGCCAGGGACAGCGGCGGGCTGCCGGTCAGCGCGCTGCTCAGCACCGCTGGCGCGACCAGCGCGAGGTTGCGCGGGTCAGGGTTGAAGCCCGCGCCCAGCGACTGGTCCGGCGCGGGCCACAGCTGCGCGACGACCAGCCCGCACACCACCACGAACACGAGGCCGCCGCGCAGGTGGGCACGCCGCGCGCTTGGACGCAGACCCACCCCGTCGATCGGACGCCACGCCTGCAGCATGTGCACCGCGAAGACGCTGCCCGCGACGAGGAGCCCGTGCGTGCTCGTGAGCGCGAGCAGCGTGAGGACCAGCGCGAACGGCCACGGGTCCCGCAGCCGCCGCGTCCACGTGAGCGCGAGGCAGAAGAGCAGCGGCGGCAGCAGCACGTAGCTGCGCGCCACGACCGCGTACTGGTACGCGACGACGAACGAGAACAGCACCCCGACTGTCAATGGGAGCGGGAACGGGCTGAAACGGACCAGCACGTATGCCCCGAGGATGGCGATCACGACCGCGATCGCCTCCAGGGTCGGGTACGGGGCTCCGAGTTGGGCGGGTCCCATGAGCAGCAGATGCCACAGCGGCGGGCTGCCCTCGTACCGCATCTGGTGGACGAGCAGGTGCCACAGCGACTCGTCCCGCGCGAGCAGCCAGGCCTGGGCTTCGTCGAACCAGGGCTCGTGCCGCTGCGCGACCGCCGCCACCGCCACCGCGTACGCGCTGAAGACGGCGGCCCGCAGTCCCGCGGCGGCCAAGGCGGGCCACCGCTGCGCTGGCCCCCGCGGCTGCGACGGAGGCGCGGGGTTCGCCTGCCGCGCGGTGTCGAGGGCCACGGGGGAAGACTCTACGGTACGGGCATGCGCCGTGGGATCAGGCGTCCGGTGGCGTCCTCGTCGAGCCGGACCTCCTCGTGGTACTCGGCGTCGGTGTTGACCTTCCACGGGTCCCACCGCTCCCCGAGAATGTTCCGCGCGGCCAGGAGCGCCGCCATCATCGAGTGGTCCTGGTTGTTGTACTTGTGCATGCCGTTGCGCCCGACGAGCTGCAGGTTCGCCAGGTGCTCGCGCAGCCAGCCGCGGATGAGCGCCACATGCTCCTTGTAGCGGTCGTCGTAGACCGGGTAGGCCTTGGGCATCCGCACGACGGTGCCGTCGATCACCTCGCCGGCTCGGCACAGGCCGATCTGCTCCAGCTCGCGGGCGCCGAGCGCGAGGAGGTCGGCGTCGCCGGCCTCCCACAGGCGGTCGCCCTCGGTGCAGAAGTATTCGAGCCCCAGCGCCGTCTGGGCGGGGTCCGGGACCATGAGCGGGCTCCAGTTCTTGAAGTTCTGGACGCGCCCGAGCGCCACCGCGGGGTCGTGGATGTAGATCCAGTTGTCGGGGAACACCTCGGCGCGGTCGAGCACCAGCACGACCGTGAGGAAGTCGCGGTAGCGCAGCGCCTCCGCCGCGGCTCGGACGTGCTCGGGCGCCGGCGGGTTCAGCATCCGCACGAGGCTGCGGATCGGCAGCGTCGAGATGTAGTCGGTGCCGGTGGCGGTGAACTCGCCCGTGCCATTGCGGGCCACGACCCCGCGCAGGCGGCCGTCGCCGTGGTGCAGCCGGACGACCGGCGCGCCCATGTGGAGCACGCCATCGCGCTTCTGGACGATCTCGGCGGCGCGCTCCCACATCATTCCCGGCCCGTGCTTCGGGTAGTCGAACCTGTCGATCAGGGTCTTGATCACGCCCTTGTCGCCGCCGCGCTGGGGTGACAGCGCGTTGCGGATCGCGCTCTTCAGCGACAGCCCCTTGATCCGCTGCGCGGCCCAGTCGGCCGAGATCTCTGAGCAGGGCATGCCCCACACCTTCTCGGTGTAGGTCTGGAAGAAGATCCGGTAGAGGCGCTCGCCGAACCGGTTCACGATCCAGTCCTCGAACGAGCGCTCCTGCGTGCGGGGCAGCGCCCGCGCCATGAGGTAGCTGAGGACGCACCGCGCCGACGTGACGACGCCGAGCTTGCCCAGCGCGTCGAACGCCTTGAGCGGGTAGGCGAAGAATTTCCCTTTGTAGTAGATGCGCGACATGCGCGGGACCTGGAGCCAGTCCTCGGGGTCCAGGATCTCGCGCCACACCCGCCGGACCTCGTCTGACTTCGTGAAGAACCGGTGCCCGCCGATGTCGAACCTGAACCCCCGGTACGAGGCGGTCCGGGCGATCCCGCCGACTTCCACGGGGTCAGCCTCCAGGATCTCGCAGGGCACGCGCTTGCCGGTCAGCTCCCACGCGGCGGTCAGGCCGGCGGGACCCGCGCCCATGATCACGACCTTCTTCTCGTGTTCCCCCAGGTGATCGATTGCCACCAGCTATCCCCCTCGAAGTCGTTGTGCGCGAGCAGCGCGGCCCCCTGAACGCCTCTTTCGTCCATCACCCACCGGACAGCATTCCCGATCTTACGGCTTGTGGCGCTCCGCATCAGCTTGGCTGGCCCGTCGCCGTAGGATTGTCGGCATGGACTCAAGCCTTGACCGCGCCTCTGCGCAGATGGCTGCTTCCGGAGTCGATGCGCTGCTCATCGGGGCCGGGGCGGACCTGCGCTATCTCATCGGCTATCACGCGCTGCCCCTGCCGCGGCTCACCCTGCTGATCGCCCGCGCCGACGGGCAGCACGCCCTCGTCGTCCCCCGCCTGGAGCGCCCCCGCGCTGAGCAGTCCGGCGCCGGCTCCAGGGTTGCGATCCACGACTTTGAGGAGACCGACGACCCCTTCGCGCTCGTCGCCCGCCTCCTTGACGGCGTCCCGCCAGGCACGACGCTCGCCGTTGGGGACCGGCTGTGGTCCACGTTCCTCCTGGGTTTGCAGAGTGCCCTTCCCGAGGCCAAGTGGACCCGCGCGAGCCGCGTCACCCGCGAGCTGCGGATGCGCAAGGCGCCCGAGGAGATCGACGCCCTGCGCCGCGCGGCGCAGGCCATCGATCGGGTGCACGCGCGGGTGCCCGGCTTCCTGCGCCCCGGCCGGACCGAGGCCGAGGCCGGCCGCGACATCGCCGACGCGATCTTGGAGGAGGGCCATCAGGAGGTGAACTTCGTCATCGTCGGCTCCGGCCCCAACGGCGCCTCGCCGCACCATGAGACCGGCGATCGGGTGCTCGCCGACGGCGACCCGGTCGTGGTCGACATCGGCGGGACGCTCGACGGCTACTGCTCGGACTGCACCCGCGACTACCTCATTGGCGCGACCGCGCCCGCGGGCTACGCCGAGGCGCATGCCGCCCTCGAGGCGGCGCAGGACGCGGCGTGCCGGGCGGTGCGGCCGGGGGTCACGGCCGAGTCGATCGACGCCGTGGCCCGCGACCTGCTGACCGAGGCCGGGTACGGCGAGGCGTTCGTGCACCGCACCGGCCACGGCATCGGTCTGGACGAGCACGAGGAGCCGTACATCGTCGCCGGCAACGACCTGGCGCTGGAGCTCGGCATGGCGTTCTCCATCGAGCCCGGCGTCTACCTGGAGGGCCGGTTCGGGATGCGCATCGAGGACATCGTCGTCGTCACACATGACGGCGGGGAGCGGCTCAACCTGCTCGACCGCGGGGTCGTGGCCGTGACGGAGCCGGGCGGCGGTGGCTCGTGACGGAGCCGGGCGGCGGTGGCTCGTGACGGAGCCGGGCGGCGGTGGCTCGTGACGGAGCCGGGCGGCGGTGGCTGATGTCGAGCCGGGCGGCGGTGGCTGATGTCGAGCCGGGCGGCGGTGGCTCGTGACGGAGCCGGGCGGCGGTGGCTCGTGACGGAGCCGGGCGGCGGTGGCTGATGCCGGCGGCGCTGTCCGGGGAGGAG
>JBOGEA010000309.1:0-7123 GCA_050743205.1 Egibacteraceae bacterium | reverse complement strand
TGCGTGAGCAGCCAGCCGCCTTCGGTGAGCACCGCGCCCGCGTCGATCTTGCGCCAGTGGCCTTCGGCCAGCCACCTGGTGCCGTATGGGCCGAGCTCCTCATCGCAGTCGGACAGGAAGATGAGGTCGCGGTCGAAGACGGCTCCTTCGCTGAGGTGGCGCAGCAGCGCGCTCATGAATGCGGCGTTGGCCCCTTTCATGTCGAGCGCGCCGCGCCCATACACCCAGCCGTCCCGGACCACCCCGCCGTACGGGTCGATGCTCCAGCGATCCGGCTCGACGGACACGACGTCGGAGTGCCCCAGCAGGAGCAGGGGCGGCGTCGCGGTCGCGCCCTGGATCCGCGCGATGAAATGGACGTTGTCCCGCTTGGGCGTGGGGATGATCTCGGTCGCCACACCCGCGGCGTCCCACTTGGCCTTCAGCCATTCGGCGTGTGGCAGCGTGACCCCGCCCTCGCCGTTGTGCGACGTGTCGAACCGCACCATCGCGACGGTGAGCGGGAGCGGGTCCAGATCCGCCGGATCGATGCCCGCGGGGGCAGGAGCGGCGGTCGGGACGGCCGGCCGCCCGCCCAGGCATGCGGCCGCGGCCAATCCAGCCCCGGCCTGGCCGGCGATCTGGAGCACACGACGGCGGGTGTACTGGGGCGTCTGGGTCATCGACCGATTCCTCTCGCTCAGCGCGATTCCCACGATGACAGACACGACATCCCTGTCCAGACAAGGATTCCTTTACGCGCGCACCAGCAGCCAACGAGCCGCGCCAGACCGGACCCGTCCCGTTTTGAGTACCTGGGGGAACAGGCAGGTGGACGTTATGCTGTGGTGAGCCCCCGGTCGGCGAGGGAGGTGGCTGCCATCGATCCGTACGGACGCGCACGAAGGAGCGTTTTCAGAGTCTATTGAAGAATGTGTAGGTGAGGGGTTATGGTCACTTGTCGTGTGGAAGAAGCAGATTGACCGGGCCGCAGCACAGCATGACAAGCGCCGCCGCGGCTTCGGCGGAATGAAACCCGAACGCGCGACGGATGATCAAACGGATCTTATTGTTCATCCCTTCGACCCGGCCGTTGGACGCCCCCCAGACGGATCGCGGCCAGGATGCCGTCGCGATGGGCGCGGATGGTGCGCCCCAGCTTGACGAACTCCTCGATGCGGCTGCGCTGCGCCCACGACAGCCAGCGGTCTGGCAGCTTGGTCACCTGGCCCTCCTCCAGATCGCGGTCGAAGATCGCCCGCAGCGCCTCCTTCAGCTTGTAGGCGCGCCAGGTCGCGCCGCCGGTCCGTCTGATCGCCGCCAGCTTCTCGTCCTGCGGGCAGGTCAGGTCGTCGGGGTTTTTCGCCCAGCGCCCAGCGGGCCCCTTGAACGCGCGGGCGGCCTCAGGGTCTGCGTGTTTTCGCAGGTGGCTCCAATGCTGGCGGCGGACCGCGTCCAAGGCTTGGGTGGCCAGCTTGACGACGTGGAACGCCTCCCAAGATCGTGGCCTGTGGGGCGTTCTTGGCGGCCGAGGCGGGGTAGGCCTTGCCCATGTCCATGCTGATCGCGGTCAGCTGTTGGGCCCGCTCAGGGCCCAGCTCGGCGAAGAAGCGGTCCAGCGCGGCGCTGTCTTTGCCCTCGTCGGTCCACACGACCTGGCCGGTGCGGTGGTTGACGACCACGGTCAGGCAGTTGTGGTGCTTTTTCGGCGAGATCTCGTCCACGCCGATCTCATACAGGTTCTCCATGCGGGCGGGGTCGATCTCATCAGCGGTCACCCGGTCGATGATTTTGCCGACGGTGGGCCAGGAGATGCGGCACAGCCGGACGATGGCGCTCTTGTCGGTCTTGGTGGCCTCACCAGGCGACGAGATCCTCGAAATCGCGGGTGAAGCGGGTGTGGTGGCGGGCAAAGGGGACCGCCTCGACGGTCACGCCGTGCTCAGGGCAGTCGAGGCGGCGCAGATGGGCGCGGACGATGACCCTCCAGGCGCCCAGGTCCAGGCTGCGCCAGGTCGAGGGGTTGGGCTGCCAGTTGTGGCGGGCTCGGGTCGACCAGCCGCATTTCGGGCAGGTCAGCCGCTGGTGTGTGAGGCGGACGTCGGCGATGATGCGGACCTGCTCGAAGGTGACGGCGGTGACGAATACGCCAGGAAGGCGTAAGAGTTTGTTGAATGCGGTGGTGAGACGCACGGGTTTGACCCTTTCGATCCAGACTTGTCGGACAGCTCTGAATCGTCCATGATGCCGTGTATGTCCGGTGTGCGCCATGCCGCCGCCTATATATGGCCTCTGACCTGCGGTTTTAGGCCTCAACCCCGTCTCGGGACCGATTAGTAGTATGGGAGACCCAAAAATTTTGGTCCACATCTTCGATCCGGCGGGCGAGCGGTTCTACAACTCCCAACACCTCCAAGAGCTTCAATACTTCGGAGGCGCCAGATCATTCCTCTTCGTCGTCGACCCGCTCACCATCGAGGCATTCTGGGAGTCTCTCCCACCGGGCGACAGGGAGGTGCTGGCCCCCGCACGCGCAAACGTCCCTTCCCCGGAGTTCATCTATCAGCAGACGGTGCAGAACATCGCGCAGATGGGAGTGGACCCGAAGCGATGTCAGCTGGGAATCGCCATCAGCAAAGCCGACCTTGTCCGCCATCTCCCCACGTTCGCCGACGCCGTCCACGGCGACACGCTGCGCGATTGGCTGGACAGCACACTCAGGCTGTCGAATATGGTGCGCTTGATGGAGAAGAACTTCGCCGCCGTGCGCTTTTTCACCACCGCGGCGGTCTTCGACGAGGCGGGCCGCATGGACCCAAGCGTCACCGCCCTCGCGAACTGGTTCTCCACCAACGAGCGCCTTCGCATCGCTCAACCCCCGACCGCCGCTTGATTTCACCCCAGCAGACCGCCAAGCCACCCGTAGAATCGCAGCACCCCCACCGTCAGCAGCAACGTCACCGGAAGACCCCACCACCAATAACCGCTCAGCACGCGATGCCAGCGGGAAGCGCCCTGCTGGGGAGCTTTTTCCGGCGGTTTCACATCACCGCCGGTCGCCGCCGGGGCCATCGCAGCCCGTATCACCTCACCAACCGCCGGATTGCGGAAGTACGCCACATGCTCGCTGGGCACATCTCGTAATCTGGACGCATTGACCACCTCGACGCCATGCACGTCTTTTTCTATGAAGTGGCCGCCGACGCACACGGGGTCGTAGCGCGACGACACATCCACCATGACCCCACACGCGGCCACAGCGTGGAAGGGTCGAAGCGGATCGGGCCGATAGCCAGCCGCGCAAGCAGTGAGAACAGCGCACCGCCGACCAGTAGGTCGAGGGCCAGCCTGCCGCGAGAGCGCGGCGGCGACCAGCGCGGGGTAGCCCAAGAGCAGTATCCACGTGACGATGCTGACGATGGGCTTATGCGCCGTGTTGTACAGCACACCGAGCAGATTGGCACCCCGAGCCGATCGTCACGAGTTGATCAGCGGGCGCGCCGCGGGCGAGCACCGCGCGGCCGATCGCACCGCCCTACGAGTGGCCGAGCAGAATCACCGAGTCGCAGCGGTCGCGTGCCCAAGTCAAGGCTTCCGTGACTCGCCGGATGATGCGATCGCGACGGTCTGGGTCGCCCACGAACGCCCAGGCGTCACCCAGTGTGAGCTGCAGGCCGAGGTCGAGCACGCGCCCCGCGGGACTGCTCTTCGACCTCGTCAGACGCCGCCACGGCAGGTCGGCCACCTGCAGCACCACGGGGCCGACCAGCAGGAGCACGAGCAGGATCGGGGGGAGCACCACCAAGCGGAGCAGCAGCGAGTGGAGACCCGGCAACACCGCATGAAAGTCCTGACGCCCTCTCGGGCGTATCAGAGTCACAATGCGATTCCGCCGGCCGGATGGTTTCACTTTCGGCTGCTGCTCCTGCTTCATCACTGCCGCGGCCAGTCCCATGATGGCCGACACCCCGAGGAGCAGCGGGACGATCCGCAGCGACCACCACAAGGTCCGCAGGCGGCGGGGAAGGCCGGACTCGGCGGCCACCACGTCGTCCCACCAGGCGTCTACCACGAGCAGTTCCGTGACCGGGCCGTCGGGGGCGAGCCGCCGACGGACCACGGTGTGCGTCGGCGTGCCCTCCCCGCTTGACCACGACTCGCTCCGCTCGCCGTCGGGGCTCGTGGTCACCAGGTCGAGCGCGCCCAGCACCTCGCGGGCCGTGTCGCCCCGCCGCTGGTCACCGATGCCGTGCACCACGACCACCCCAACACGGCGCCCGGCGGTCGGCACCGAGCCGGTCTCCGCATGCTCATCCACCGGGAGGCGTCCTCGGCGCCATGGGATGGGTGCGTCGCTGCCGGAACCCTATGACGGCGAGCGTGACCGCGCCGGCCAGCAGCGCGAGCCAGCTCAGCGCGAACCCCAGCTCGTCGCGGAGCAGCCGCCCGCCGGCCGACTGGACCATTCCGACCAGCTGAGCGGCCGTCTCGCGCGGCCCGCCGGTGCCGAGCACGCGAAAGGCGAGGTCGCCAGCGGCGGGTACGCCGTCGCGCAGCAGCTCGCCGCCCGGGTAGGGGTCGTTCGCGTCCTGCTCGACCGGGTCGAAGTCCGCGGGTGGGACGTTCGCGCGCAGGGCTACGGGCGTGTCGCCGTCCCACGTGACCGTGATCGAGGCGACCTCCGGGGCGGGCACGGGGGGATCGAAGCGGACGGGCACCCAGCGGTTGTCGCCGATCCGGTCGCCGCCGACGCTGACCACAGCCAGCGCTGTGCCGCTCTGCGCGTCGCGAAGGGTGGCCCGCAGGGTTCCCGAGGGGTCCTGCTCCTGCCCGTAGGTCGCCGTCAGCAGGTCGATCCCCCTGATCCCACTCGTTGCGGGGCGGAACGTCTGCCCAACGGGCGCGTCCAGCGGCACCGCGCCCGAGTGGCTGGCCTGGAACGCCTCCCCACCCAAGCGCGCGCAGCCCGCCAACACGAGCAGCGCGGCCAACGCAAAAAACAGGCGGCTCATGCCATGACGCTACCGCCCTCTACCTGTCCGAGGTGAGGATCTGTGCTTTCTGGACGATTGCCCCTACGTTCCGCAGGTCAGCGGAGACCTTCAGGGCGAATTTGAGGTCCAGCCTTCGGCCGTTCGGCGATGCGCAGGGTGAGGCCTTGGAGTTCGGCGAGC
Organism: Egibacteraceae bacterium; assembly: GCA_050743205.1. GTDB lineage: Bacteria > Actinomycetota > Nitriliruptoria > Euzebyales > Egibacteraceae > JBOGED01. The sequence goes on along the minus strand of JBOGEA010000309.1, from coordinate 1,970 downwards.
AGGGCGCGCGGGCGGTGGGCGGCATTGGCGAGCCAGGGGCCATAGCGGGCGATGGCCGCTGGGCTGATGGGACACCGTCGCATCACTGATCTGAGGTCACAGTCCTCGCCGCGCCCGACGAGCGCGAGAGCGGCCACGACCGGGCCGACCCGTCGCCGAAAGACACGCTGCGAGCTGCTGTGCGCGGGCGGCCAGCCGCCTGTTCGCGTTCCCCGTGGCATCACTCACCTGCTCTGCGCTCCAGCCTGCGGAAAGGTCAATGCGGTCGGGCCAGATCGCGCATTATGGCGCGGTCACGGCTCTGGTCAATATTCGCACCTGCGTTGCCGGTTTGCGTGCGGTGACCTGCACAGTTGCCCGCGCCTACAAGGGCCAGCCCCGCCTGGAGCGCCGCCACGCCACCCTCAAAGGCGTCATCGACGCCGCCCCCATCTGGGCGGCGACGTCCACGACGGCGCGGTTGGCCCCTACTTGATGCGGCGCCTTGCTTCGGCGACGAACTCCGGCACGGTGTGCGCCAAGGACTCCAGCAGCATGTCCAGGGTCCATGGATGTGGCTTGGTGAGCCGGGACGCTTGCGTTCGGAGCGTGTCGAGCACGAGTTCCCCATCGGCTCTGAGGAGTTCCCGAAGGAAGCTTTGGGGGTGTGTCGGCTGGACCCCGTGGACGTTGCAGGCGACAGAGGGGAAATGCCGAAGGTTGGCGGTTGTGTACAGATCCGCGGCCGGGAGCCGCGGCAGGGTGTCGCGGAGGGAGAACGGATAGAGCACGCATGCGTCCAACACCGCTCGCAGCAGGACCATCTTGGCAGGCTATGCGGGAGGGGTCTGGAAACACAGAGGGGGAACCACCGCGTTGACAGACGTGGACGACGCAAGCCGTTATCGGTAGCCGCCCTCGACCTCCTCAGAGGCGGCGGTCAACTCGTCAAGGCGCGCGCGACGAGCGTGCTGTCGCCGGGCCCCTCTGTAGGCGAGGACCTCTTCGACGTTGACCCTGCGGTGAGAGCCGACTCGGTGGTGGGGGATTTCGCCCCGTTCGAGCAGGTCGACCAGATGCTGACGGGACACACGGATGAGGTCAGCGGCCTGTTGGGTCGTCAATTCCTTGCCGTAAGGCAACAGCGTCATTGTCCGACCGGCGGCCAGCGCCTCCACGATCACGTGCAACGCCCGCAGCACCGATGGGGGCAACTCGATCTGTGTTCCGTCGGATGACACCAACTTCGGCGTTCGGTGACCGCCGAGGCCGGCTTTGAGGACAGCGAGCTGCGCCTCCTCCTCCGGTGAAGAGAGAAGGAGCCCACCCTCGACCTCTAATACAGCCATCGCTCCGCCTTCTCAGGGCATAAACGCTACAGACACCACAGACTCTATCCAGCAACTTGGTGCACGCAACAGAGGACGGCAGGCGGTCCCGCCGGTCACAAGCGGCGCCTCTGCTCCGTCAGGAGGGTGGAGGTGATCCGGATATGAACGTTGCGGTTGTGGGCGGAGGGCTCGCCGGGTTGACGGCGAGTGCGCTGTTGGCTCAGCAGGGTGCCCACGTCACGGTTCTTGAGGCCGCCGGAGAGTTGGGCGGCCGGGCCAGGACGACGGTGCGCGATGGGTACCACTTCAATCTCGGGCCGCACGCGCTCTACCGGTCCGGAGCGGGTGCGAGGGTACGGCGGCGTCTCGGCGCGGAGGTGCGCGGCGGGCGCATGTCGCCGGGAGGGCTGCGGTTCGCTTCATGCGGCGTCCTGCTGCCCAGACGCTCCCTCATTCGGGACGGTGGCAAAATCTCACGGGCCCGCCAGTCGGGCGCTCGAGCCAAAGATGCAGGTTTCCTCCCACTTGTTTTACTTGGGTCAGGCCGTTGGGAGCCTGCAGCTCCGGTAACGTGCCGAGGACGCTGGCCGGGGGCTCGTTTTCCTCCTGTCGCCTCTTGAGGGCTGACTCGTATTCGGTCTGCCGACTCGGCCAGCGTCC
>JBOGEA010000308.1:0-7145 GCA_050743205.1 Egibacteraceae bacterium | reverse complement strand
GGATTCCTCCGCATCCGGAGGAATCCTGCGGGATAAGAGGGCGTCCGTCCAGTCGTGGCGTGGGACGTCGACGCCGCGCGTCTTGGCGCAATCCCCCTATGTATCACGGGCGCGGCGAGCCGTCTCATCAGGAGGGCGAGCTTCAACTCGTGACGACGGACGATGGGGGTCGAGGGAACGTCGTATGGATGCGGACGTGGGAAACGCAGAGGCTTCTGACACGCATTTCGATGCCGTGGTGGTCGGTTCAGGATTCGGGGGATCGGTGAGCGCCTACCGTCTGGCCCAGGCCGGCCAGCGGGTCTGCGTTCTGGAGCGCGGCAAGGCCTGGCCGCCGGGGTCATTCCCGCGCCGGCCCCGGGCCGTGGCCACCAACTTCTGGGACCCCAGCCAGGGGCTCTACGGGCTGTTCAACGTGTGGTCGTTCCGGGGCATCGAGGCGGTGGTGTCCAGTGGACTCGGGGGCGGGTCCCTGATCTACGCCAACGTCCTCATGCGCAAGGACGAGCGCTGGTTCGTCAAGGACAGCCCCTTCAGGGGCGGGTCCGAGCGCTGGCCCATCAGCCGAGCCGATCTTGAGCCCCACTATGACCAGGTCGAGCGCATGCTGGGCGCCGAGTGCTGCCCGCTCGAGACGCCCGGCTACGCGCGGATCCCCAAAACGCTGGCGATGCGGGATGCCGCCGGGCGTCTGGGGCTTGAGTGGGGTTTGGCCAAGCTGGCCGTCACCTTCGCCAACGAGGGTCGTTCACCCGTCCAGGCCGAACCGCTGACTGAGGCGGCCTATCCCAACCTGCACGGCCTGACTCGCACCACCTGCCGCCTCTGCGGAGAGTGCGACCTCGGCTGCAACTACGGCAGCAAGAACACCCTCGACCATACGTATCTCTCGGCCGCCAAGCACCATGGGGCCGACATCCGCGTGCTCTGCGAGGTGCGCCGGTTCGGGCCCCGGCCCGGCGGGGGCTACACGGTCAGCTACGTCGAGCACGACCCGCGGCGCGAAGGCGCGCCCGCGGACACGGCCAGGCTGCCCGAGGTCACGATCACCGCTGACCGGCTCATCCTGGCCGCCGGCACCTTGGGCACGCCCTACCTGCTGCTGCGCAACCGCGGCATGCTCCCCCAGCTCAGCGCCGCATTGGGAACCCGGTTCAGCGGCAACGGCGACCTGCTGGGCTTCATGGTGCCCGGGCGCTCCCGCGCCGGGAGCGGCGCGGCCCCCCGAGTGCTGGACGGCAGCCACGGCCCCGTGATCACGAGCTTCATCCGTGTGCCCGACAGCGTCGACCCGCAGGGCGCGGGATCGGGATACTACATCGAGGATGCCGGCTATCCGGTGATCCTCGACTGGATGGTCCAAGCCGCCGCCGCACCCAGCGCCGCCCTCCGGCTCCTCCGCTTCGCGCTTCGCCGCATCAGGTCCACGCTGACCCAGGACCCCGTCAGCGATCTGAGCGCTGAGATCGGCCGCCTCCTCGGCAAGGCCGAGCTGTCGGCGCGCTCGATGCCGCTGCTGGGCATGGGCCGTGACGTGCCCGACGGGGTTATGCGGCTGCGCGGGGGATACCTCGACATCGACTGGACGACCAAGACGTCGAGGGCCTACTTCCGCCGGGTCCGCCGGACCATGGCCGACATCTCGGGTGAGCTGGGCGCCACGTTCCACGAGAATCCATTGAGCCGCCTCGGGCGGGTCGTCACCGTGCATCCGCTGGGTGGATGTCCGATGGGAGCCGGCGAGCGCGAGGGCGTGGTCGACGCCTACGGCCAGGCCTTCGGCTGCCCTGGCCTGTACGTGGCTGACGGCTCGGTCATGCCGGGGCCGGTGGGGGCCAACCCGTCGCTCACCATCGCCGCCTTCGCCAACCGGATGGCGGAGCGCATCATCGACGACGTGGACGCACGCGCCACGAGGGCAGGACATCGGGCGAGCGTTGCGTGCCACCGCGGCGCGGAGAGCTGCGCCGAAGCGAAGGAGCCGGCATGAGCACCAGCGAGGGGCGGACGGATACCACGAGCCTTGAGTTCACCGAGGAGATGAAGGGCTACGTGACCTTCGGTGAGTCCGACTGCGAGCGAGGGTTCCGGGAGGGGAAACAGCGCGGCACCTTCCTCATGTTCCACCTCACCATGGCGACCGACGACATCGACCGGCTCATCGCCGACCGCACCCATGAGATGCGCGCGCAAGGATGGGTGGAATGCGAGGCGCTGGGCGGCCGCCTGCCGGTCGAGCATGGGGTGTTCAACCTCTTCGCCGAGGGCGGCGACCCGTCGCGGACCACCATGCGCTACCGGCTGCGCTTCCGGGACGGGGCAGGCAACCCGTTGACGCTGTCCGGCTTGAAGGAGATCCACGACGATCCCGGCTTCGACCTGTGGTCTGACACCACGACGCTCTACGTCAAGCTGATCCAGGGCCACCCAGAGATCGGCGGCGAGGTCAGCGCGTCCGGGATCATCCACATCTACAAGCGCGACTTCGCCCGCCAGCTCACCACCTTCCGTGTGCGCGGTCACAGCGCCGGCGCCCGGGTGAAGGCCCTGGCCGACTTCGGCCAGCTGTTCCTCGGCCAGCTGTGGGAGCGGTACGCCGACCAGGCCACCGCGACCGCGGATTGCGAGGCAAAGGAGACCTGATGGCAGACTGCCCACCGCGCGCCCGTTTGGAGCGGCCAGAGGAGCTGGGCTTCACTCGCAGGAACCGAATGGTGTCATGGTTCTCACCCCGTGAGCTCTCCGGCACCGCCCTCCAGGTGCTGCTCTCGGCGACCTTCGGCGCCTACTCCGACAAGCGAGAGATCCAGGCCGCTCTCGAGCCGACCCCGTCGCTCCCGTATACGGGCGAGCTGTGGGTGGACTTCGTCGCAGACCTGGGCGATGGGTTCGGGCCTACGTACAGCGTCGCCTCACTGCTGGCGGCTAAGACCCTCGACGTCGGGCTCCCGGGTGAGGATGCGATCGCCACCCGCCGTGGACAGGTGCTGGTGATGGGCGGCGACGAGGTCTACCCCACCCCCTCCATTGAGAGCTATCACGACAAGACGCTTGGACCCTACCGGGCCGCCCTCCCCTATACCGAGCGCGACCATCCCCACCTCTACGCCATCCCGGGCAACCACGACTGGTACGACGGCCTGACCGCGTTCATGCGCGTGTTCTGCCAGGGCCCGAAACACTGGATCGGCGGCTGGCAGACGCAGCAGAGCCGGAGCTACTTCGCGCTCCAACTCGCTCACGGGTGGTGGCTGTGGGGGATCGACGTCCAGTTCGAGACGTACATCGACACCCCCCAGCTCCGCTACTTCGAGAATGTCCCCTTAGAAGCGGGCGACTCGATCATCCTCTGCTCAGCGGTGCCGAGCTGGATCCGCGCCAACCGCGACAGGCCTGAGGCCTACGTCACCCTCGATTACCTGGAGCGTGAGGTCATCCGCGAGCGTGAGGCGGCCGTGCGCCTGGCGCTGACCGGCGACTCCCACCACTACGCCCGTTACGAGGGCGAGGACGGCGCCCAGAGGATCACGGCCGGGGGAGGAGGCGCGTACCTGTCCGCCACGCATCACCTGCCCGACAAGCTTGTCCTCCCGCCCGAGGCCTCACGCGACCCGGGCAAGAGCACACCATCGATCTGCTGCGAGCTGAAGACGGCATACCCCACGAAGGAGGCGTCGCGGCGGCTGCGCTGGGGCATCGCGGCGCTGCCGTTCAAGAACGGCAGCTTCTGGGCCATGGTCGGCGCCGTCCACCTGCTGTACGCCTGGATGATCCAAGCGGCCAGGCGGCCCCCCGGGTTATCGCTCGCCGGCTTCTTCGCCAACGCCTCCCTCGAAGAGCTCGCCCTCGGCATTCTGGGCAGCCCACTGGCCCTGCTCGTCAGCGGTGTCATCGTCTGGGGTCTCATGGGCTTCACGACGTCGAAGGTGCGGTGGAAGCGGGCCATGGGCGCCTTGCACGGGCTCCTGCACCTCGCGCTCATCGCTCTCACCGTCCGTCTGGCTGCGATGGCACTGCAGAACGCGGCGGGAGCGGCGTTCCTGGCCGGCTTCATCCCACTGGTCGGCGTCGGGGGCGGTCTGCTGGGCAGCTGGCTCATGGCCGCTTACCTGCTGCTGGCTGACCGGGTGGGGAGCAACACCAACGAGCTGTTCTCGGCCCAGCGCATCCGCGACTACAAGAACTTTCTGCGCCTGCACCTCGACCGGACGGGGGCGGTCACCGTCTACCCGATCAAAGTCGAGCGGACCCCCAGGCGATGGCGGCTGCGTCAAGGCGGCGCCGAAGACGCTCCCTGGTTCGAGCCCGTCGACGGTCCCCTTCAGGCCCAGCTGATCGAGCCACCGGTGCGGGTCGAGCCAGCCCGCTCACGGGCCACGGTCGACAGCGACCTCAGGAGGGCGGCCCCGTGACGAGGTACTCATCGGCCCAGGGAGGCACCGGTATGGAACGTGAGATCCCGCTCTACACCCTGGAGGGCGTCAAGGACGCGGACATCACGACGCATCATTTCACGACGCAGGACAAGATCGGCCTGTCCATGCTGCGGTTCAGGCGGGGCGAGGCTGAGGCGGGCGAGGCGATCCTGGTCATCCACGGGTTGACCACGTCCACAGACATGTTCATCCAGCCGGAGCACCGCAACCTCGTGAGCTACCTGCTGGACCACGGGTTCCGCGACGTGTGGTGCCTCGACTTCCGGATGAGCAACCGCCACTCCTACAACCTGTTCAAGCATCGGTACACCCTGGACGACATCGCCCTCTTCGACTATCCGCCAGCGATCGAGGTCATGCGCAGCCACATCGGGGACCGCCCGATCCACGTCATCTGCCATTGCCTGGGCGCAGCCTCCTTCACCATGAGCCTGTTCGCCAAGTGCGTCGACGGGATCTCAAGCGTCATCGCCAACAGCGTCGCGCTGACTCCCCGGGTGCCGAGGTGGTCGAGGCTCAAGCTCGCCGTCGCGCCAGCCGGCGTCGAGTACCTCCTGGGGTTTCCATACATCAATCCCAAGTGGAGCGACGACCCTGGCTTCACCCGGGGCGAGATCTTCTCTCGTATGGTGTCGCTCTTCCATCGAGAGTGCGACGTGCCCGCCTGCCACATGCTGAGCATGCTGTGGGGAACGGGGTGGCCAGCGCTGTACAACCACGACAACATGGACCCCATCACCCACCGGCGGGGCAGGGATCTCTACGGCGCAACGAGCATGCATTACTACCGTCACGTCCGGAAGATGGTGCGGGCGGGCCGCGCCGTGAAATACGAGCCGGGAAACCCGAAGTTCGACCGGTTACCGGACGACTACCTCCAGCACGCAGCCGAGATCGAGACGCCGATCCTGTTCATGGCAGGGAAGGACAACCGGGTCTTCGCGGACTCCAACATCGTCTGCTACGAACGTCTCGAGAGAATTGTCCCAGGACGACACGAACTTCATGTCTTCCCAGGGTACGGTCACCAGGATCCCTTCATGGGCAAGCACGTCGACCGCGACATCTTTCCCCGGCTCATCGAGTTCATCGAGAAGCACCGCGACCGCCGACCCCATCCCAGCGGACCGCTGGCCGCCAGCCCACGCAGCCCTTGAGCATGTGCGGTGCTTCGGGCGGATGTGCGGTGGCGGCGGATCCGCCCGAAGCACAATCCGCCCGGAGACTCAGCCGGCTTTGCGTTTGCCGCAGAGGATCTGCTTGCGCTCACTCTCGGAGTACCCGCCCCAGACGCCGTGCGGCTCTCGCGTGGCGAGGGCCCAGTCGAGGCATTTGACCCGTACTGAGCAGCGGAAGCAGATCGCTTTTGCCTTAGCCTCCCTGGCCGTCCGCTCGGGCTTGTGCTCGAAGTGCGCAGGAGGGAAGAACACAACCCCATCCTGCGCTCGGCACAAGCCGAACTCCTGCCACTCCGTGTTCGGTGCCCCCCCAAAGAGCGGAAGTGTCGCCATCGTGCGCCCCACATCGTTGTGCTGTCTCGCCAGCCACGTTCCCCGGGTCGGCAGGATACGCCCTTTCGTCAGCCAGGGGAAGGGGTGGATTCCCCTATCCCGCTGAGCCTGCCCGAGGTTGGTCTCTGGCAGCCGGTGCGCGTCGGACGGGCGGCGCGTTTGGGGCCGGAGCAGGCGGCGGGGAGGCGGGCGCGGGCGGCGGGGCGGGCGCGGGTGCGGGGGCGGGCGGCGGGGCGGGTGCGGGCGCGGAGGCGGACCGGAAGGAGGCGAGCAGCTCGACCGGGAACGGCAGCACGAGCGTCGAGTTCTTCTCCGCCGCGACCTCGGTGACGGTCTGGAGCATCCGCAGCTGGTAGGCGGCGGGATGTCTGTCGATCACCTCAGCGGCGTCGGCCAGGCGCTGAGCGGCCTGGAACTCGCCCTCGGCGTTGATGATCTTGGCGCGACGATCCCTCTCGGCCTCGGCCTGGCGTCCGATGGCCCGCTGCATCTCCACGGGCAGGCTGACGTCTTTGATCTCCACGATCGTGACCTTGACGCCCCAGTCCTCGGTGGCGTCGTCGACGATCCGCTGGATCTGGCTGTTCAGGCGGTCCCGCTCAGCGAGCAGCTCGTCCAGCTCGGCGGTGCCGCACACGCTCCGCAGCGTCGTCTGGCAGACCTGGGACGTTCCGAAGAGGTAGTTCTGGATGTTCACGACCGCCTTGATCGGCTCGACGACGTTGAAGTAGACGACGGCGTCGACCCGCACGGTGACGTTGTCCCGGGTGATCACATCCTGTGACGGGACGTTTTGGGTGACGGTCTGCAGGTTGACCCTGACGAGCTTGTCGATCACCGGGATGATGAAGAACAGACCCGGCCCCTTCGCGCCTGAGACGACCCGTCCGAGCCGGAAGATCACCCCCCGCTCGTACTCTTTGACAATCTTCACGGATTGGGTCAGCCCAATCACGACGAGAAGCAGGATGACCAGGAGAATCAAGGTACTCACGATGCACGCCTTTATGTGGGATCACAGTGGTGAGCGGAGGGTAGCGAACCTCACGCTTCGTTGTCAGCGGTCTTCGGCTCTTTCGGCTGCTCACCCTCCACGACTTCGACGTCGAGGGTCAGCTGGTCGTTCATGCCCAGCACCCGGACCTTGGTGCCAGTCTTGACCCTGCCGGCGGCCTCTGGCGCGCGCGCGCGCCAGAGG
>JBOGEA010000307.1:0-7180 GCA_050743205.1 Egibacteraceae bacterium | reverse complement strand
CGCGGATCCAGCACGCAACCTATCCCGTTGCCTCCTTGCGGCCTTTCGACTGCTCGACCGAGCGGCGCAGGGCCTCCATGAGGTCGACGACCGTGGCGGGCTCCTCGGAGTCGGCGGCGACGATCTCCTGGCCGTCGACCTTGGCCTGGACGGCGTCGAGGATGCGGTCGCGGTAGGTGTCGCGGAACTGCGACGGGTCGAAGTCCTCGGTGAGGCTCTCGATCAGGGACTGCGCCATCTTGACCTCCCGGTCGCTCGGCTCGGGCACCTCGTCGACGCCCGCGTCCTTCAGCGTGAGCGTCCGGATCTCGTCGGGCCAGTGCATGGTCTCGAGCACGAGGATCCCGTCGCGCAGGCGCAGGGTGGCGAGGTGCTCCTTGTCCCGCAGCGTGATCTTGCAGACGGCGACGGCGCTGCGGTCGGCCATGGCCTCGCGCAGCAGGGCATAGGCCTTGGCGCCGGCCGGCTCGGGCGCCAGGTAGTACGAGTGGGCGAAGTAGATGGGGTCGATCTGCTCCCGCGGGACGAACTGCTGGATCTCGATCATCCTGCTGGACCTCGGCCGGAGCGCGGCCAGCTCGTCGGCATCGAACACGACATAGCGGTCGCGCTCGTACTCGAAGCCCTTCACGATGTCGTCGTAGTCGACCTCCTCGCCGTCGGCCTTGGCGACCCGCCTGTTGCCGACGCGGCTGTGATCCGAGGCGCGCAGCTGCCTGAAGGACGGCGAGCGGTCCTCCACCGCCGTGTACAGCCCCACAGGGATCGTGACCAGCCCAAAAGACAGCGTGCCCTTCCACAGCGTCCGTATCATCGCCCATCTCCTTGTCGCTACCCGTCTGGGTGCCATCATGTACTCGTGCGGGCTTCCCCGACCACCCTGGAATTTCCACGCGAGCTGCCTCTGCGCCGGGCGCGGGGCAAGTGGTGGGTGGCCCATGACGGCGCAGACGTCGAGCTGTCCAACCTCGACAAGCCGTTCTGGGGGCCAGAGGGCTATACCAAAGGCGACCTGATCGCCTACTACTACAACATCGCCGCATGCATCCTGCCGGTCGTCAAGGACCGGCCGTTGACGCTCAAGCGGATGCCGGACGGGGCCGATGGCGAGTTCTTCTACTCCAAGCAGGCGCCGCTCCACATACCCGACTGGATGCCGCGCGTGCCGGTCACGTCGGTCGATACGGGCAAGACGATCGACTACCTGCTGGCCGACGACCGGGCGAGCCTGCTGTACCTCGCGAACCTCGCCTGCATCGAGCTGCACCCGTGGCACAGCAGGATCGACGCTTTGGGGCTGCCCGACTACGCGTTCTTCGACCTGGATCCGTTCGACGTCGAGTTCCGCGTCGTCCGCGAGGCCGCGCTGCTCATCCGCACGGTCCTGGAGCAGGTGGGCCTGCGCGGGTATCCGCGCACGTCAGGGGCGACGGGCATGCAGGTGTACGTCCCCATCGATCGCGTGCACAGCGCCGATGAGGTCCGCGACTGGGTGGGGCGGGTCTGCCGGCTGATCAACCGGGCCGTGCCCGACCGCACGACCATGGAGTGGTCGGTCAGCGCCCGCGGCGGCAAGGTGTTCTTAGACCACGGGATGAACACCGAGGGCAAGAACATCGCCGCCACCTACTGCCTGCGCCCCGAGCGCGCCGCGCCCGTCGCGACGCCGCTGACGTGGCAGGAGGTCGAGCAGGACGTCGATCCGCGCGACTTCACGATCGCGACGATCTGGGCGCGGCTGGACGCGGTCGGCGATCTGTGGACACCCGTGCTGCAGGGCGGGCAGGATCTGCGCCAAGCGATGGCCGCGCTGGGCACGAGCCCACCCGAACAGCCCTCCCCCGCACACCACACCGCCGGCCCCGTACACAAGGTGTCAGCAGTAGCTGGCGCGCTCGATGAGTACGCACGCAAACGGGACTTCTCGAAGACGCCCGAGCCGCCGGGCTCCCTCGACGAGGACCGCCCCGGTGACCGCTTCGTGATCCAGCACCACCTGGCCCGCCGGCTGCATCACGACCTGCGGCTGGAGCGCGAGGGCACCGCGCGGTCGTGGGCGATCCCCAAAGGCCTGCCCGACGTGCCGGGACTGCGTCATCTGGCGGTGCAGACGGAGGACCACCCGCTGGAGTACCTGGAGTTCTCAGGCGACATCCCCGAGGGCGAGTACGGGGCGGGGCAGATGCGCATCTGGGATCAAGGCACCTACGAGACCCTCGAATGGGTCGACGACAAGGTCACCTTCGCTCTGCGCGGGCAGCGCCACCGTGGGCAGTGGCACCTGTTCCGCACCGGCCGCGACGCGCCCGACCAGTGGATGGTCAGCAGGGCAGGCGACCCCGACACGCTCGTGCCGCCACCGCCGCGCCTGGCGCCGATGCTCGCGATCGACGGCGGTGATCCGTTCGACGATGAGGCCTGGCTGTTCGAGGTCAAATGGGACGGCATCCGCGCGATCGCGCGGGCGGTGCGGCCGGGCGCGGGCGAGGAGGGGGCGACCACGCTGACCAGCCGGCTGGGCAACGACCTGTCAGCGGCCTACCCCGAGCTGGCCTCGCTGTGGGAGCGGGTGCTCGCGCGCAACGCGGTGCTCGACGGTGAGATCGTGGCCTTGGGCCCCGACGGGAAGCCGTCGTTCGAGCTGCTGGCCCAGCGCATGCACCTGCGCGGCCAGCGGGAGGTCGAGCGGGCGGCACGCGCCACGCCGGTGACCTATGTGATCTTCGACACCCTCGCCATCGACGGCGAGGCCGTGATCGACCGGCCGCTGCGCGAGCGGCTGGAGCTGCTGGCTGACCTGCTCATCCCCGGCGGGCGGATCCAGCGCAGCGACCCGATCCCCGGCCAGGGCGTCGCGCTGTTCGATGCGGTGAAGCGCCAGGGGCTGGAGGGCGTGATCGCCAAGCGCGCCGAGTCCGTCTACCGGCCCGGCAAGCGGTCCCGCGACTGGGTGAAGCTCAAAGGCCGCAGGCATGTCAACGTCGTGATCGGCGGCTGGCTCGACGGTCAGGGCACGCGCCGCGACACGCTGGGCAGCGTGCTCGCCGGCCTCTACGACGGCGACGCGCTGCGCTTCGTGGGCAGGGTCGGCACCGGCTTCGACGACGCTGAGCTCGCCAGCCTCACCGAGCGCCTCGCGCCGCTGGCCACCGGCCAGTCCCCGTTCGCCGATCCTCACGACCTGCCACCGGAGATACGGCGCGGCGCCCACTGGGTCGAGCCGCGCCTGGTCTGCCGGGTCGAGTTCGACAGCGTCACCCAGGCGCGCATGCTGCGCGGCCCCGCCTACAAGGGGCTGGCCGGTCACCTGACACCGCGCGCCTGCACGCTCGACGGCCTGCCCTCCTCACCATAGAGGAACGACAGCAGCACGAACCGCTGGCCGCGGGTGACGTCGAGCACCTCGTGCAGCAGCGAGCACGAGAAGATCAGCGCGCCGCCCGCGGGCGGGCGGTACCGCTGCGGCCCGTACTCGGCGAAGCGGAGCTGGCCTCCTTCGTAGCCGTCGTTGAGGTTGAGCGTCAGGGCGAACCGGCGATGCGCCGTCGACGGGCTGAGGTTGTCGCGGTGCGCCCGGAAGAACCCACCGGTGGAGGCGTCGTAGCAGCCGATCTTGAAGCCCTCGAACCGCGTGGCCCGGTACGCGAAGGCCTTGCGGACCTCAGGCATGACCGCCGCCCCGACCATCGCCGCGATCCGGCCCGAGATCTCCGGGTTCGTCACGGTGTGGTCGCGGCGGCGCTTGAGGGCCTCGGACAGCGTCTCAGCGCGGCGGCCCTCCGCGGTCGCCTCGACGCCCGTGTCGACGTTGCCGTGCGTGCGCCACACCTGGATCAGCCAGGCGCACGTCCGCTCGTCCAGCACGCGGGGCACCAGCAGCACGGGCGCCTGAGCGGCCACCTCGATGGGCTCGCCGGGCACTGCCTCATCGAGCAGCGCCCGGACCTGGGCTGGGTCCTCGGCCGCGCCCAGCACCCGCAGGTTCTCATCGAGCGCGAACGCCACCGGCCCGCCGTCCACGCCGTAGGAGGCATGGACCGTGCCCTCGGCGTCGATCAGCACCTCGACCGGCCGGTCTGAATCCGTGCGCTCGTAGAGCGAGACCCGACCGTCACGGAACAGCAGGATCGACGGCGCGCCTCCGGCGATCGCGTAGAAGCGGGTGGGGGTGCCGTCCGGGCGGGGCAGGACGAAGTCGGGAGCGCGCCGTCCGCGGACCAGCGGCTGCGCGGCGGGTGCCATGGCGCTCACCTCAGGGGCTTGGGGTTCGTCGGCGGCCGGTCACGCACGGGGACCGAGCCCTCGTCGTCCAGGACGCGGAACCGCAGGATGGTGAACGCCTCCGCAAGCTCCACGCCCACCTCCTTGCCCACCTGAGCGCCGAAGTCCCGCATGCGCGCCTCGGGATCCCATCCGTTCAGCTGGGAGGCGTGCGCGCGCAGCGCGGCCAGCTTGCGGTCGAAGGTCGCCGTGACATCCACGCGCTCTGGGCCCTCACCGAAGCTCATCAGCCACAGCTCGGCGACGTCCCACGGCTCGAGGCCCTCGTCGATCAGCGTGAGATCCCACAGGCGCGTCGAGGCGGCCGGGTTGATCGAGTGGAGCACGAGGTCGCCCACGGCCCGATGATCGGGATGGTTGATGTAGCCCCACGAGCTCCAGCGCAGGTCAGGGTTCAGCGTCATGACCGCCTCGGGCCTGTGCCGGCGGATCGCCGCCGCGACCGCGCGCCTGGCCTCGATCGAGGGGGTGAGGTAGCCGTCCCGGTAGCCGAGGAACTCGACCTCGCCGACGCCCAGCGCCACGCACGCGGCCCGCTGCTCCTCCATGCGCTGAGCGACGAGCCGCTCCCGCGTCATCTCAGGGTCCGCGGAGCCGCTGGCCCCGTCCGTGACCACGAGGTAGCTGACCTGTGTCCCCGCATCCACCCAGCGCGCGATCGTCCCCGCCGCCCCGAACTCGGCGTCATCGGGGTGGGCGATCACGACCAGCGCCCGGCTGAACGGCCGGGTCGGCACCCACAGTCGAACCTCCGTCACACCGCCACCTCCACGGTCCTCTCGCCGCGGACCAGGGTAGTCGTCCGGCCACCCTCGCACGATGAGGTGGCTTGGGCGTGAAAACAGGATGAGAACCTCTCACGAAGCGTGTTCGACGGCTGTCCTCGCACCCACGCAGCGCGCTACGCTGCGGGCATGGCAGCGCCGGGAATCGCACCGCAGCGCACGGATCGGCCAGACTCGGACGAGCGGACCGGGCGGGACCGGCCCTGGAACGTGATTGTCTGGAACGACCCAGTGACGTTGATGTCGTACGTGGTGTTCGTGCTGCGCAAGCTGTTCGGCCACGACGAGCCGACCGCCACGCGGCTGATGCTGCAGGTCCATCACGAGGGCAGGGCGGTTGTGGCCCAAGGTCCCCGTGAGAAATCGGAGCTGGACGTGTTCCGCCTGCATGCGCATGGCCTGCAGGCCACGATGGCTCGGGACTGAGCGCTTGGGTCGGCTGCACGGTGTCCGGCGCCTTCCAGACGGGGGTATGCGCGTCCGGCTGAGCACCCGCGAGCGAGACGCCCTGCGCAGCCTGCCACGCCAACTCCTTCCCGTGCTCACCGGCGAGCACGAGTTGGGTGCTCCAGGCACGCCGCTGCGCGATCGGCTCTTTCCGTCGGCCTACGCCGACGACCCACTCGCGGAGATCGAGTACCGAGAGCTGGTCGGCAGCCAGGTGCAGGAGTTGCGCGTGGCGGCACTGCGGACGTTCGCGCGGACTCTGGAGGGAGGCGTCACGCGGCGGCTGCTGTGGACTGTCGAACTGGACGCCGAAGAAGCAACTGCCTGGCTGTCGGCGGTCAACGATGCGCGCCTGACGCTTGCCATGGTCGCTGGCATCACCTCAGAGGAGCAGTGGGGAGACGGCCCCGACCCGGATGACTCCACGAGCATCATGCTTTACTACCTCGGCTGGCTGGAAGAGCAGTTCGTGGCCGCCCTGACCGGTGAGCTGGATCCCCGACTCTGACCGGAAGCCGGATGGGAGACCGTCATCCGGTCTGGAACAGGTCCAGAA
Source organism: Egibacteraceae bacterium (assembly GCA_050743205.1). Classification (GTDB taxonomy): domain Bacteria; phylum Actinomycetota; class Nitriliruptoria; order Euzebyales; family Egibacteraceae; genus JBOGED01. Next base: position 1,111 of record JBOGEA010000307.1, on the reverse strand, counting down.
TCGGCTGTTGAACAGGAGCCGAACTCAGGTACTCGCGGATTCCATGATGGTTGGCGCTGTCGTTGCGCACGAGGAAGTCCGTGCATCTGTCCGGGGGCGCGTATTCCGGGCGCAGCGTATGGTCCAGCGCGACGAGGTCCCGCGCGTCGGACACGTTACGCCAGGCCGCGGCGGCGGCGGGCACGTGCAGCGGCTGCTCCACCAGATCCTGCACTTCCGTGACCCCGAGCGGCGAGCCGACCGTCACGAGCAGCGGGACATCCAGCGCCGCGCTGCGCCGCGCGCGCAGCGCGTCGTACGCGATGATGGATCCGAGGCTGTGGCCGAGCACGATCACGGGCCCGTCGATGCCGCTGACCGCCCTGTGCACGACATCGCGCATCGGCTGCCCGAGCCCGCCGAATAAGTATGCGTACACGTCCACAAACGTACGCTGGACCAGAGCCCGGAACGCGGCGATGCGCAGCGGGCGCGGGAGCGGCAGGACCAGCGCGGACAGTGGCGGCTCGGCGTCCTCACCCTCGGCGAGCGCGTCGGCGGTGTACGTCATGTCGCGCAGCCACGCCTCCAATGGCTCGGCTCCCGCGAGCGTGCCGAGCTCGAGCGGCGCAACAGACGCGAATTCGCTCTGGACCTCGATCGCCACCTCGGTGATGAACTCCTCCGAGGTCTGGGCTGCGCTTGACGGCTCCTCCTGCAGGGATGCTTGAGGAAGCTCCTCTGTTGTCTCGTCGGACGCGGGGTCCGGCAGCGGCTGTGGGTAGCGGAGCGGAGCCCAGTAGGCCATACGCGACGAAACTCCCATATCCCGACCGAACAGGGCCTCGTCCCACTGCTGCTTGAGCAGATCCTCCCGTACCTTGTTCCCGTTGCCGTGAACGTAGACAATCGTGAGCGCCATTCCGTCCTCCGACCCGAATCTCAGTGATGCCGCAGGATAGTTCGGGGCCTCTGCGCGTCACAAGCCGATCATCCGGCGGCACGAGGCTCGGCAGAGCCTTGGACCGTGTTTGAGAATCGCGGCGCTTGAGTCGCGGGCGAAGCGCAGCGGAGCGCGGTTCAGGCGGCCAGGGGGTCCGGGGGAGTCCCCCGGATACAAGGCCGCCTGAAC
>JBOGEA010000306.1:0-7210 GCA_050743205.1 Egibacteraceae bacterium | reverse complement strand
ACCTAAAAGGGTGAAGCGCTGAGCGGAACCCGACGAGGCGCGACCCCTTCCCGACAGTTCTCAAACACGTTCTGAGCCGACGCACACATTCGGCCCCGCACGCGAGTTTCTGTCACACCCCTGTGCGACCATGGCGACCAACACGAACACATGATCGACAAGGGGGAGCGCCCGCGAACCGTCACACCACACATGGACAGCAGGAGCGCGCAGCGGCGACGATCGTCGGGCTCGACGACGCCGCAGAGCTGGCGAGCACGCTTCAACAGCGGTTCGGCCGCAGTTACACGGCCGTGCTGATCGACAGGAACGGCGGGGTCGTCGACCTCACGCCGTTCGCCGAGAGCTGTCACGACATCGACACCGCCCTCAACTGGGCGAGATGCTTTGCCGGCTCACACGCCGACGTCGCCGGCATGGTGATCCTGTCCACCGGACACGACGACGTCACCCACCCATCCGAAGACGACCTCATGCTGTTCCGCACGGCGCGCTCGGTGTTCGGTGAGATCGGCGTCACCGTGCACGACTGGATCCAACACGGCGCTGACGAGCTGCGCTCGCTGGCCATCACCAGCGGCCAGGCCGCGCCGTGGCCGGCGGAGGACCCTTCCTGAAGCCAGGATCGCCGCTACGTGGCCATGAGGTGCGGGCGCCGGAGCGCCTCACCTCATGGCGCGATCCGCAGGATCCGGCTTTCGGACCGGTCGTCCACCGTCACGCGAAGGATGATGCTTCCGGGGTCGAGGGGTTCGCCCGCATCGTCGGTCACATCCCACTCCACGACCCGATCGCCGGGCGCCGGCCGCGGCTCGTCCATCAGCGTGCCCAGGTGATCACCGAACCGTCCCCAGATATTGACGACGAGGCGAGAGGCGCCCTCGGGGACGGCGATCGGGATGCGGACCGGGCGCGCGGCGTCGGCGGGCTCGTTGCTGTCGAGGTAACGCATGGTCGGCGGCCGCGCCTCCAGCGCTGCGATCGGCACCGGCTCGGCGGAGTACTTGTACACGGTGAGCCCCGACGAATACCCGACCGTGACGGGATCACCGAAGAACCGGAAACGGTTGATGTACTGACCAATCTCGTTGGCATTGTCCCAGTTGAGACCGCCGTCCTCGGTTTCGCTGCTGTACCCCTCCTCGAAGCTGGCTGATCCCCAGCCGCCGACCCAGCCGTGGTCGGGGCCCACGAAGCCGATGCCTTCGAGGTTGGCGTTGCGCTGCGGGTCGTTGACCTCGAGCCGCTCCCAGGTCTGCCCACCGTCCATGGTCTTCAGGATGGCGCCGACCGTGAAGCTCTCCAGCGAAACGAAGCCCACCAGGTCATTGAGGAATTGGATCTTCCAGCCCCACTCGCCCAGCGGCAGCTCGGCGGTGAGATCGGCCACCCGGTTGACCCAGGTCTGGCCGCCGTCCTCGGTGCGAAGCACCACCGCCTTGACGTTGGCCCGGGTGAGGGGGTCGGTGGCGGATTGCACCTGCCCTCCCACGACCCAGCCGCATTCCGGGCTGGCGAAGTAGGTGTCCACCAGCAGCGTGGCATGGGCGCTCATGTCCCAGGCGGTCCAGGTGGCGCCACCATCGACGGTCTTCATCATCCGCGCAGGACGATTGGGGAAGTTCGTGCCTGATGCGTAGACCACCGACTCGTTCACCACCGTCAGACCGCAGACCGCCGAAGGGGCCAGCGCCGGCAGGTCGGGCACCAGGCTCCAATTCGCGCCGCCGTCGTGGGTTTCGAACAGCCGTCTCGCCGTGCTCAGCGTGCCCACCCAACCGCGCGTCTGTGACGCGAAGCCGACGCACCGGAGGTAAATGGGCGGGTCCGCTGGGTCATGGAACTGCTCATCCCAGGTGTCACCGCCATCCGTTGTCCGCAGGATCTGGCCATTGCTGTTCACCGCCCAGCCCAGGCTCGGCGTCTCAAACCAGATGTCGTCTGTCCGCGAACTCGCGTCCGGCGCGTTGGTGCGACGCCAGGTCAGGGCTGGGCCAGGTGATGGCAGGGGATCTTCAGGAGAGCCGTCGTCGATCCACTGCTCGATGAACGCGATGTCCTCGTCGGAGACCGGCGGAAGGCCGGCGGGCATCCGGGAGAACACGGCGCCCGCGGGCGGAGTCGGCAGATCGCTGCCGAAGGGGGCCTCCCCTTTGAAGGCCCTGACCAGGTTCGAATCCGCTCCGGCACCGACCACGATCAGCGCCTGACCGAACACGCTCCTGGCCACGAACTGATCACGCGTCAGCCCGCGCCAGAATGCGCCGTGAGCGCGGATACTCACACTCGGACCACCGATCGCCGCGTCGAGGATCTCGATCACGCGTTGAAAACGCGTGATGGTGGGCATTGTGTCTACATCTGACATCGCGCCTCCATTGCCGTCAGCCGGTGAGCGCCTCTGGGGTCCTGAGCAGCCGCCGCCGCCATCGGCTCAGCCTTCACGGGCGGCCTGCTGGCGAGCGGGTTGCGTCAAGCGGATTCGCTGCATTCAGATCCCTTGTGAAGTGCCCGCCTGAAGAGCACGCGCAGCCGCCGCCTGATACATCCGTCCCCAAGAATCTGGCGCGGCCGGCCCCCAAATGGCTGGTGGCTGCCTCCGCCCGCAGAGACAGCCACCTTCAGGAATAGAGGACGCGCCACCGCGCCGATCAGATACGTCTCAGAACGACATTGCACAAATTGTATCCGGATTCTGCATCCACTGTGCTATCCCTCCCCCCGGGGGCGTCCCAGACGTGCCAGGCTGGCAGGATGCCATTGGGTCGCCTTCCGGTCGGCGTCGGCACGGCGCTCGCCGGCCCGCCCGCATGGCCCATCCCTCAGGCCAGTGCGCACCAGAACGCCAGCGGGACGCTCGCCAGCGCAGCCGGTAGGTACCGTGCGGCAGGCCGCCGATCACTCCGCAGAGGTCTTCAGGGGCGCCGCGGAAAACCCGCCGCGCTCGCAGCCCGCTCCACACCGGCGATCGCGTCCGAGTCAGCGCACGCAAGGGCCTGGAACCGGTCGAGGAGCGCTGGAGGCGCCGTCATGCGAAGACTCCTCGCCCTGCTCGCGCTGCTCGCCCTCTCATGCGTCCCTGCCGCCCCCAGCCAGCCACCCCCACCTGCCGCGGGCGCGACCGGCTGGGGCGAGCCCATCCAGGCCGGCCGCTATGACGCCGTCACGGTGGACGAGGCGAGTGGCCTGGCCGCCAGCGTCCGCAACCCCGGTGTCTGGTGGCTGCTCGACGACGGCCGCACGAACTCGGTCTGGGCGATCAGCGAGAACGGCGCCACCATCGGGCGTGTCCAACTGGCCGGCTTCCGCAGCCGCGACGCCGAGGACCTGGCCGTGGGACCCTGTGAGGCTGGGCGCGCCTGCGTCTACGTCGGCGACATCGGCGACAACCTCAGACGCCGCTCCGACATCCGAATCGCCCGCTTCGTCGAGCCCGACCTGTCGGCCGGTGTCCCAGCAGGCGAGATGCCGGCAGAGGTCATCGCCCTGCGCTACCCAGACGCCCCCGCTGACGCCGAGGCGCTGCTCGTCGACGCCGAAGGCACGCCGTACATCGTGACGAAAGACCCCGACGACACCCGCCTCTTCATGGCCGAGGGGTTCGCGGGCGGCACGCTGACCGACCTCGGCCCCGTCCCCGTCCCACGCCCGCCGGGGCTGTCACTCGACGGCCTGATCGGCGCCGTCACCGCCGCCGACAGCCGCCCGGGCCGCGTCCTGCTCCGCACCTACGGGCACGCGGTCGAATACATCGCGCCCGACCCCGAGGCGGGATTGGCGGAGTTCGCGGGGTGGCCGGCCCACGTGGTGCCGTCCGCACCACAGGCGCAGTCGGAGTCAATCGCGTACGCCTCGGACGGCGCCGCCTACGCCACGTTGAGCGAGGGCGATCCCACGATCTGGCTGGTGCGGCGTGATCTGGCGTCATAGGTCCGCTCTGCGTCGGGGGCGCAGGGTCGCGTCTCGTCCTGTGCGCGGGTTCGGGCGGAAAGGGCCGCCCAAACCCGCGCTCAGCGGTTCTGTTGCGCGGAGGGTGGGGTCGGGGTCGGCTTATGAGGAGTTGATCGGTTTCTCACGTGCCGTTCGGGTCGGTGATCGGGTGGTGGTGGCTGGCACCGCGCCGATTTGGCCGGATGGCTCGTGCGCAACGGATGCCGGAGCACAAGCGCGGCGCTGCCTGGAGATCATCGTCGCCGCCATGGCTGAGCTGGGCGCCACGCCCAACGATGTCATCCGGACCCGGATGTACCTGGTCGATCCCGCCGACGCCGAGGCGGTGGGCAGGGTACACGCCGACGTCTTCAGCGCAGCCCGACCCGCGGCCACCATGGTCGTCGTCGCCGCCCTGCTCGACCCCCGCTGGCGCGTAGAGATCGAGGCCGAGGCCGCCATCCCCCCGCCCGCACGCCGATCACGCCCATGACAGCTCTCCTTCCGCACTTCTCTCTCGGAGAGAAATACCGTATTTACGAAGGAGCCTTACGTTGGCGCAGGTACAGCATCTGTGGGTTTCGATACGCGGCACGTAGTCGCCCATGCCGAACCGCTTGTCGCGGATCCAGTTGCTCTGCAAGAGGTTCTGTCCGCCACCCCCACCGGCGAACGCGAGCGCGCCGAGCAGGAGGGCGAATCCCAGCTCGCCGGCGGGGATGCGGGCGTTCGTGACGATCTGCGAGAGGTCGCGGTAGGCGTCAGCAGTGATCGCGAACATGGCCGCAACCACGATGAGGACGAGCACGGCGGCGACCTTGAGCAGCTCGATGCGCTCCAGCGCGACGTAGACGACCGGGGCCAGCGTGAGGATGGCGCCGACGGCGAGCAGGATGCCGACGGCGATCCACCTCGGCGAGCCTCCCCAGAGATAGGTGAGGAGCGTCGCCGAGCTGGTCGCCCACCCAGGCCACAGGTTGGCGAGATAGGTCATGATCGCGAACACCAGACCCCAGTGACGCCAGAACCGGCTGAACCCGGTGAGGGCGGTCTCGCCGGTCGCGAGGGTGTAACGCTCGATCTCCATGTTGATGAAGAACTGGGTCGCGAGCCCCACCAGCGCGGCCCACACGAACACGAGGCCGACCTGCGAGGCGATGTAGGGGTAGAGGATGAGCTCGCCGGAGGCCAGGCCGACCCCGGCAGCGATGATGCCTGGCGCGATGATGCGCCACGTGCTTCGTGGCGCATCAGGCATCTCGCGCACCTCGGGTGGCGGCAGGTACCTGGTGGGGAACCCGTCCACCGCCGATGACCGCTCTGGACCACGTGAAGGTGCCGTGCTCATGCGTGCGAATCCTTTGGGTACGTGGCCAGGTCAACCCTGCGGCCGCTCGGGGTCGATCGTTCCCCACTCGGCCGCTAACGGCCCGGTTGAGCACCACAGCAGCACGCAGCAGCGCCGCCCTCAGGTGACCAGCGGGTGGTCGACGACAACTGGCATGTCCGCGGCTGCGTTCTCCACGGCATCCTGTCCGGCGACGCCGACTCGGTGGCGACCAGCATCCTTGCGGGCACAGCCGCCTCGGTCCTGACCTCTGATGCGAGTTGGCGTCAGTGTCCCGCACACATCGCGCCGCTGGCGCAACGGCTCTTATTGCTCCACGGAGCGCCACCCAGCGAAGGCGCAGCGTCAGCGAGACAACACGCGCTGTTCATGCTGCTCCGTGAGTCCCGGACCGGCTGGACTCGACTACCGGAGGCGATCCAGAAGACGCTTGTCGCGGAGGGATGCGGTTTAGGGCACTGGCTCGCGCGGCACGAGGCGCTCGCCATCCAGGAAAGGGACAACCAGTTTGAGCCTGGCATCTTGCTTCGCGATCCAGCGCTGCGGAGAGAGACGTTCCGACGATTACGCGATCGGCGGTCAGTGCAGGTCGCACTCGACCTGCACGACCTGGACCAAGCCATCATGGTGGCGGCGGCAGCCGCGGCGGCGGGAACGGACTTCATCGAGGTGGGGGACCCGCTCATCAAGACGGTCGGCCTCGCCGCCGTCGAGCGCATCAAGCGCACGGTGCCGCACACGGCTGTCGTCGCCGAGATGATGTCCGCCGACTGGGGACGAGACCAGGTCGAACTCGCTGCCGCCGCAGGTGCCGATGTCGTGCTCCTGATCGGCCCCGCGACCGTGGCGAGCGTTACGGCCGCCGTGGACGCCGGTCGACGGCTCGGCGTCCCGATCCTCCTGGACGTCCCTGCCGAGCACGCTACCGAGTGGTGGGTCCGAGACATGGAGCGCGTGGGCGTGGACGGCCTGGCCATCACGACGAACATCGACCTCGGCGTGCGTGGCCGCCATCCGCTCGAAAAAGCCCGAGCGATACGGAACTGGACAAGGTTGCCTGTCGCCGTGTCCGGCGGCTTTGGTCCTACTGATTACGCCATTTGTACTGGCGGCGACTGGGACATCTTGATCATCGGCCGGAGCATCACGGACGCGGTAGAGCCTGTTGCGGTCGCGAACCGACTCGTCGATCTGGTACACCGACGGCGGGCAGGGGAGATCCATGATCATAAGCCCCCTTAGGCAAGAGCTGATTACCCACATTGGGCATCTCATGGAACTCGGCGCTCCCTACATCCGCGTAAGAACGTATTCCGACTACTGGCTCTACGCTCACCTCTTCTCTTCGACATGCCCAGTCGCGCTCATAGACAATATGGTGGTAGGCGCAGTCATCGCGTTTCGCAGCCAAGACGAACCGGACGACGTATACGTACAAGATGTCGCGACGCATCCTGAGTACAGGCAACGAGGTGTGGCAAGAAGACTGCTCGCGGCGATCCGCATGACCGCCACCGACTGGGGCTGCGCCAGGCTTTATCTCACATCAGAGCCGGATAACATCACCGCTCACGCCGCTTGGAGATCGATGGGCTTTGTGAACCTGCCAGGAGACCGCGACGTCGCCGGCATATCGGTGACAACCGACTTCAAGGGCCCGGGAAAGGACCGCGCTGTGTATCAACTGAGCCTAAAGTAGGTCTCCTGTACAACTAATCGGTCCTTGGAGGGGTCGGGAGCGTGGAAACCGCTGGTAGAAGGCCCAAATCGGGGCCGGTGAGGGCGGCGGATGACGTGTACGGGCTACCTGCGGCTTTCGCGGGGTATCTGACCGAATCACGGAAAGGACATTCCGCCCGGTTCGTGCCTGTTGCAGTCAACTAGCAGAGAATTGGTCAGATCTAACCTTTCCACGACTCGGCGGGAGCGCGA
>JBOGEA010000305.1:0-7243 GCA_050743205.1 Egibacteraceae bacterium | reverse complement strand
CCGTCGGGCTCCGCTCGCGAGAAGCCTTTTAGGTCGCTGCGCCCGACGGCCCCCGACCCTGCCGTGGCTGACCCTCAACCCCGCGCGGCTTGATCAGTGCGGTCCTGCGGGCGCGAGTCGTGCGTCTGGGCCCAGGGGCTCACGCATCGTGGTTTTGGCGCTTGACTGAGATTTTTGAAGCTTAAAACCCCGCACGTCGCGGGAGGGATGGAGGGTTGTTCCTTTGGCTAAGAGTGAGACTCGGCCGATTATTACGCTTGCTTGCACTGAGTGTAAGGAGCGGAATTACACTACGACCAAGAATCGGCAGAAGCAGCGGGAGCGTCTTGAGCTGCGGAAGCACTGCCCTCGCTGCAGGCGCCATACCCCGCATCGGGAGACTCGGTGAGCGCGGTGTGAACCGGGTACCGTTTCCAGACAGAGACCGACGACCGCAGGAGGGTCATGACCGCACGGTTGGCAACGAACGCTGAGATCAAAGCGAGAGAAGTCCGACTTATCGGGGCGGACGGCAAGCAAGTCGGCATCGTCCCACTGAAGGTCGCGATCGATGCGGCCCGCGATGCCGAGCTTGATCTGGTCGAGGTCGCACCGAACGCGACTCCCCCGGTCGCGAAGGTGATGGACTACGGCAAGCACGTGTACGAGCAGGAACGAGCGGAGCGAAACGCCCGGAAGAATCAGAGGGGCGCGGGGCAGAAGGCCATGCGGCTCCGCCCGAAGATCGACGAGCATGACTTCGCGACCAAAGAGCGGCAGATCCGCAAGTTCCTTGAGGCAGGTCATTCGGTCCGTATTCAGGTGATGTATCGGATGCGCGAACTCCGGCGTCCGGAGATGGGACTCAAACTGTTGGATCGTCTCGCCGCCGAACTCACCGACATCGGCCATGTCGAGACCCGCTCTGGGCTGCAGGGGCGCTTCGCATCAATGGTCCTGGCCCCCAACGCCTCCGCCGCCAACTGATGTGAGGGGGGAGGGCGTCATCGGCCTCAACCGGGACCGTATCGGCCACCGTTACCCGACCTATCGCTACGAGGTCAGCGCGGAGAAAATCCGCGAGTACGCGGATGCGACCGGCGCCGGTGACGACGACGGTCAGCGGCGCGAGGGCGATCCGGCGCCCCCCACCTTTGCGGCCTGCTTCACTGTGCTGCGTGGGGCCGCCCAGTTGTTCTCCGACGAGGGGCTGGGCGCTCACGGGGGCCTTCTCCACGGCAGCCAAGAGTACGAGTTCCATCGTCCGGTCTGCAGCGGCGACACCTTGGAGTGCACCCCTGCGATCACCGGCATCGCGACCCGTCGGGGTAACGATTTTCTTACGCTGCAGATCGACTGCCTCGATGCCGCGACCGGTGAGCCGGTGGTCACCAGCCGCGCCACCCTGGTGTTTCTGGGATCGGGTGATCAGTGATGCCGCGATTTGAGGATGTCGAGATCGGCCAGCAAGTGCCGGCGCGCGTGGAGCGGCTCGACCAAAGGCGGCTGATCCGTTACGCCGGCGCGAGCGGTGACTACAACCCCCTGCACTGGGACCCTGGATTCGCCGAGCACGTCAGCCCGACGAAGGGGGTCATCGCGCACGGCATGCTCAACATGGGCATCGTCTCCGCGGTGGTGACCGAGTGGGCCGGGGGACCGGAGAAGGTCGCCCGGCTGACGGCCAATTTCCGCGCTCCCTGCCCGGTCGGCTCAATCGTCACCTACGGCGCCGAGGTGATCGCGCTCGATCCCGAGGCGCGTACCGCGACGCTGTCGGTGTGGGCCGAGCTGTCCGGCGGCGAGAGGGTCGTGGACCGGCGGACCTCGCGCGCCGTCGTCCGCTTGGACTGACCTTTCGCGGCAGCCGCCCTGGGTGAAGGTTGCCGGGGCGGCATGCGGCACCCTATACTCGTCTCACCGCTGCCCGTCGGCAGTGGTTTTTGATGTCCAGCCCGTAACTAGGGGCGTAGCTCAACTGGCAGAGCATCGGTCTCCAAAACCGAAGGTCGGGGGTTCGAGTCCCTCCGCCCCTGCGGAACAGCCCCGTCCGAAAGGTGTGACGGTGTCCCAGTCCGACGTCGAGCGTCAATCTGCGCCTGCCCAGCCTCGCCAGCGCACCGGTCCGCGGCAGTTCCTGCGCGAAGTGCGCGGGGAGATGAAGCGCGTGGCTTGGCCGTCGCGCCGGGAAGTGGCCTCCTACTCGGTCATCGTGCTGGTGACGGTGGCAATTCTCATACTGTTCGTGTCCGTGCTCGACTATGCGTTCGGACGATTCGTGTTGTGGATCTTCGGATGAGCGACGAACCGCACAGCAACGTGGACATTGATGACAATGAGGTTGCGTCGGATATGGAGTCCGACGCTCCGGAGGCGCCCTCGGAGACTGAGGCGCAGGCTGCCCCTGACGACGACGATGAGTTCGCCGAGGTCTTCAACCGCGCTGCCGCGCAGCGGACGACCCAGGACGAAGACGGCGATCTCTTAGAGCTCCTGACCGCCGCGGGGGCCGGTCGCCAGGCGCCCGCAGACGACATCGAGATCGACCTCGGGCTGGTGAAAGAAACCCCAGCCCCACAGGCGACGAAGCCCGAGGCGCCCGAGCGCGAGCCGCGGGTCGACTTCGCCCGCCTGCCGGGTGACTACTACGTCGTCCATACGTACGCGGGTTACGAGGCGAAGGTGCGGGCGAACCTGGAGAGCCGGATCCAGTCCATGAATATGGAGGACCGGATCTTTGAGGTCATCATCCCGACCGAGGACGCGATCGAGATCAAAGGCGGGAAGAAACAGACCGTCCGGCGCAAGGTCTTCCCCGGGTACGTGCTCGTCCGTATGGAACTCGATGACGACTCCTGGTACGTGGTGCGTAACACTCCCGCGGTGACGGGGTTCGTGGGCCCTCCAGGAGCGAAACCGGTCCCGCTGTCGATTCGCGAGGTTGAGTCAATCCTCCGCGAGCCCGAGGTCGGCAAGGAGACAGCGGTGAGCGTGGACTACGAGGAGGGCGAGAGCGTTCGCGTCACCTCGGGCCCGTTCGCCGACTTCACCGGCACGATCTCCGAGATCAACGCCGTCCAGTCGAAGCTCAAGGTGCTGGTGTCGATCTTCGGTCGCGAGACCCCAGTCGAACTGGGATTCGATCAAGTCGCCAAACTCTAAGGATGCCCAATGGCGAAAAAAGTCAAGGTTACGGTCAAGATTGAGCTGAAGGCGGGGGAAGCCACTCCGGCTCCTCCCGTCGGCCCCGCCCTGGGTCAGCACGGGGTCAACATCATGGAGTTCTGCAGGGCGTACAACGAACAGACGAGCGCGATGCGCGGGGAGTTGATCCCCGCTGAGATCACCATCTATGAGGACCGTTCCTTCGCGTTCGTCACGAAGACGCCGCCGGCGGCGTCGCTGCTTCGCAAAGCCGCGGGTATCGACAAGGGCTCTGGTGAGCCGAACCGCGTCAAGGTCGGCAAGGTGACCGCAGAGGCGGTGCGGCAGATCGCCGAGCGCAAGATGCCTGACCTGAACGCCGACGACGTCGACCAGGCGATGAAGATCATTGCGGGCACGGCTCGCAGCATGGGCATCACCGTCGAGTAGGCACCGTCCATCAGCACTGTCCGTGGGAGGGCGCTCCGGCGTCCGCCAGTCACCACAGGAGGAACGAACATGCAGAAGCGTGGCAAGCGCTACGAGGTCGCGGCGGCCAAGATCGACCGGACTCGGCTCTACAGCCCGGCTGAAGCGCTCACGTTGGCGAAGCAGACTGTCACCGTCAGCTACGACCCCACCATCAACCTCGCGATCCGGCTCGGCATCGACCCCCGCAAGGCCGACCAGATCGTGCGCGGCTCCGTCGCGCTGCCGAACGGGATCGGCAAGAGCGTGCGTGTCGCGGTGTTCGCGGAAGGGGCCAAGGCGGCCGAGGCAGTAGATGCCGGCGCGGACATCGTGGGACCAGAGGCGATCATTGCGATGGTCGAGGCGGGCAATCTCGACTTCGACTCCGTCGTCGCCACGCCTGACCAGATGAGCAAGCTCGGCCGTTACGGCAGGATTCTCGGCCCTCGCGGCCTCATGCCGAACCCGAAAACCGGCACTGTCACGATGGATGTCGCGAAAGCTGTCGCCGAGATCAAAGCCGGCAGGATCGACTACCGCTCTGACCGGCAGGCGAACGTCCACCTTGTGCTCGGCAAGGGCTCCTTCGAGGCGCGCAAGCTCGTCGAGAACTACGCGGCCGTCATCTCCGAACTCATCAGAGTCAGGCCCGCAGCAGCCAAGGGCCGCTATATCCGCACCGTGCACGTGGCCAGCTCCCAGGGGCCGAGCATCGGTGTCGATCCGACCAGGACCAGAGACTTCTGGGAGGAGGCTGCGGCTTAGTGCACCCTTCCGTAAATTCGATGGCATTCGGTCGCCCCTGCATCCCCGCTCGCGGCGTTGCGCCTCGCTCACTCATTTATCGCCCGGCCCGGGTATGAGACGCTTTCCAGGATCGGCGCGCCTTGCGAGCGGGGCGCGGAGACGCCCTCGATGCATCATCGAATTTCCGTCAGGGAGCGCTTGACAGTCCGATGGTGACCACAGAAAGACTGCGCCGCTTCCCGTTCGATTACTACGGCCGCTATCGGTTGGCGGCCGATGTCGTCGATGCGGTCCGCGGCTCGACTCCGGCTGTCGTGCTGGACGTAGGCGGCGGTCCAGGCTCTCTCGCCGCGTTTCTCGGCGGTGATCAAGTGATCGCGAGTGACGTGGCGCTGTCGGATTGGCACGAGCCTGCGCCCTCGCTCGTCATGGCTGACGGCGCCGCGCTGCCGTTTGCGGATCGGGCCTTTGACGTGGTGGTCACGCTCGACACGCTTGAGCACGTCACCCCGGCGAAGCGCCCAGCGCTTCTGCGCGAGGTTCTCCGCGCCTCGCGTGGGTGGGCGTTGGCGGTCTGCCCGTGCGCGACCGAGGGCGTGGCCGAGGCTGACTCAGCACTGCTCGCGTACGTGCGCACGCTGTTCGGTGAAGAGTTCCCCACGGTCACGACACTGCAGGAGCACCTGGTGTTCGGCCTGCCCGATGTCGGGGAGGTCGAAGCCGCGCTGGGCGCGCAAGGCGTCGAGGTCGCGCGGTTCCCCAGCGGCCGGTTGGACCGCTGGCTGCCCATGATGCTGCTGTTCTTCCACCTGATGCGTCTCGGTCGCGACGATCCCGTCGAGCGCGTGCAGGCCTGGTACAACCGCCTGTTCTACGCAGACGACCTGCGCGCCCCGTCCTACCGCCAGGCTTTTCTCTGCCGCCTGCCCGGCGCGCAGGGACCGCCCCTCGCTGAGGTCGTTGCCAAGCTGCTGCCGGACGGGCCGTCGAAGACCATAGACGCGGCCGGTTTCGCGGCCCTGCAGACGGGGCTCGGCCAGGAGTTGGTGCGCGTCGCCGATGACTACCGTGCAAAGGCCGCCCAACTGGAAGCCGAACTCGCCGCCGCCCGCGCCGACGCCTCCCGTGAAGCGGCCCGTGCCGCCGCCCTGGAGCAGTTCCGCACGCGCGTCCTGAGCCACCCCCTCGTCCGCGCCCGCTCCGCCGTCCGCCGCCGCCTGGGCGCCTGACCTGCTGGCGCCGCTGTGATCGCCGTACTCTGGGGGCGGTGAAGCGATCTCTGGACTGTCCAATATTGGACTGTCCAATATTGGACTGTCCAATATTGGGCAATTGCTTGTGGATACTGTGTGACTATGGTTGTGGAGCGCGGTGGGTTTGTGGGTCGGAAACGCCAACTGGGCCTGCTCGAACGGGAGCTGGCCGAGGTGCGCGGCTCAGGCATGGGCCGTTTCGTGCTGTTGAGGGGGCGACGCCGGGTCGGCAAATCACGACTGGTGAGCGAATTCCTGGTCCGGGAACAGACTCCGTCGGTGTTCTTCGCCGCGACGCCAGGGCCACCCGACCGCGAGCTGGCGCGCTTTGCGGAGGCGGTGGAGCGGTCCACCTTGCCTGCATCGACGCTGGTCCGCGGCGGAACGACTTTCAACAGCTGGGAGGGGGCGCTGTCGACGATCGCGCTGGCGGCCGACCGCGATCCATGTGTCGTAGTGATCGACGAGCTGCCGTACCTCATCGACGGGCGGCCGGAGGTCGAGGCCGAGCTGCAGCACGTGTGGGACCAGGTCCTTGAGCGGCGCCCGGTGCTGCTCGTGGCCATCGGCTCGGATCTCGCCGTGATGAACGCGCTCACCACCTACGGTCGGCCCCTGTACGGTCGGCCCACGCGCGAAATAGTCCTGGAGCCCCTGACCGTCGCCGAGATCGGCGAGCTGTTGCGGCTGGACCCCGCGGACGCGATCGACGCGGCGCTGGTCGTGGGCGGGTTCCCGCTCGTGGCGCAATCGTGGAGTCGGGGGCTGGACCGGCGCGGGTTTCTGGAGGAGGCGCTGAACGACTCCACCTCCGCACTGATCGTGTCCGCAGAGCGCGCGCTCAATGCTGAGTCTCCGGACCCGAGCGCCCGTGCGGTGCTCACCGCGGTCGGTGCGGGGGAGACGACGTTCACCGCGATCGGGAGCCGCGCCGGGGTGTCGCAGACCACGCTGCGTCGCACGCTGGATGCGCTGTTGCGCCGGCGCGTGGTGATGGCCGAGCGACCGCTGTCGGCGCGACCGGCTACCAAGCTCACTCGGTTCCGTGTCGCGGATCCCTACCTGCGGTTCTGGCTGCGGTTCGTCGAGCCTGGCCTGGACGAGATTGAGCGTGGCCGGGGCGATCTGGCGGTCCAGCGTGTCGAGCAGGGGTGGCTGGCATACCGAGGCGTCGCGGTCGAGCCGCTCGTCCGTGGCGCGCTGGACCGTCTGCTGCCGGACGCGCGGTTCGGAGACGCGCGGCAGGTGGGCGCCTTTTGGACTCGGTCTGGCGAGGTGGAGGTCGACCTGGTCGGCATGTCGGCCGCGCCGCCCACCGCCCATGTGGCGTTTGTCGGCTCGATCAAGTGGCGTGAGCAGGCGCCGTTCGATCGCGCGGATCTGGCGGCGCTGCATCGAGGGCGCCAGCAGGTGCCCGGGACTGACAGTGGCACCCTGCTGGTTGCGGTGTCACGCGCCGGGATCGAGGCGAGGGGGCTCGACGTCCGACTTGGACCCGCCGACATCGTCGCTGCCTGGCAGGAAAGGCCCTGAGGCCAGCCTTGCGCGTGGGAGCGCAAAAACCCGTCTAAGAGCGTGTTTGAGAACTGTCGTGAAGGGGTCGCGCCTCGTCGGGTTCCGCTCTTCCGTCAAGGGTGGGTGGGTGGGGG
>JBOGEA010000304.1:0-7270 GCA_050743205.1 Egibacteraceae bacterium | reverse complement strand
GTGCCGCCCCGTCGCCGTCCGGGCGGCACCGCGCGCCGTCGTCACCCCCGCGCCCCGCGTCGCGCGAAGGCTCGCACCCCGGCGTAGCGGGCGCTGTCGCCGAGCCGCTCCTCGATCCGCAGCAGCTGGTTGTACTTGGCGACCCGGTCGGTGCGGGCGGGGGCGCCGGCCTTGATCTGCCCGGCGTTCGTGGCGACCGCGAGGTCGGCGATCGTGGTGTCCTCGGTCTCGCCCGAGCGGTGGCTGACCATGCACGTCCAGCCGGCGCGGTGCGCCAGCTGCATCGTCTCGAGCGTCTCGGTGAGCGTGCCGATCTGGTTGACCTTCACGAGCACGCTGTTCGCGCACCCCTGCGCGATTCCGCGCCGGACGCGTGAGACGTTGGTGACGAACAGGTCGTCGCCGACGAGCTGGCAGCGGTCGCCGAGGCGGTCGGTCAGCGCCCGCCATCCGTCCCAGTCCTCCTCGGCCATGCCGTCCTCGATCGAGACGATCGGGTAGCGGTCGACGAGGTCGGCGAGCAGGTCGACCATCTCCTGGCTCGACAGCGTCCGGCCCTCGCCCTCCAGCCGGTAGGCCCCGCCGGCGTAGAACTCGGTTGAGGCCACGTCCAGCGCGAGCATCACGTCCTCGCCGGGCACGTAGCCGGCGTTGTCGATGGCCTCGACGATCAGGTCCAGCGCCGCCGCGTTCGACTCCAGGCTCGGCGCGAACCCGCCCTCGTCGCCCAGGCCGGTCGCCAAGTCCCGCCGACGCAAGCTGGCCTTGAGCTGGTGGTAGACCTCCGCCCCCGCCCGCACCGCCTCGCGGAAGGTCGGCGCCCCGACCGGGGCGATCATGAACTCCTGGAAATCCACGTTGGAGTCCGCGTGCGCGCCGCCGTTGACGATGTTCATGAGCGGCACGGGCAGCAGGTGCGCGCCCGGCCCGCCGAGGTAGGCGTAGAGCGGCAGCCTGGCCGAGGCGGCGGCGGCCTTCGCGACCGCCAGGCTGACGCCCAGCAGCGCGTTGGCGCCCAGCCTGGACTTGTCGTCCGTCCCGTCCAGGGCGAGCAGCGTGGCGTCGACCCGCCGCTGGTCGCTGGCGTCGAGCCCGATCACTTCGGGCCCGAGCAGGTCGTTGACGTTGCCGACCGCAATGGCCACGCCCTTGCCGCCGTAGCGCCGGCCCCCGTCACGCAGCTCGACCGCCTCGAATGCGCCGGTCGAGGCTCCGCTCGGTACAGCCGCCCGGCCGACTGCCCCATCGTCGAGGACACAGTCGACTTCTAAAGTGGGATTGCCTCGGGAGTCGAGCATCTCCCGCGCCACCACATGCTCAATATTCACAGTGGGCACGGTAGATGACAGGTCGCCCAGTTTCAACCATAAAAAAGCCGAGGCCGGCCGCCGAGCCGGGAGCCTACCGCGCACCCGTCCCGGCGACACGCGCCCACGGCTCACAGGAGTCAGATCAGCACGCCACCAACCCGTCGAACCGAGCATCGTTGAAGGGCGTGAAAGGCTCCAATCGGTGCGAGAAGTTGCCTCCCGACGACATGGTCACGCACGCGCTGTCCGGACCGAAGGCAACGAGCACCTTGACTCGCTGCTCAAAGGGACAGGTGTTGGCCACGGAGACGAGATCGCCGCTGACGGAGGCCACGACACAGCCCGCAGGCGGGGACTGGGCAGCCGCCGGACCACTCACCATGACCAAGCTCGTGATGGTCAAGGCGGTCAGGACAAGCGAACGAGCCTTATGCCTAAATTTCTGCAGCATGTGAGATCTCCAACAGTTGACTGACTTCGGCGCCGCACCTCTATGGCACGGACCCTCCACGCAGGCGCGCGGTCGTCTCCAAGGGGTTACGACGAGCGGGACGATGTCGCTTCGCACGGGACGATCCGCCGATCTGCCCCCGAACGCTGCGAGTCAGCGGCTCGCGGGCCAGGGCGGCGGCGGCGCGCAGGTCGCCGAGGGCTGGCCCCAGCTTTCCGTTCGCGAACCGGCGCGAAACCGCAGCCCAGGTGAGCAAGTCGGCAGCTTTGCTTGCGGTTTTCCGTCGTGGGGAGGCTGTTGTGAAATCTCGCGGCACCGCCGGTCGGGTGCTCGAGCCAGACCTGCAACTTTCCTCCGGATGCGAGGGAAAGCTGCGCCTCAAGCTTGACCGCGCGAGCTTGACCTGCAGCAATCCTGGCGAATACGGAGGAAAGCTGCAGTGTGACTGGCCCAGTGGCGCCTACAGGGCCTTCGACGGTTGGCCTGCGCTCACAGCCACGCGCCTCGATTTTGCAACAGCCTCTGGGCGGTGCGAAAACCGCAGCCAACGTGAGCGACGGGGCGCAGGGGTGGGTGCGTTTTCCACTGCGGCCCGTTATGCCCTTAAATTGCAACGTTGTTGTGCTCCAAGCCTTTACGTCACAAGCGCAGGAGATCGCCGAGGTCCCGCACGGCTGGCGGGTCCTTGCCCGCGGCGGTCAGCTCTGCGTGGAGGGAGGCAAGCTTGGTGAGGGAGCGCGTGTGCCCGAGCGGGATCGCCAGGCGCGCCGCCTCGCACGCCACCGCGCCCGCCTGCTCAGGGTCGTTGTTGCCGGCGTGCGCCGTGGCCGAACGGCACAGGAGGGAGGCGCGGTCCCGGGCCCAATCGTCCGGCAGCGCGGCGAGCGCGGCATCGAGCGCCTCGATCCCCGCCCGGTAATCGCCCAGCTCGATGAGGCAGACGCCTTGATGACCCGCCAGCGACTCTTCCCCGAAGTGGTAGATCCACGGCGGCTCGCCAGCCCGGCCAGCCTCGGCGCTGGCCGCGAGCAGCCCGGTGGCCTCGTCCAGCTCGCGCTTACACGCGTCGGGCTTGCCGTCCAGCGCCCACGCGCGGGCCGCGAGGTCAGCGGCCCAAGCCGCGACCGCGGGCGTCAGCCGGCCCTCGCCCGCTTGCGCCGCCTGGGCGAGCGTGACCGCCGACGGCGCGTCTCGCTGGTGGAACGCCTGCTCACTCTGCGACATCAGCACGTAGCGGGCCAGCGCGTGCTCGCCAGCCTCGGTGGCCCGATCCAACGCGTCGCCGTATGCGCGCTGGCCTGCCGTATGGCCTTCGCTGTCCACGCACAGCCAGCCGGTGAGCTCCAGATACTGCGCCGACACCGACAGCAGCGCCTGCCGCACCGGCGGCCGGGCTGTCTCGCGCAGATGGTCGACCAGCGCGAGGGACGCGCGCACCGGCGCGAGCAGGCGGTGCCCCCCAATGGAGTCGTCCAACCGGCGGTAGTGCGCCAGCAGCGTCTCCAGATGCGCGACCATCGCCATGTCCGCCCGGCCCGGCGCATCAACGGCGGCGGCGATGCGACCGCGCTCGTCGGGGTCGAGCAGCCCGGCCGGCAAGGCCAGCAGCGCGGCGCCGCCAGCCGCCAGGACCTGCCGTCGGGACAGCCGCACCGGGATCATCGCGGGCACCTCGCCTATCGTCGCGTTGACCCAGACTGTCACGGCGTCATCGTCGTCCACAATGCCGTTGACGTGCTGGGACTCAAGACAGCGCTCCAAGCTGTCCAACCGGGTGGCGAGCGCCGCGAGCGTGTCGCGGATCCCTGCCGCCCGCCCCACACCGGGCGTGGGAACGTGTGGCGGGGCCGGGCGCTGACCGCCCTCGCCGGTGAGGATGGACCGCAGGTCCATGTCGATGAGCAGGGTGGGAGGCACCCCCAGGACGGCGGCGAGGTCGGCGATGACTCCCAGATCCTCGTACCTGAGGACGCCGCGCTCGACTTTGGACAGCCACGACCCAGAGCGGCCGGCCAGCTCGGCGGTCACGATCTGTTTCAGCTCCAGCCGGCGGCGCAGAAACGCGATGCGCTTGCCGAACGACAGGCCCGCCAGCTCAGCCTCAAGGCGGCCGTAGGGGCTGTCGTCAGGTTGCGCGGGTGTGTGCTGTGGGGTGATGCGGTTGGCGGGCTGCATCGCCGGTCCTCCTCACGGCGCGGCCAAGGACCCCGTCACATTACCGCCGGCGTCCAACACATCTGTTCCACGGGCCCGCTGTGCCCGTCACCGCCGCCCGCTCATCCTGGTCCGTCGCCGAGCCTCACCGAACTTGCCGGCTGCTCGGTGTCGAGGACCGGCAGCCGCCAGCGGGCGGGGAGGATCGTGCCCGACACCGAACAGGCAGACCACGTCGGCGTCGGCGAACAGGCCGTCGGCTGCGGCGTGCGCGGTGAACGGCACCGCGCCGGTGGGATACCGACAGACGGCGATGCCTGAGCGGCGGTCAAACGGGCCGGTTCCGTTGGGTGACCATGCGCACCGAGTGCCCTAGCTGCGCCAGGCGTGCGCCGAGCCGCTCGGTGCCGCGCTTATCGGGACGAGGGGCTGGTGGGTGAGCTGACCGGTCTCGTCAAGGCCGCAGTCGCCGCGCTCGGCGTGCACACGGCGCCGAGCCTGCTGCGCGCTGGCGAGCGAGGCGCGGCAGCCGAACCTCGCCGTGCTTGCCGCAGAGGGGGCGCACCTGTGCAGGGACAGTCGGCGGCTCGCGGGGGTGCCCCCGACCGTTCTGGCGGCGCGGTGGCCACACGTCTGATCGGTACAAGACATGGCTGGCGGTGCAGGATCAGAGCCATGACAGAGGACACCTTCACCGCGGCACGCGCGTTCATACCCCGCGAGGCGCGCCTGTTCGAGCAGCGCCTGTTCCCCACGCTGTTCGAGGGCGCGCCAACCGCTGGCGTGGTCGACGCGCTCCGTGGCCGCCAGAACGGCGACGGTGGGTTTGGGTTGGGCCACGGGCTCGAGCCGGGCAAGCGCTGCCCCGCGAGCCTGCCGATCGACGTCGAGATGGCGTTCCAGGCACTCGTCGCTGCTGGCAGCGCGGCCGCGGCCGATGGCGCGGCGGGCCTGCGACTGCCTCGCCTCGGTGGCCGACCCCGCGGGCGCCGTGCCCCTCGCCTTCCCGGTGATCGAGGCCTACCCCCGCGCGGAGCACTGGTGCGGAGTGGGCGGACACGCCCGCGTCAGCGCCACTGCGGGTCTCGCCGGCCTGCTGTGCCGCATGGGGGTCGCGCACCCTGGGTGGGCCTGGCAACCGCCCAGCCACGCGTCGGCCATGGAGTTCGGCCATGGAGTGGCGAGGCGTCGAAACCCTCCGCGCCCCGCGTGTCCTGACCGCCTACGGCCGATGAGCTCGGGCGGCGGGCGCGGCGTTAAGATCTGGGCATGACCGATCTGATCACGTCCGCGTTCTCTTCTCTGATCATGGGGACGAGCTGCCACGAGGAGTCGCTGTCGTATGCGTCCGCCTACGCGGAGGCGGGACGGGTAGGCGAGTTGGCGGCCTGTGAGGGGCGGTTGACCGGGACGGTGGGAGGACTGGTGCCCCATAGGGCGCAAATGTGGATCGACGGCGGGAAGCCGGCCTGGTCGTGCACCTGCCCGGTCGCCGGGGACGGTCTGTTCTGCGGGCACTGCATTGCGGTCGTGGACGCCTACGAGCGCAAGCTGGCCGAGCAGGACATCGACGACGACGAAGACGACGAAGACGAAGACGAGCGCGAAGACTCGGCGATACGCGCCTACTTGCACGGCCTGGAGCCCGAGCGCCTTGTCGAGTTGGTCATGGAGCAGGCCTCGAGCAGCTGGCGGCTGTGGGAGCGGTTGACCGCTCGGAGAGCCTCGTCCGTGGGCTCGACGATCAACCTGGACCTGTGGCGAGGGCGCCTCGAGCGGGCCTTCGAGACCGGTGGCGTCGTAGAGCGCGAACGGACCCTTCAGTGGTGGCGCGAGATCCAAGAGACCATCGACGTGCTCGAAGGGCTGGCCGGACTGGGACAGGCCGACGCCGTGACCACGCTGACCGAGTACGCCTGTGAGCTGTTCGAGAAGGCGGCCCCGCAAGTCGAGGACTCACAGCCGTGGCTCGGCAGCATCTCGGCACGGATCGGCCACATGCATCTCCGCGCATGTGAGCAGACACGCCCGGACCCAGCGGCGCTGGCCGAGCAGCTGGTCGAGCTGGAGCTGCGCTTCCCGTTGGGCGTGTTCTACCAGGCGGCTCTCCGGTACGCGGGCCTGCTCGGCGACATGGGACTGACCGAGTACCGGCGGCTCCTCAGGCTCCGTTTCGATGCGGACTCGGCGAGCGCCGCCGAGTCCGAGGACGAGCGCTTCACCGTGACCAAAGCCCTGGCCGGGGTGGCGCGGGCCATGGGCGATCCCGACGAGCTCATCGCCGTCAAGGCGCACGACCTGGTCATACCCGGGGACTACGGTGAGGTGGCGAGCCTGCTCGCCGATGCGGGGCGGGTAGAGGAGGCCGTCGACTGGGTGCACCGCGGTCTGGCAGCGTTCGACCGGCGTCCGTGGAGTGACTGGTCGGTGGGGCTGTACGAGCTGCTCGTCGGCCTGCACCGCCTCCGCAGCGAAACCGCTGGCGTCACCGAGGCGTTGTGGGGGGTGTTCACGGCGGGACCGTCGGTGGAGGCCTACCAGCAGCTGCTGCTCCAGCCCGAGGTCGCCGACGACGTCGAGGCCTGGCGTGGGCGGGTGCTGGAGCACCTGCGCGACCGCGACGATGTTCTCGCGGACGGGTCGGCGCTGGCGGGAATCTTGGCCTACGAGGGAGCTTTCGACGAGGCGTGGGCGGTCGCCGAGAAGGAGGGCTGCAACCGGAAGCTGCGATGGATGCTTGCCCGCGCCCGGGAACGGTCGCACCCCGAGGACGCCATCGGCGTCTACAAGCAAGAGGTCGAGAGCTGGATCGACATGCACACGACCGCGAGTTACCGTCACGCGGTCCGTCTCATGACCTGGATCGAGCGGGCGTACCGCGCGCTGGGCCGCCCCCAGGACTTCGGGGCTTACGCCAGCCGGCTGCGTGCCAGGCACCACGAGCGATTGGATTTCGTCATCCTGCTCGGTAAGCAGGGATGGTGGCCGCACCCCCAGTGACACTGGGGGTGGGCGCGTCGCGGTCACGTCGGCGCGCTGAGGTAGATCAGCGGCGCCTGGAGCGGATGCATGCTTCCCGCGCCTACGCGGGAGAGCAGAGGTCAGCCTGCGGACGGGCGTGAAGCCCTATCGGCCAGGATTCGGCACGGATGCAGGCTGTTGCAGAATCAATGGGAGTGGCTCTCCAAGAATGGCTGAGTGCCGCGGGCCGTGGGTGCCCTTTGGGCCAGCCGCACCTGCAGGTCAGGCGCGTGTTGTCGGGCTTGAGGCGCAGCTTTCCTTCATGTTGAGGCTGTTGCAAAATCTCGCGGGGCCGCCGGTCGGGGGTGCTCGAGCCAGAGATGCAGCTTTCCTC
>JBOGEA010000303.1:0-7276 GCA_050743205.1 Egibacteraceae bacterium | reverse complement strand
CCGGCTCTGCTGGTTCGCCGTCGTCTGGCTCTGCTGGTTCGCCGTCGTCCGGCTCTGCTGGTTCGCCGTCGTCCGGCTCTGGTTCGCCGTCGTCTGGCTCTGCTGGTTCGCCGTCGTCTGGCTCTGTTGGTTCGCCGTCGTCCGGCTCTGGTTCGCCGTCGTCCGGCTCTGTTGGTTCGCCGTCGTCCGGCTCTGTTGGTTCGCCGTCGTCTGGCTCTGTTGGTTCGCCGTCGTCTGGCTCTGTTGGTTCGCCGTTGTCCGGCTCATGCCGCGCCGACCTCCGCGTAGAGCGCGGCAGCGTGCCGGGATGGCTCGCGGTACAGCGCGTAGAGCGGGTCGGTGAGCCGGTCGATCGCGGCGCGGTCCAGCCACGCCGGCTCGCCGTCGGGCAGCAGCACCCGGGCCGTGCTGGCCGGCGGCGGCCCGAAGCCGGCGAGCTCGAGGTCGCGCAGGCGCACGATGTTGCGGCGGCCGATGCGGCCGTAGCTGGCGGTCTCGACCTCCAGGCCGGGCACGATCACCTTGCGCACGAACGCGCCGCCGCCGGGCGCGTCGTAGCCGAGCGCGAGCACGTCGAGGCTTGAGACATCAGGGGCGGACCGGCGGGGCAGCGACGAGAACGCCACCCGCTCGCGCACTGAGAGGACCGGGTCGGCGATGAGCGCCACCAGCTCCCTCGCGCTGCGCCCGAGCCAGCCGAGCATCGCCGCGAACGCGCGCGGCTCCTCGCCGGCCGGCGGCTCGGTCAGGATCCGCTCGAGGTAGCCGTCGGGAATCGGCAGGCTGTCGAGCAGCGTGAGGGGGCCGTGTGTGAACGGCTTGCGTGCCCGGCTGGCGCAGAACTCGCGCAGCGCCTTGGCGAGCGCCTGCTCGCGGTCAGGGTGCGCGGCCTCGCCGCAGGCGGTCACCGACAGCGGGTGCGGCGTCTGGTCCGGGTCCCGCTCGCAGCCGACGACGTAGAGGTTGACGACCCCGTCATCGGTGCCGGCGAGCTTGACGAGCACGTCGATGCCGAGCGCGTCGAGATGGTCGAGGAGCGCGCGGGTGGCCGGGTCCTCGACGGCGTCGAGGACGACGGCGACGCCCCGGTCCAGCGCGCGGTAGGTGACGCTGTTGCCGTCACGCTGCAGCAGCTCTCGTAGGCCGTGGCCGAGCGCCTGATCAGGGGTGAAGCCGGCGCCGAGCCCGTTCGAGATCGGGGTGAGCAGCCAGCCGCCCGGTGGCGAGTCGCCGGGGTCGAGGTGCCCGCTGCTCTCGGCCGCCAGCTCGATCGGCACGAGCACTGGCTGGCCGGTCGCGACCCGGGTCACGGGGACCCAGGTCAGTGGGGTCTCAGGCGTCCACCGGCTGCCGGCGGGCAGGCAGGCCGCGCGGGGGTCGAGGATCCCACTCGCCCCGTGTCGGCGCAGCTCAGAGAACGCCCCGCGGGTGCGCGGCAGGCTGCGCAGCGCCATCAAGATGCCGGCGCCCTCGAAGCATTCGCCCCAGGCGCTCAGCCGGGCCGCGTCCTCGTCCGGGCCGTAGCCCACGCCGCCGAAGCCGGGACCGTCGTCGGGCCAGACCTTCACGGTCCAGACCGGCACCCCGGTCCGGTCCAACCCGGTGATCGGGAACTCGTGCACCACCCCCGGCGGCATCGCGGCGCGGTACGCGTCGGTCATCGGTCCTCCTCGTCAGGCTTGTCGGGCAATGGCACGTAATCCAGCGACGGCCGGGTCGCGAGCAGCGTGTCGAGGACGCGCAGCACGGCGGCGCGATTGACGTTCGCGCCCTGCTCGAACGGCGTCCACGCCTGCGCGAAGTCGAGCGGCGCGAACACGTCGCGGTAGCGGCGGAGCTCGGCGAGCGACAGCGGGATGCGGCGGACGAACCCCTTGTGCGTGCTGATCGCGCGCGCCGCCCCATCAGGGTCGAGGTCGAGCTTCAGCGCGTCGCCGCAGAACAGCACGCGGCGCCGCTCCTCGTGCAGGACGGCGTGGCCGGGGAAGTGACCCGCGATGAGGTGCAGCGTGAGGCCCGGCTCGAGTCGCAGCCGGTCGTCCAGCGGCCAGGTGACCGTGAACGCGCCGGTCCAGGAGATGTCGTCCACACCGACGCTGATCTCGCAGCCGAACCGCTCCTGCAGCTGCCACAGCGCGCCGTAGGTGTGCGGGTGCGAGGCCGCCGCCCAGCGCAGCCCGCCCAGCGCGGCGATGGTTGCCAGCGCCGCGTCGTCGTACCAGGCGCACGCCTCGAACGCGGTCGTGCCGGTGTCGGTCCGCACGAGGTAGCCGCTGCCGCCGATCCCGACCGCGGGTGTCGTCGTGGCGCGCCACAGGCCAGGCTCGACCTCGGCAAGCTCGGTGCGCAGCCGCGCGCGGGCGTCTTCGACCGACCAGAACTCCCAGCCGTCGCGGGGCGGGGCGTGCCGCGGGTCGATGCAGATCGGGCACCACGGCGGCGCCTCGAAGTGACGCTGCCAGAACCCGCAGTTCGTGCACAGGTACGGGTGCGCGTCGGTGGTCCACGTCATGAGGCGATCGCCTCCAGCAGGCGCATCGTGGCGAGGTCGCGCTCCGGGGGATACGCCCAGGAGGCGACGCCGAGCAGCGCGTCGGCGAACGCCTCGACCTGCCCGACGAACGGCGACCGGCACTCGTCGAACAGGACGGGGTCGCGACCGCCTGAGGCGCGCAGCAGGTCCAGGCGCCCGCCGGGCGTCTGGCCCATCGTGTCGGCCGCGACGGCCAGCGCCCGGGTCCCGAGGACCTCCAGGCGGCGCCGCGGGTAGCGCTCGGGGCAGTTGTAGGCTACGTGGAGGCTGAGCAGCACGCCCCCGGCGGTGCGCCCCACCAGCGCGGCGCCGTCATCGACCGGGTAGTCGAACACCCGCCGCTGGGTGAGGCCGGCCAGGTCGACGAGCGGCTCGCCGAGCAGGGCCTGGACCAGGTCCAGGCCGTGGGGCGCCAAGTCGAGCACGGCGCCGCCGCCGGCCCGGGCCGGATCGACGCGCCAGTTGTCGGCCGTCCAGTCCGGCGGCAGCCAGCAGGCGTACGCGATACGGACCGCGGTGACCGTGCCCAGCGCGCCGGCCTCGATCAGCGCGGCGAGCGCCTGGTGAGCGGGATGGTGCCGCTGGTCGAACGCGGTGGCGTAGAAGACCCCGGCGGCGGCGCAGGCGGTGAGCATCGCGGCGGCGTCCGCGGTGGTGGTCGCCATCGGCTTCTCGCACAGCACCGCCTTGCCGGCTGCGGCCGCGGCCTCGACCAGCGGGCGGTGCAGGTGGTTGGGGACCGCGACGTAGACCGCGTCCAGGCCGGGCGCGTCGAGGAACGTCCGCAGGTCGCCGGTGGACACCCGAGCCGTGACCCCCGCTCGGGCCGCCGGGTCCGGGTCGAGCGCCGCGACCAGCCGGCCATTGCGCGACGCGGCGATCGCGGGCGCGACGTAGTCGCGGCCGACCCAGCCGCAGCCCGCGAGTCCCCAGCCGATCACCAGCGCTCCGGCAGGTCGACGAGCTGCCGGCGGCGGGCCAGCGCGTCAATGGTGGCGTCCGCCGCGCAGCGCTCCGGCAGGTCGACGAGCAGTGCTGGAGCACTCATGAGGACCCCGCGAAGGATCGCGCTGGAGCGCTCATCGGAGCCCCGCGGACGCGAGGACCTTGTGGTGGAACGGCTGGACCGGGCCGGGGTGGACCAGATCGAGGTCGTCGAGCGCTTGGTCGAGGGTGAACGCGGCCGCGCGGGCGTAGTGGCGCATCTGCAGGACGCGGTCGAGGACGTCGGCCGCGTGGAACGCGCGGGCGGCGGGCACCTCGGCGGCGGCGATCATGTCGAGCGCGGCGGCAACGCGACCGCGCAACGGCTCGGCGAGGACCCGCAGCTGCGCGGCGGTCAGGGTGCGCATGAGCGGCGCGGCATACTCGCCGAGCAGGACCTCGCTGGCGGAGCCGCTGTCGGGCAGGACCGCGTTGTGCAGGTGGTGCGCGAGCCCGGTGAGGAACACCTCGCCGCGGTCGGCGGCGAACCGCGGCGCCAGCAGGCCGCCGTACACGGCGACGGCCCAGCAGTGGTCGCCGTGGCTCTCCGGTGGCTCAAGCATGAGGCGGGGACGGCCCGGGCAGGTCGCGCCCGCTCTGGGCTGCGCGATCAGGGCCTCGACGAACGGCGGTGTGGTTCCGGCTCTATCCGCAGGCGGCGGTGTGGTTCCGGCTCTATCCGCAGGCGGCGGTGTGGTTCTGGCTCTATCCGCAGGCGGCGGTGTGGTTCTGGCTCTATCCGCAGGCGGCGGCGCGGTCCCGGTCCCACCTGCGGGCGGCGGGCGGCGCAGCCCCTCGTCCAGCCACTGGCGGGTGCTGAGGTCCAGCGGTGCGGCGACTGCGGCCAGCCCGCGCCGCAGCACCGCCTCGATCTCGCCCGGCGCCAGCCCACCGGCGCGCAGCACCGCCGCGTCGATGCCGCCGAGGCGGGTGGCCGCGACGGCGGCGGCGATCTCCGTCTGCGCGACCTCCTCAGGTGGCGTCCCGGCCGCGAGCGCGCCCCAGGCGCGCCGGAACGCCTGCTCGGCCAGGCTGCCGTCGCGCCCGGCGACCCGCACGCGTTTGAGGTCGCCCAGCTCCTCCAGCAGCCCGACGATGTCGGCCAGCCGCGTGGTCACTGCACGACCTGCGCCCGGTCGCCCGCGGCCAGCCATGCGCGCAGCGACTCCTCCTGCCGGTGCAGCGCATGCTCGACCGGCCGCCCGTCTGCGGCCATCGGCTGTTTGAAGAACAGGCCGAGCTGCGCCTGCGGACCGCGCTCGCCGCGGCGGGCGGCCAAGTCGAGCAGCCGCGCGATCTCCAGCACCAGCGGCGCGGCGAGGATCGAGTCGCGGCACAGGAAGTTGAGCTTTAGCTGCATCCGCTGCCCGAGGAAGCCGACTAGGTCGACGGTGTCCCATGCCTCTTTGTTGTCACCCCGGGGCCGGTAGTACGAGATGACGACGATGTGGTCGTCGACCGCGTAGCCCAGCATGTCGTCGAGCACCGAGCCCTTCGTCGCCACCTTCGCGGCCAGCGAGCCGGGATCGTCGAGCGCGAGACCGTCGCGGTTGCCCAGCAGGTTGGACGAGAACCACCCCTCGACCCGCAGCGCCCGCGAGCGCAGGCCCGGCGCGAGCACGGTCTTGAGCATCGTCTGGCCGGTCTTGCCGTCCTTGCCGGTGATCGGCACCCCGTACTGCTCGGACAGCGCGATCAGCGCGGGCGCGTCGGCGGCGAGGCTGGGAGTGAAATTCGCGTAGGGCACGCCAGCGGTGACCGCTGCGTAGGCGTAGAGCAGCGCGGGCCCGATGGCCGGGTCGCTGGCGTCCAGGCCGGCCTCGAAAGCCCCCGGACTGGCGAGCGCCGGCAACCCGGGCTGGCCCGCCCGCTCGGTCGAGGCGAGGTTGACCATCACCATGCTGTCCAGCGCCTGCTCAGCCGCAAAGCCCTCGATGTCGGCCTGGATCCGCGCGATGCGCTCCCGATGGGTGCGGGCCACGGCATGGTGGCCGCCGTCGACGTTGCGGCAGAACGCCGTGTCGCCCACGGCGGGCCACGGCACGTGCCGAGCCAGCCACGGACCCGCCGCGGCCAGCTGCGCGGGCTCGAGGACCCCGTGCCCCTCGGCCGCGGTGGCCAAGTCGTCACCGCACAGGTCCCAGCCGCTGAACACCAGTTGGCCGTAGTCGACGAGGTCCGCCGCGAGCGGGCCGCCGGCCAGCGGCAGCCCCTCAGTGCCGGCCAGCCCCAGGCGGAGCAGCTCCACCCCCGCGACCACGGTGGTGGCGACAGCGCCGCCGAGTCCGACGACCGCGACGCCGACACGGCGCGAAGCCTGCCCACCGTCATCGCCACTGTGCTGTTGCACGATCATGCAAGCCTCCGCATCAAGAGAACCGAACGCTGTGGAAATACTTCTTCACGCAACAGAGGAGAAATTAAACTCGGAGTTGAGATTTCGCTAGGATGAAGATACATGTAGATACATGGAAATGGTTGAGAAAACTGAGGATGATGCGGGGCTGCTGTCGATCGGCGACGTGGCGGCCCGAACCGGCGTCACTGCGGCGACGCTGCGGATGTGGGAGTCGCGCCACGGGTTCCCCCATGCCCGCCGGCTGCCCGGCGGCCACCGCCGGTACAGCGAGGGGGACTGCGCGGCGGTCGCGGCGGTGGTCCGTGAGCGCGAGACCGGCCTGTCGCTGGAGGCGGCGATCGAGCGAGTCCTGCAGATGTCGCGAGCGGAGGAGACGTCCATCTTCGCGGGTCTTCACCGCCGGTGGCCCGAGCTGACCCCGCGTGTGCTGCCCAAGCACGCGGTGCTCCAGCTCACCAGGGCCATCGAGGACGAGTGCTGCGCTCAGGCCGACCGGCCGCTGCTGATCGGCTGCTTCCAGCGGGAGCGGTTCTACCGAGCCTGCCAGCCGAGGTGGCGCGCGATGGCCCGGACGGCGGACGCCACGATCGTGCTCGCGCGGTTTCCCCAGCATCGGCGGGACCCTGCCGGGGGGCCGATCGAGATCGCCCTCGATGCCCGGGCGCCGCTGCTGCGCGAGTGGGCGGTCATCTGTGACGGCCCGCGCTTCGCGGCCTGCCTGTCCGGCTGGGAGCCCGCGGGCCAGCGTGTCGCCGACGGGCTGCGCCAGTTCGAGACCCTCTGGACGGTCGAGCCCACCCTGGTCCGCGAAGCCGCCCGGATCGCCTTGACCGCGGTGGCCCGAGCGGCGCCCGACCTGCCGCTGCCCGACGCCGCCCAGGCGCACCACCGGCCCCTCGCCCCGGAGTCCCTGCGAACCCTGACCGCCCTCACCAACCGCATGGTCACCTACCTCGTTGAGGCGGCTCCTTCAGTGAGGCCGGACCGATATCGTCGAGCATGATCGGTGGATCTCAGCTCAACGGCCGGCGACGAGCACATCACCTGGCGCAGGTGGTCGCCATGCTCGGCTGCGGCCGGGCGCGGGGCGCTGTCGGCGTGTGGAGTTGCCCGCGAGCTGGCCCGCTTGTGCGGGTTTGGTCTCGCGGCCCGGTGGCTGGTGTGGGGTCAGTCGGTGGGGGTGACGTTGAGCCATTCGGCGGCTTGGCGCTCGGTGATGAGTGGGATGGCGTAGCTGGCGGCCAGGGCCTCCAGCTCTTGGGCGCGGCGGCGGGACCGTGGGCGCAGCCGGGCGGGACGCAGGCCGGCGGCCGGCAGCAGCAGCGCGACCGGAGCGGCGTACTGGGCGCGCCAGCCGTGCTCGTGCTCGATGAGGCGGCCCCAGCCCCGCACGATCCCCA
>JBOGEA010000302.1:0-7289 GCA_050743205.1 Egibacteraceae bacterium | reverse complement strand
AACGACCCACCCACCCACCCCGCGGAAACTCCGCGCGCCGTCGACCGTGGACACGGCGCGCCGCTCCCAGGACCGTAACCGTCGCTCAGGACGTGTTCGAGAACCCCTCGTCCGCGCCCTGCGGGCCTTGCGTGTGCAGAGCTCAGCTCTGCCTGGGACTGGGTACGTGGCCTACGTGGCGGTGGGGCTGCCCTCCCTTCTTTTTTCAGGGCGGGTGCGAGAAGATGGCATCAGCGGAAGGTCGGGAGGCTTCTTCCAGTCATGCACCCAACACAGCACTCAGCGGGTCCGGCCGTCGTCACCCCGGCCACCCGTGACCGCTATGTCGACCTGTTGCGAGCCACGGCGATCGGCGTGGTCGTGTACGGCCACTGGCTGATGGCGGCCGTGGCCTACTCCGACGGCATCCTGCAGGCCGACAACCTGCTCACGATCACGCCGCAGACGCAGTACCTGACGTGGCTGTTCCAGGTCATGCCCCTGTTCTTCTTCGTCGGCGGCTACGCCAACGCGGCGTCGTGGCGCTCGGCCACCCGCCGCGGCGTTGGCTACACGATCTGGCTGAGAGGCCGCGCTCGCCGGCTGCTGGGCCCAGCCGTCGTGCTCGTCGGCTGCTGGGCGGTGCTGCTGGCCGCCCTCGCGTTCGCCGGGCTGGACCCCGCGGTGCTGCGCGTCGGCGTCTGGTACCCGATCGGCCCCCTGTGGTTCCTGATGGTCTACCTGGCCGTGGTCACGGCGGTGCCGCTGACGCTGCGCCTGCACGACCGGCTCGGCTGGCAGGTGTCGGCCGGGCTCGCCGGGCTGATCGTGGCGACGGATGCGGCGCGGCTCGTCTTGGGGGTGCCGCTGATCGCCTGGCTGAACCTTCTGTGGGTGTGGATGGCGCTGCACCAGATGGGCTACTGGTGGCAGGACGGGCGGCTCACCCGCTCGCAGCGGCCGGCCTGGGCGCTGCTGGCCGGCGGGGGGTCGGCGGCCGTCGCCCTGGTGGTGGCGGGTCCGTACCCGCTGAGCATGGTCGGCGTGGACCATCAGGGTCTGACGAACACGACGCCGCCGACCTCCGCTCTGCTCGCCCTCGGCCTGGCGCAGATCGGCGCGGCGCTCACGCTGCGCCGCCACGCGGAGCGGTGGCTGCGCCGCCCGCGGGTGTGGCGCTCGGTGGCGGCGGTCAACGGCATGGCGATGACCCTGTACCTGTGGCACCTGCCCGCCCTGGTCCTGGTCACCCTGGCCGTCGTGCTGCCCGGCGCCTGGCCTGACCCGCCCGCCGGCACCGTCCTGTGGTGGGCGCTGCGCCCCTTCTGGCTGGCCGCGCTGACGCTGGCGATCCTGCCGCTGCTCGCGCTGTTCGCCCGCGTCGAGCGTCGAGCCGCCACGCCCGCCGCACGAGACGTCAAGCCGTCATAAGAGGCGCTTGGCATGCGCCCGTGGGGGGTGCCGCCGCTGCGTGTTGTGCGCTCAAGGCAGCGGTCGCGTTGCGCCCGGAGGGTCGTCGGCAGGGTTGGCCTGGGTGTTCGCCGTTGAGGGAGTGGGGACAGATCCTGCGCTGCAGCTCGGTGGCGGCGGTGAGGACACGGCCGAGGCCGAGGTTGTGAGTGGTGACCGCCGTTTCCGGCGGTTTCCATCCACAACCTCGCCTGCCGTCTGCAAGCGACGGCGTTTAACCGGTTTATGTCCAGTTCTTGCGCATGATCGTCCCGGTCGTTCCCGGCGAGGCATGGCCTGGATGACCGTGATGAGCGGCTGCTGCCCGCGCTGCAGGGATCAGCCACCCACGGACAGGTGGCAAGAGCCTTATAAGGAGATGCCCATGCCGCGACTGATCCGCCGGGCCCACGCGCGTGACGGCCGCCGGCAAGCCTTCCAAAACCATCGACGAGTACGTGGGCCAGGCCAACAGCGGCGACAGTGGGGTGAGCATCGCGCACATGCGCAGCGCTTCGGGCTGGTCAGAGCCGGGCTAGCGGCCAGGCTTCGACGAGTTCACCGTGGTCCTGCGCGGCCTGCTGGTGGTGGATCACGAGCACGGACGCCTGGAGGTGCCCGCAGCCAAGCCGTCCACACACCCCCGGGCGAGTGGATCCGCTACAGCACCCCCGGCCCCGACGGCGCCGAGTACATCTCGGTCTGCCTCCTCGCCTTCACCCTGCCCACCGCCCACCGCCCACCGCGACCCCGACTGACCCGGCAGCCCGATCTCCTCATGGCGCGACGTCGTGCGCCGCGTGAGCCTCCGTCGGCCACCAATGACCCGAGGACGGCCAGCGCCTGATCACGATCCAGGCAGTCGCAGCCCGCATCGACGCGTTGATGACCGGACCTTCCTCCGCCAGCCGAACCATGCGCTCCTCAAGTTCCGCACGCGCCAGGTGAACACCGAGAGGAGAAGCGGCTGCGTGACATCCCCGCGGGCAGACGCGGCTGAGACCGCCTTCGCGACCGCGCTCGTCGGCGACGGCGTCATCGTGCAGCTGCGCCGCCGCATGGGCCATCAACGGCTTGGCCTCCGCGCAGCGCCTGCCGGTCATCGATCGGTGAGGTGGCCGAGCCTCGGTCGCTCGGCTCGCCCGAGCACGGCAGCCTCGCCTCCGTACTCGCCGACCGTCCACGCCAGCCCGACGGCGAGGCCCCACCCTGCACACAACACGTTCCGCGGGAACACCTTATGGCCGCTCTGGTCAGCAGCGCACCACAGCCTGGGCGGCACACCCCAGCGGCTGAGGTCACCGGGGTCGCTTGTGACCACCCGAGCCTGTCGCTCCAACGCAAGGCTGGCCACATGGCCGTCCACGACGTCGGATTCGCCGGTGCTCGCGGCCAGGGCCCCGACACGGCGCGCTGCTCGTGGATCGAGCGGGCGCTCATCTACAACGCCGCTCTCCAGCAGCCTCGACAGGCGAGCTTGACGAGGCCCCCCCGCGCCACACCTGGGCGACGACCGCAGAACTCGTCCACAGTGTCACTCGCCCCGCCCTGGCCAATCCGATGAGTGCCCGGACCTTCTGGTCGTCTCGCTCCCAGGCGAGGAAGGCGCCAGCATCCAATACGAGATCGTCGGTCATCCTGCTTTGCGCTCTCTAAGGCCAGCGCTCACCCCAAGACCGTCAGCGACCCATTCAGGTGATTGCCCCAGCGCCTGGGCGACCCACTCTACGGTGTCCCAGCTGTATGGGTTCTCTGCCTCCATATCCTCAAGCTCGGCCACGAACTCTGCCCACGCCCGAGCCTTCCGACGCATGGCGTCGGCAACCCAGGCGCTGAGCGATGCGGCCCGTCCAGCGGCGACGTCCGCGCGGGCTACGTCGAGCAGTTCGTCGTCAACCGTCACCGTGATCCGCTTCATACGACGACCATACCACAGTACGCGTTGGACATTGAGCGTCTCAGGGAGGGGCAGCGTGATGGCCGCTGATGACCTGCCGGCCACCGCCGATCTGGGATGGCGCGTCACCGGGAAGCCGCAGGTCCCCGACGCTCTGAGCGGTATCGGCGTCATCGACGAACAACGACAGCGCGTCACGCATGCGGTCCCGTGCCGCCAATGTGTGCGGCCCTGGGTGTGGCACCCGGGCAGGTCGGGGAGCCGACGAACAGTGGCCGTCCTCGTCTCGAACGATGACGGCGGTGTGGCGCCCCTGCGTCACTTGCAGCCACCTCTCTGCCAGGCACGGGGCGAGATCTCGCTGGCTCGCTCCACGCAGGCCCTTGCCGAGATCCTCGCCGCGATGCATGAGCCGACGCTCACCTTTTGCTGTGAGAGCCCGGCCCCCTCTTGCACGACGGCGGACGGCAGGCCGAGGCCGCGTCGGCGGGCAGGCGCTGATCTAAGGGGGTTGACAGGCGCCAGCGCCCCCATGATAGAGTTGCCATCATGGCTCAGCAAATGCGTGTGACGGCACAGCTCCAACAGGTGGTCCTGCTCCTGCTGCGGGATCCGACCCGGCGGTACTACGGGCTGGAGATCGCCCGGGAGGCCAAGCTGCAGCGAGGCACGCTGTATCCGCTGCTCGCACGGCTCGAGGACGCAGGCTGGGTCGTGGGCGAGTGGGAGGACATCGACCCCGCCGTTGAGGGTCGGCGACCGCGCCGTTACTACACGCTGACCGGTGAGGGCCTGCGTCAGGCGGCGCGGATCGGTGAGGACATGGAGAAGGCTCTGGTGGGCGTCCCACGACAGAACCTGGGGCTGGCGGGGCCATGAGCCGGCTGGCCCACATCCTGACCGCGGTCGGAGTGCTCGCGGGAATCGCCGGCCTCAGGCTCCTCATCGGGGTGCTCGAGCACGAGTATGACTATTGGGCCCCCCGCGTGGCCGATCGCCTGATCCGGGTCGCGGCGCTGTTCCTGCCGCATGCCGAGCGTGAGGAGCGCCGCGAGGAGTGGCTCGCGGAGCTGGCGGAGGCACGGGCACAGGGCGGGGTGCTGACGTTCGCGCTGTTCGAGGTGCTCCCCGGGGCGCCCGTCTTGGCGGCCCGGTCGCTGTGGCGCGGCACCGACTGGATCGGGGCGGCGGAGCTCGGGGTGGCCTACGGGCTGGGTGTGGGCGTGAGCGCTGTCGGCGTGGGGCTGGGGGCCTGGCTGGGCGCCCTGCACAGCGGCACCCAGCTGGGCGCCGCGTTGGGGGTGGCCGTGGGCCTCAGCCCAGGTCTCTGGGTGGCCGCGGTACTCAGCGACCGGCGAATCGCCGGACTGGCCACCGAGCACGGCGCCCAGTTGGGCGCGGTGCTCGGCTTCTGGCTGGGTGCCGTGTACGGCATCGTGGGAGGCGACGGACTGGCTGCGTTCATAGGTGTCGGGTGCGGCCCTGTGCTCGGCGGCGCGCTGGGCGCCTGGTCGGCCGCCGCGCTGAAAGCCTGGCTGGGCGGCGCCCCAGCCACCCGGAGCGCCGACGCGGGCACGCGCTCGGCCGCGTGAAGATCACAGGGCGCGCAATGGAGGGATCAGGTCGCATGGCTGTCTCCAGGCGACGGTTCATGCAGACGGCCGGGGTGGCGGCGCTGGCGGCGGCATACGGGTGCACAGGCGCCCCGCCCAGCCCGCGGGCGGGGCCGACAGCGCCGGCACGGTTCAGCGAGCCGAGGCAGAAGCTGTCCGGGTCGTTGCGCATCCTCATGTGGAGCCACTTCGTGCCGGGGCACGACGAGTGGTTCGACCCGTTCGCCCAAGAGTGGGGCCGCCGCGTCGGCGTGAATGTGACGGTCGATCACATCGACACCGCCGGCATCCCTGCCCGCGTCTCCGCCGAGGTCTCCGCGGGCCAGGGCCATGACCTGATCCAGCACATCGCGCCGCTGCCGCAGTTCGAGCCGAGCGTGCTCGACCTGACGGACGTGACCCAGGAGGCGATAGGCCGCCACGGCGAGCAGCTCGGGATCTGCACGCGCTCAAGCTTCAATCCCACGACCGACGGGTTCTTTGCCTACTGCCCCGGCTGGGCGGCCATTCCGGGCGATTACCGGAGGAGTCTGTGGCAGCAGGTCGCGTTGCCAGATGGCCCGTCGACCTACGAGGAGCTGCGGGAGGGCGGCGCGCGGATCAAGGGGGATCTCGGCGTGCAGCTCGGCATCGGCATGTCGAACGAGGTTGACTCGAACATGGCCTGCCGGGCACTGCTGTGGTCGTTCGGTGGCGCGGTCCAGGACGAGAACGAGAACGTCGCCATCAACTCCGACGAGACGGTGGACGCGGTCGAGTTCATGATGCGGCTATTCCGGCAGGCGATGACCGATGAGGTGTTCGGCTGGATCGCGGCGTCGAACAACCAGGGGCTGGTCGCCGGCCGCATGAGCTACATCCTCAACACGCTCTCGGCCTACCGGACCGCGCAGCGGGTGAACCCCGACGTCGCCTCGGACGTGTTCTTCACGCCGGCCCTTGCAGGGCCCGGGGCGCAGCTCGTCGCCGGCCAGGCATACAACTGGATCATCCCGCGGCATGCCGGGAACCCGGACGCGGCGAAGGAGTTCCTGCTCCACTACACCGCGAACTACGAGCAGGCGACGAGCAGCTCGCTGCTCTACGACCTCCCGGCCTTCGGCGGCCTCTCCCCGCAGCTTGGCGACTGGCTCCGTAACGATCCATTCGGTTCCCAGCCCGCGGGCAAGCTCGCGGTGCTGGCCGACGCCACGCGATGGAGCACGAACATCGGGCATCCCGGCACGGCGAGCGCGGCGATCGGCGAGGTGTTCGCCACGTTCGTCATCCCGAACATGTTCGCGAAGGCCGCGCGGGGCGAGCTGTCACCGATGGACGCGGTCGCTGAGGCCTCATCGAGGATCACACCGATCTTCGAGAGGTGGCGGCGCCAAGGCCTGATCGGCGGCGGTCGCGCGTAGGGCATGAGGAAAGGGACATGATTGGCTGTTGTCGAGGTTCGCGGCCTGCACAAACGCTTCGCCGGCGGCGTGATCGCCGTCGACGGCGTGGATCTGGCGACCCAGGAGGGCGAGTGCCTCGTGCTGCTCGGCCCGTCCGGGTGCGGCAAGACGACGCTGCTGCGGATGATCGCCGGCCTTGAGCAGCCGACATCCGGCGAGGTCCTGATCGGCGGCAGCCCGATGACCGGCCTGCCGCCCCGGGCGCGCCAGATCGCGATGGTGTTCCAGAGCTACGCGCTGTACCCCCACAAGACCGTGCTCGGCAACATCGTGTTCCCGCTGAAGGCGGCGGGCATGGACAAGGCGCAGCGCAGGCGCAGGGCCGAGTGGGCCGCCGACCTGCTCGGCATCGGCGGCCTGCTCCAGCGCTACCCACGGCAGCTGTCCGGCGGGGAGCGCCAGCGCGTCGCGCTTGCCCGCGCGCTCGTCCGCTCCCCAAGCGTCTTCCTGCTCGACGAGCCGCTATCGAACCTCGACGCGAAGCTCCGCGCGACCGCGCGCGAGGACATCAAAGAGCTCCAGGAGCGCCTCGCCGTCACCACGATCTACGTCACCCACGACCAGGTCGAGGCGATGACGCTCGGCGACCGCATCGCGGTCATGGATCAGGGCAGGATCCGGCAGGTGGGCACGCCCCAAGAGATCTACCGCAACCCCGCGGACACGTTCGTGGCGACGTTCCTCGGCTCGCCGCCGATGAACCTGCTGGAGGGCGATGACCACGTGGTGGGTTTCCGTCCCGAGCGCCTGCTGCCGAAGGAGGTCGCCGCGCCGGGGACCGACGACCTGGATCTCGACCTGTACGTCCAGCGCGTCGAGCACCTCGGACCCGAGCGCCGTGTCGTCGGCACCGTCGACGGCATCACGGAGAAGACGCGCGTGATCGCCGTCCTGCCCTCAACGGTGACG
>JBOGEA010000301.1:0-7346 GCA_050743205.1 Egibacteraceae bacterium | reverse complement strand
GTGGGGACCCAACCGTATGCCGGCGCGCCCTCATTGCACCCTTTACGGGCACGTGACCGGGTCGCGCCCATGTCTGTGTAGGGAAACCCTCGGATACGGCGGTTTCCCTACACGACTCGGTTACCGCCTGCCAATGCCGTCCGGTATATCCCAGTTGTTGCGCGCGATCGGCCTGGTCGTTCCGCCGAGGGAGAGCCTGGGTGATGGTGAGAGCGGGTGCGGCCTGCACCACAGGGATCAGCCACCCACGGATAGATGACAAGAGCCCGTTCGTTCGCTCCCCGACCGATGCTGTGGTCAGGTCGGGCAGCCGGGGTGTCTGGCCTCCCTGACGAATCGCCGGATTGGATCTGCTTGTCCGGTGGTGCGGAGAACAGGACAAGTCCGCGCCCCCTGGTCGAGATGCGGCACACTGCAGGGGTGCTGAGAGTCGCGGGGCTGCGGAAGCGGTTCGGACAGCTCCAGGTGCTGCAGGGGGTGGACCTGGAGGTGGGCGCGGACGAACTCGTCGCGCTCGTAGGCGAGAACGGGGCGGGCAAGTCGACGCTCGTGAAGTGCATCGCGCGCGCCGTCGCCGCGGACGAGGGCAGCGTGCTGATCGGCGGGGCCCCGCTGGGTGCGACGCCGGCGGAGGTGCAGGCGCAGGGAGTGTCGGTCGTGTGGCAGGACCTCGCGCTGTGCGACAACCTCGATATCGTCGCGAACCTGTTCCTGGGGCGGGAGCATGGCCGGTTCTCGCTCGCGAACGCGGTGATGCACGCGCGGGCCCAGCAGCTGCTCGACGAGCTCGGGGTCCGCTTCGACGACCTGCGCCGGCCAGTGGGGATGCTGTCCGGCGGGCAGCGGCAGGCTCTCGCGCTGGCGAAGGGGATGCTGGAACGCCCACGGCTGCTCATCCTCGACGAGGCGACCGCGGCGCTCGGTGTGTCCGAGACCGGCGCGGTCGAGCAACTGATCCGCAGGCTGCGGGATCAGGGCGTCGCGGTGCTGCTCATCTCGCACCGCATCGAGCGGGTCTTCGGTCTCGCCGACCGGATCGTGGTGCTTCGCGGAGGCCGGATCGTCGCGGATTTATCGCCGCTCCAGACCCACCCCGACGATGTCGTCGCGCTGATGTCCGGTGTCCAGATTGAGTCGACGGCGCGCCGGCAGCTCCAGCGGCTGCGCAGCCTCGTCGACCAGCTCTCGGAGGTCGCCCCATCAGCGTCGCTGCCGTTGATCGTCTCGGCGATGGCAGGGGCGATCGGGCAGGAGCAGCTGTGCGTCCACCTCCTCGACGAGAGCAGCGACCCGCCGGTGCTGCGCCGGTCGGCGGCGCTCAGCGTGCCGGAGTCCCTCCTCCAGGTGAACCAGGAGCTGTCCATCGGCGAGGACGGCGGGTTCGTCGGGTTAGCCGCGGCGAGGGGCGCCGTCGTGGTGATCGATGACGTGCGCGAGCATCCGGCGTGGGCGCGGTATCGCGATGCCGCTAAGGCCGCGGGGGTGCTCAGCTCGTGGGCCGCGCCTATCATCGGGACGAGCCGCGTGCTCGGCACCGTCTCCGGTTACGCGGCCACGCCTGGCAGCCCTCAGCAGGACACCATCGAACTCATCCAGCTGTACACGAGCCACGCGGCCGCGGCGATCGAACGGGAGGCGCTGCAGACCGCCCGCCAGGAGACTCAGGCCCTGCGCCGCTCGCAGGACCTCCAGCGTCAGTTCCTGCGCCGCCTCAGCCACGAGCTTCGCACGCCGCTCACCGCCATCCAGGGCTACGCATCAACGCTCCTCCAGCCGGACGTGACCTGGGATGAGGCGTCCCAGCACCGGTTCCTCAACTCAATCGCCGACGAGTCGGCCCGCCTCGGCAGGCTGGTCGGAGACCTGCTCGACGTCTCGGCGATCGAGTCCGGCACTCTTCGCCTCCACCCCGACTGGTGCGAACTCCCCCTCGTGATCGACGCCGCCCTGGCCTGCGTCCCGATCGGCGAGCGGGCCGTCGACGTCCGCTGCGAGGCCGGGATCGGGCCGATCCGGGCCGACCACGACCGGCTGGAGCAAGTGTTCATCAACCTCCTCGACAACGCCGTGCGCCACACGCCGCCCGGCACGCGGATCCACGTCCGCGCGGCGCCTGAGGCGAACGCCGGCGCGGTGACGGTGCGCGTGGCCGACGACGGGCCGGGGATCCCGCCCGCCTTGGTTGAGCGGATTTTCCGCCCCCACGTGCATGGAGCCACGCCCAGCGCCGGCGCCGGGCTCGGGCTGGCCATCGCGCAGGCCATCGTCGCCGCCCATGGGGGGCGCATCACGCTCGAGACGGTGCCGGTGGGCGCGTCGTTCCTGGTCACGTTACCCATTGAGTCAACGCAGGGATTCCTCACAGACGATGACAGATAAGACCAAGATCCTGCTCGTCGAGGACGACCGGAACATCGTCGACCTGGTCCGGTCGAACCTCGTCCAGCGCAACTACGACGTCGTCGTCTCGGACGGTCAGGACGCCCTGCGGCTGCTCGATGTCGAGCAGCCCGACATCGTGCTGCTCGACCTCACGCTCCCGGGAGCGGGGGTCGACGGGTTCGAGCTCTGCCGGCGCATCCGCGAGCGTTCGCCGGTCGGGATCATTGTCGTGTCCGCGCGGCACGGCGAGCAGGACAAAGTCAGCGGACTCGATTTCGGCGCGGACGACTACATGACGAAGCCGTTTGGGATCCGCGAGCTGCTGGCGCGGATCACCGCGACGCTGCGCCGCACCCGCCCCGGACCGCGGCCCGCCGACGACGAGGTCGAGATCCTGGTCGGCGACGTCGTGATCCACCTCGGCGCTGAGCGGGTCACGAAGGCCGGGCGGCTTGTGCACCTCACGCCCACGGAGTTCGCGCTGCTGCGGGAGCTCGCGACGAATCGCGGCAGGCTGCTCACCCACGCGATGCTCCTGCGACGGGTGTGGGGGCCGGGCTACGAGACACAGACCGAGTACACCCGCACGTACGTCCGGCGGCTGCGCGCGAAGCTGGAGGGCCCGGGCTGCCCCCAGCTCATCATCACCGAGCCGCGGGCCGGCTACCGGTTCATCGACGGCTGACTCGTTCACAAATTATTCACAGTCGGGCTCCGATGTTGATGCCTCGTTCACGCCGCGCTCCTTACAGTCATCGGCGTGGACCGCGGTAGAGGCACCCGGTTGAGGGTTTCCCGTTGCCGCTGAGCAGCGCAGGTGGAGTGTGTCGATGAACATGCCAGTGATTCTCCCAAGCGCGGCTGTCACCGCCCGTGAGGCGGGGACGGCTGGTCGGACCTCACCTTCCCGGCCTGCCGCCGCCCTGCCCGGCCGATTTGCGGCTGGCAGCGGGCCCTGGCCGGTCACTGCTCAGGAGGACGCGATGGGCCGTATCCGCTTGCTGGATGTGGAGGTCCCGCCATCGACGACCGAGCTGGTGCGAGCCGCCGCCGAGGGCGACGAGCGTTCCTGGGAGCTGCTCGTGAAGCGGTACGGCGGCCGAGTTTGGAGCATCGTTCAAGCGCACCGGCTCACCGACAGCGACGCCTTGGATGTCGTCAAGATCACCTGGCTTCACCTGGCGCAACACCTGAAACGGATCCGAGAACCCGAGGCAACCGGCGCCTGGTTGGCCACCATCGCCAAAAGAGAATGTGAGCGGACGCTGCGACGAGCGGCTGCGCGTGCACCTCGACGCTGGGGATACGGATCGGGCGCATCGGCCCCACCCGTGCCCGCTGCCTGGAGCGCCTGCGGCGCAGAATGAAGCAGCCTGCGCACTCGACAGCGGAAGCATGATGATGTGCTGGCCTCCTCTCGGTCGGCACTACATTGGGTGGCGAGCGAAGCTGACCCGGCCATGACCACGAAAAAAGGCGGGCTTGGTGTGCCGTTGAGCACGTCGTCGGCCAAGGAGAAGAAGATGCGGAGCTTGGCGGCGTTTCTGGTCGGGCTCGCGGTGTTGGCCACTGCTTGTGGGAGCGGCAGCGGGCAGTCCGGCTCGGGGAGCAGGGGCGCGCAGATCGCGCTGCTGCTGCCGGATACG
This sequence comes from Egibacteraceae bacterium, assembly GCA_050743205.1. Taxonomy (GTDB): domain Bacteria; phylum Actinomycetota; class Nitriliruptoria; order Euzebyales; family Egibacteraceae; genus JBOGED01. Next base: position 3,318 of record JBOGEA010000301.1, on the reverse strand, counting down.
AAGACCGCGCGGTACGAGACGCAGGACCGGCCGACCTTCGAGCGGCGGGTCCACCAGCTGTGCCCCGACTGTGAGGTGCTGTACAGCAACGCCGACCAGGATGCCGCCAAGCAGCAGTCCCAGGCGGAGGCCGCGCTGACGAACGGCGCGGACGTGCTCGTCCTCGACGCGGTCGACTTCAAATCGGCTGCGTCGATCGTCGCGCGGGCGAAGCAGTCCGGGGTTCCTGTGGTGAGCTACAGCCGGCTGGTCCTCGACGCGGACGTCGACTACTACATCTCCTTCGACAGCGAGCGGGTCGGGAGGCTGCAGGCCCAGGCGCTCCTCGACGCGTTGAAGTCCGCCGGCAAGGCCAACGGCACGATTGTGATGATCAACGGGGCCCCGACGGACAACAACTCGACGCTGCTCAAGCAGGGCGCCCACAGCGTGCTCGACGGCAGCGGCCTGAAGATCGCCCAGGAGTTCGACACGCCTGACTGGAGCCCAGACAAGGCCCAGCAGCAGATGGAGCAGGCCCTGACGAACCTTGGCAGAGACCAGATCGCTGGCGTCTATGCGGCCAACGACGGCACCGCCGGCGGTGCGATCGCGGCGATGCGAGGGGCTGGCGTCGACCCGCTGCCGCCCGTGACCGGGCAGGACGCGGAGCTGGCCGCCATCCAGCGGATCCTGGCCGGCGAGCAGTACATGACGGTCTACATGGCGATCAAGATCCAGGCCGAGGTCGCCGCCGAGGTCGCCATCGCGCTCGCGAGAGGCGAGCAGCCGCGTACGGGCCTCGTGAACAGCACGGTCAACAACAACCTGAAGGACGTCCCCTCGATCCTGCTCACCCCCATCGCGGTGACAAGGGAGAACGTGGAGGACACCGTCATCAGGGACGGTTTCTGGACCGTCGACCAGGTCTGCACAGCCGGCTTTGCGGCGGCCTGCGAGGCGGTGGGGCTGACATGAGCCGGACGGCGGTGGGCTGACATGAGCCGGACGGCGGTGGGCTGACATGAGCCGGACGGCGGTGGGCTGACATGAGCCGGACGGCGTTGATCTGACATGAGCCGGATGGTGGTTGGCTGACATGAGCTGGATGGCGGTGAGCTGACATGAGCCGGATGGCAGCGGCAGTCACGACATGACCGTCCCGCTGCTGGAGCTGCGCGGCGTCGGCAAGCGGTTCGGCGCCGTGCACGCTCTGACCGGGGTCGACTTCGAGTGCAACGCCGGTGAGGTCGTTGCGCTCGTGGGCGACAACGGAGCTGGGAAGTCGACGCTGGCCAAGATCATCGCCGGTATCCTGCCAGCCGACCGGGGCGAGATCCGCTTCGAGGGCCGTCCGGTCACGATCAACGACCCGAAGAGCGCGGCACTGCGGATCGCGACCGTGTACCAGGACCTCGCCCTGTGCGACAACCTCGACGTCGTGGCGAACCTCTACCTCGGGCGGGAGGTCACAAGCAGCGGGTGGCTCGAGGAGACCGAGATGGAGCGCGCCGCGATCGCGCTCCTGGGCGGCCTGTCGGTGACGATCCCGGACGTGCGGATGCCGGTGGCGTCGCTGTCGGGTGGGCAGCGCCAGTCGGTCGCGATTGCTCGGGCGACGATGGGGAGCCCGAAGCTCGTGGTCCTCGATGAGCCCACCGCCGCCCTCGGCGTCACGCAGACGCGGCAGGTGCTCGACCTCATCCGGCGCCTGCGGGAGCAGGACCTTGGGATCGTGGTGATCAGCCATAATCTGGCCGAGGTGTTCGCGGTCTCCGACCGGATCGTTGTGCTGAGGCTCGGCCGCCGTATCGGGACGTTCCACACCAGCCAGGCCACCACCGAGGAGGTCGTGAGCGCGATCTCCAGCGCGCAGAGCGTCGAGGCAGAACAACCGTCCCAGCAGGGGTCATCGATCGGCCCTTGCGGGAGTGCGAGGCAGCCATGACCGTGCAAGGGCTTGATCCGCGGGTCACGACCGAGCAGCCCGGACCGACCGGCACGCTGCGCGAGTACGGCCGCCGGCTGTCTCAAGGTGAGTTCCTCAACCTGCCGGTCCTGCTCGGCCTCATCCTGATCTGGGGAATCTTCCAAACCGCCAACGACCGCTTCCTCTCCCCGGTCAATCTCACGAACCTCATGCTCCAGATCGCGGCCACCGGCACGATCGCGATCGGTGTGGTTGTCGTGCTGCTGATCGGCGAAATCGATCTTTCGATCGCGCAGGTCAGCGGCCTGAGCGCGGCAATCATGGCGGTCTTGAGCACCACGCAGGGGGTGCCCGGCCCACTCGCGATGCTCATGGCGCTGGCCGCGGGCGCAGCGATTGGGCTCTTCCACGGGCTGTGGGTCACCCGGTTCCGCGTCCCCTCGTTCGTCGTGACGCTCGCCGGGCTGCTCGGCTGGTTGGGGGTGCAGCTGTCGGTGCTCGGCCGCACGGGGACCGTCAACCTCACCGACCCCACGATCATCGGGCTGGCCGGTACGTTCCTCCCGCCGGCCGTCGGCTGGCTCGGCGCGGTCGCGGTGGTCGGGGTGGTCAGCGCGGCCAGTGTCTTGAGCCGCCAGCGCCGGGCGGCCGCGGGGCTCAGGCTGCCAAGCGTGCGGATCCTCGTCACGCGGCTCGCTGTCGTGAGCGCCGCCGTCCTCGCTGTGATGGCGGTGTTCAACGCTGACCGCGGGCTCCCCTTGAGTGTCGCGATCTTCCTCGGACTCGTCGTTCTGTTCGACCTGCTTACGACCAGGACGCGGTTCGGCCGCCACGCCCGCGCTGTGGGCGGCAGCCCTGAGGCCGCCCGCCGGGCCGGTGTCGCGGTGGACCGGATCCGGGTTCTGGCCTTCGTGCTCGCATCGACGATGGCCGCCGTTGGTGGGATCCTCGGCGCATCCCGGCTCCTTGCGGTCAACCAGTCGTCAGGGGGCAGCGACCTCCTGCTCAACGTCATCGCCGCCGCCGTGATCGGCGGCACCAGCCTGTTCGGCGGGCGCGGGTCGACCTGGTCCGCACTGTTCGGCGCGCTCGTGATCGGCTCGATCGCCAACGGCATGGACCTGCTCGCGGTCTCGTCAAACGTGAAGTTCATGGTGACCGGGGCCGTGCTCCTCATTGCCGCGACCATCGACGCGGTCTCTCGCCGCGGCCGGCTCGCCGCTGGCCGGGCTTGAAGGCCCCCGCACACGCCGCGTGCGTTGCCAGACGGCGGACCCTGATCGCTGACCTTCCGCAGCCCATCGAGGGCGGCCCGGTCGTGATCCGGTCGGGGCGACCAGGCGGGAAACCGTCGCATCCGGCGGATTCCTGCGGGTGACACGTGGTTTGGATGCCGTTGGGGTGCGGGA
>JBOGEA010000300.1:0-7349 GCA_050743205.1 Egibacteraceae bacterium | reverse complement strand
GGTCAGCACTCACAACCCCTGCTGTTCAGCGGATGGGCGAGTCCTTCTCCAGGACCGCGCCGTAACGCTCCCCGGTCTCGAACTCCCCCGACGACCGCGAACGTCGGCCCGGTCCGCGCGACCTCGCCAGCCGTGGCGGATCTGATGCTGGAGCCGACCTGGTGGGCCGTTACTGCCGTCGACGTCTAGAGGACGAGGGTGAGGGCGAGCCGCTCGTCCAGCTCGATGACCGGCCGCAGGCTGTCCCACTGCTCAGGAAAGCTCTTGCGGGCCTTGCGAATCTCTTCGTGTTGGGTTCCAAGCCCGTACGTCTTCGCCTCGTCCAACGCCGCGACACCCGACGCGCAGGCGCGGTCAGGATCGCCCAGCGCAGCCGACGCGAGCATCGTTGCCTCATGCAGGTTCGCGCGACGGGCGGGCAATACGGTGCCGACCAGCGCGGCGTCGAAGCGCTCAAGCGCCTCAGCCGGGCGCCCAAGCCGCAGCGACCGCCAGCCCGTGAACACCTCGGGACGCACGCCGTCCCAGCCTCCGAGCGCGCCATGGGCAGACCACCAGCCCCAACCGGGCTCGTCGCGGGAGGCCAGCGCCGCCGCGGTCTTCGCGCGCTCCAGGAGCCGTCCCGAGCCGAGGTCGTCCCCCACCGCCGCGCGCTCGATGGCGAGATTCGAGAACAGCCAGGCCCGACCGGCATGCGGGAGGACTCCGTCGAACTCGGCCGCGGCCTCAAACCAGGCGATCGCCGCGGCCTGGTCTGGCTTCGGGCACCGCAGCAGGGTCCATGCGCGGGAGGCGAGCGCATGCGCCTCCAGCCGCGGGTCGTTGGCGTCGCGCGCCAGCCGCAGCGCGTCAGTGAACCAGGCGTCGGCCTCGGCGAGCCGGCCGGCGTCCGTCTGGCCGTGGCCGGCCAGGGACATCGCGTCGGCGGTCAGCGCGGTCAGCTGTGTCCTGACCTCCGGTGTCATCGACGCCCGTTTGAGCAGATCGACCAGCGTGTGCGCATGCGCCTGGGCCGCGCTGATCACCGCCCGGCCCGGTGCGGCCAGATAGCTGGCGGCCAGATGGCTCGCCACCTGCTGGGCGGTGTCCACGTCGACCGGATCGAAGCGGCGGCGTCCGCTCAACAGCTGCGCGGCGGCGGTCAGCGCAGGCACGGGCAGCAACGACGCGGTCGCGGTTTGGACCGTGAGATGGAGCAACTGCCGGCGGCGCACCTCTCGTGTCCTCTCAAGCTCGGTTCCCCGCGTCCAGTAGCGGGCAGCCTCAAGGCTATCCCCCAAACCGAGCTCGGCGACCGAGTCGACCTGAAAATAGTCGCACAGCACCTTCTGGTAGAAGGCGGAGGGCACGTGCAGGCGCTGCTCCCAATCGCGCACCGTCTGGCTCTCCAGCCCCTCGGCGCCGTGCTCGCAGCGCAGCTGCAGGTGGGCGACCAGTATCGTCCGGTCGAGCTTTTGGGCCTCCCGGCGCAGCTGCAGCTCGGTGATGACCCGAACAGTCTCATCCATGCGCACTTCCCCCTTACTCGTGTGCGAGCGAAACGCGGATCTCGCGTCAGTCCAGCGGGCCGTCTAAGTCTACGCGCGACATGGCGATCACTCGCTGTGAGATTGGCGTCGCTGCGCGCATGCGGGCAGGGTCCCACGCGGGCCGGGCGCGCGTGCAGGCGGGCATGCCAGAGCCGACCATAGACCCTGCGCAAACTCTCTCAGATAGTGCCAAACCGGCCTGGGTGACCGGAGCCGTGGCGCAGGGTCGTGCGCGGCGCCGGGCGTATGCTCCCGGTCCATGCCCTGGTTGTCGATGCCGTCTGGGGAGGCGTCAATGATGGTGGGATCGGCGAAAGACGCCGTGCACCGCACCACAGAGCTGTGGCTGCGGCGCCTGACGGATAGGTTGACCCGCAGCGCAGACAGTACATCGCCCCGACTTGAGACCCACAGCGCCGCGCTGAGTCACCTGGATGAGCAGACGGTGTATGAGTGGGAGACGGGCGCGCACGCGCCCAGCCCGTTCTACGAGGCCGCGCTGTGCGCCTATCACCGGGTCGGCTCGGTCGCCGAGCTGGGGTTGGGCCGCGAGCCGGAGGCGGCGGCCCACTGGACGTGGGCCACCAAGGCCGAGAGGAGACGCGAGGTGGAGCGACGGCGGTTGCTGCGCCTCGTTGCCGCTGGGGTCGGCGCGCAGGTCACGCGGGTCACGCAGATGGCGTCGCTGCTGCCGGTCGGGCCCCTGACCCAGGCCGCCCAGCTGCTCGCCGGCCGCCGCGGCCTGGCCGTGTCCGACCTCGACGTCGCTGAGCAGACCGCGACCATTCTGGCGGCCGTCTACACGGCGGCCCCGAGCGGGGAGGTCGTCTCGGCCGCCGCAGCGCACGCCCGCACTCTGGAGCGTCTGCTCACCCGCGCCTCGCTGACGCCCGCCGCCCGGCCGAGGCTGGCAGCGATCGCCTCCGACGCCGCCAGCCTCGCCGGCTACACCGCACTCGACGCCGATGACGTTCACCGCGCCAACGCCTGGTTCGCCCGCGCCCTCACGCTCGCGCGCGAGGCCGAGGACCCCTGCTTGGAGGCGCTCGCGCTGGCTTCGACGGTCAGGTACCTCCACCTTCCAGGCTGTCGGGAAGTATCCGGGTCGCGCATGACGCTGCAAGCAGCCGCCTCGGCTGCCGGCAGGCTGCCGCCCGCGGCTCGCGCCTGGATCGACGTCTATCTGTGCCGGGCGCTGGCCTATGGCGGTGACGAGGCCGGATCTGGACGCGCGCTCGACGATGCCGCCTGTGCGGCGGGCATGGCCCGCGGCGACGAGCCGGGATGGGGCTGGTGGTCAGCCCACGGCCAATTGGGCGGCTGGGACGGCCCCCGGCTCCGCGTGTTCACCGCCGTGCGCAGCTTGGCGCTGGGGCGCCACGCCGAGGCCGTAAGTCTGTTCGAGCAGAGCCTGGACGGCGTCGTCGTAGCGGTCCGCCGTGTCGGTCTCCGGGAGGATCTGGCCTATGCGTGGACCGGTCTGGATGAGCCCGAACGAGCGTGCTCCTGCGCGCTCGCCGCGCTTGACGAGTCCGACGCACATGGATTGGGTTGCTTCGTCCACCCCCTTCGACAGCTGCGCGATACCTTCCCGCCCCCCTGGAGTGCGCTGGAGTGTGTGGCCGAGCTGGACGAGCGGCTGCGTCAGACCAAGGCCCGCACGTCCGCTCATGCCGCCGACTCGTGAGCGCGTCTCGCTGACTGGCCAGCGCCCGCCGCGCGGCTTTACGAGCCGCATCAGCCATCCCGATCGGTTCTCCCGGCGGGAAGGACCGCCCAGTGACCTCGCGGTCGGGTTGCCCCACCTGATGGACCCCCCTCTGTACTGATTTGTCCAGCGCAAAGGTGCCGTTATGGGCGGCCCGTGTCGCCCGGCGTGTCCCTTACTTCGTGACGATCGGATGTCAGGCCGTGACATCCTTCGCTACCTGGATGAACAACTGGTTAGAAACCGGTCGCAATGCTCACGGACCCGAGGCGCCATGTCTACAGTGGACCTTGTGCGCGGATTCACAAACTCGGGGCAGTGGATGCAGGGTTGCTGCTTGCCCCGTGGCCGCCCCGCGTACGTCACTAGAAAGGCTGAGCATGCCAATCAGTTTGACGACCACCGCCAACGGCCAGCCCGGTGACGGCCGGCCCCTCGTTGACGAGCGAGGACATCTGGCCGACATGATCCGACGAGAGCTGCCGTGGTTCGCCCGGTTGTCCCACACGGTGCGGGATGTCGCTGGCTCCCCAAAATCCAGCGCCCTGCTCCTGGTGGCCGTACTTTGCTGGCTGGCGGTGGGCCCCCTCGTGGGGTTCTCAAAAGCGTGGGAGTTAAGCGCCACGGCCGGCGCCCCGATCATCGCCCTGATGCTCCTGGTGAGCATCCAGCACACCCAGAACCGGGATGACAAGGCCATCCAACTCAAGCTCAATGAGATGATCCGGGCCTCCGAGCACGCCAGCAACGGTCTGATCGGCATCGAGGACGGCCCCGGGGTCGAGCTGAGCCGCCTGCTGTTGGACTACCAACGCCACGCTGGCGTGGACCGCCGCCGGACAGCGTTCCCCGACACCGCCGAGAGGGACGCTGCCGGGTCCGGATCACGCCGCTGGCTTATCAGACTTGCGAGACGCGACCAACTCGGGCGACAACAGCGACGGCTCTGCGCCGAGGGTGACCTCGGTCCGGAACACAGCTTCATTTTCCGCTCCCCGGAGGGAAAGTTGAACGTGTACGCTCAGAACCTGGCGCTGTTTGCCCGGCTCGCCGACTCCGTCGATGACGCCACCTGGCTCTATCACCTCCGACGGGGCGATTACTCCTGCTGGTTCCGAGACGTGATCCAAGACGAGGCACTGGCTTGCGAAGCGGCACAAACCGAGGGGCCAGCCGATGCCTCGGCAGCGGACAGCCGGCAACGAATTACCTCGGCCATCATGCAGCGCTATCCGGTGTCAGCCTGACGCGGCCTCACCCGAGGCAAAGTGGCTGCTGCCCATTCCCGCTCGCCGACCCCGCAACGCGCACCACCACACCCGTCGCGTGGCGTGAGAGCGTCGAGGGCGTCGCGGCCGGGCAGGGCCAGTCGGTCACGCGCGAAGTGCTGCGCGACGTGGAGGTTCTCGGTGACGACAAGTGTGGACTGTGCAGGGGGCTACCGGTTGGGGTTGTTGTGAACGTCGCGGCCATGGGTCGAAGAGCTGCTCCACGGGTGCGGCTACCTCAGCACTGGGACGTCCGCCACCGCGGGGAAGTACCGCTCTTGGAGCTGGTCGAGGAAGCCGTCGGCGCGCAGCTCCTCGATGATCATGGAGACGAGGGGGGTGTTGGGCGAGTCCTTCTCCAGGACCGCGCCGTAACGCTCCCCGGTCTCGAACTGCCCGACCACCGCGAACGTCGACCCGGGCCGCGCGGCCTCACCGGCGACGATCGGCACGTCGAGCATGACCGCGTCGATCTGGCCGGCGCGCAGGGCGTTGAAGGCGTCGAGCGTCGTGCTGTAGATCTGGGGCGGCGTGTCGGGCCGCAGGGTGTCGGCCAGGTACGAGGCCCCGGTCGAGTTGAGCTGCGCGCCCCAACGCAGCCGTCTCGCCGTGGCCGTGTCGGGCACCGTCGTGCCTCTGCTCACAAGGACGCCCTGGTTGGCGTCGAAGTAGGGGACGGAGAAGTCGACGACCGCTGCCCGCTCGTCGTTGACGGTGACCTGGGACAAGTCGATGTCGCAGGGGCAGCCGGCCCCTGCCACCAGCGCCGAGAACGGCATCTCGACGAACCTCACCTCGTCGATGCCGAGCCGCTCGCCGATCGCCCTCGCGAGATCGACCTCGAACCCGCCCGTGATGCTCTGATAGTCGTCGCCCAGCCAGAACGGCGGCGCGGGCAGCTCGGTCCCGACGGTGAGCACCCCCGGCTGGATCGTGCGGAACCCACCAGCGGGGCCGGCGCCGGGCTCGGTCGGTCCGGTGGCCGGTTCGGCGCCGGCGCATGAACTCAAGACCAGCGCCATCGCAATGAGGGCGAACCTCAAACCCCGCATATCCGGCTCCTCCATGGGCGACAAAGCTGCCAGGGTGGCCCCGGTTCAGCCTGATCGTAATCCGGCTCCTCCACGGGCGGCAAGGCTGCCAGGGGTAGCCCGGTTCAGCCTGATCGGTCCCCTGCTGTCCGTCACTCACTCAACGTCGCGGTGCAACGCACGCTGGCCCATCCTTTCAGCCCATGGCCGGCGCCGCGGAGACTTGGCCGCGAAGCCACGAGTACCACGCGTCGAGCCCGTCGCCCCGAGTCGCCGAAAGCGGGAGGATCTCCAGCCTGGGATTGACCTGTCTGGCGTACGCCAGGCAGCGCTCCATGTCGAACGTCAGGTAGGGCGCGAGGTCGATCTTGTTGAGCAGCATGACCTCGGCGGCGCGGAACATATGGGGATACTTGAGCGGCTTGTCCTCGCCTTCGGTGATCGACATGATGACCACCTTGGCGCGTTCGCCGAGGTCGAACATCGCTGGGCAGACCAGGTTGCCCACGTTCTCGATCATCAGGACCGAGCGGGCCGGCGGGTTGAGCGCGTGCAGCCCCTGAGCCAGCATCTGCGCGTCGAGATGGCAACCGCTGCCGGTGTTGATCTGTATCACCCGGCAGCCGGTGGCGCGGATCCGCTCGGCGTCGAAGAGCGTCTCTTGGTCTCCTTCGACCACGGAGATCTCCAGCTCTGCGCCGAGATCGCGGATCGTGCGCTCCAGCAGCGTGGTCTTGCCGGAGCCGGGAGAGCTCATCAGGTTCACCGCCAGGATCTCTCGCCCCTCGAACCAGCCGCGGTTGCGCTCCGCCAACAGGTTGTTCTTGGCCAGCACATCCTGTTCCAGGCGAACCATGCGCGTCGTCGGCTCAGCGTGCAGGTGAGGAGTCGGGGCCTCGTCATGGCCGTGGTCATGGCCGTGGTCATGGCCGTGGTCATGGTCATGGTCATGGCCGCCATGGGGATGATGCTCCCCCTCGCCATGGTGGTACGGCACGACAGCGAGGGTGCGCCCGCTGTCCAGATCGGTCAGGCGCGGCGCTGCATCGCTTGAGCAGCCACAGGTGGCACACACGTCAGGTCACCTCCACTTGCACTTGCGTGATCTTGAGCTGCTGGCCACCCAAGATCTCCAGGTCAGCGCTGCCGCACGGGCACAGCGGGAGGGAGTCCTCGATCTCGACGTCGGCCCGGCACAGGCGACAGTAGCCCCGACCGAGGACATCGACAATCTCCAGGCGCGCGCCCTCCAGGGAGGTGCCCTGCGTGCACAGATCGAAGCAGAAGCGCACTGAGTCGGCCACCACCCCCGAGAGCCGTCCGATCTCCAGCGTCACCGCGGTGATCCTGGCGCTGCCCATATGCTCGGACACCGTCGCCACGACACTCTCGGTGATGGCCAGCTCATGCATGCCCCAATCATTGCGCGCGAGTCAAGCCTCCGCTCCGCGTCCCCGCGGGACGGGTCCCTGCCCGCGGTCAGTAGTAGGGGTTGTCGGGAAGGGCGAGGGCGAGGTACTGGTCGTCGATCAGGATCATCAAGTCCTTGTCGAGGAGCTCTTGGAGCGCTCCGTCGAGCCAGGCGGCGTCGCAGTCGAGCTCGGCGAGGATCTGCTGTTGGTGTTTGGCGTCGGCGCACAGCTCGTACAGGCGGGCATTGGCGTCGTCGAAACGATAGCTCCGGCGAGTCTCGGCGCGGCCGTCGTGGATGCTGACGGAGTCCCACGTCTTGACATATTGCAGGTATGGGCGGGGGCGGTGTTTCCACCGCTGTTTCCATTCGGTGACCAGGTCGAAGCAGGTCTGGTAGCCG
>JBOGEA010000299.1:0-7352 GCA_050743205.1 Egibacteraceae bacterium | reverse complement strand
AAAAGCCGAGGAAGCCCCCATCTCGTAGACGGCATTGAGCACCTCGACGACACCCCCGTTGGAGGATCCTGTCCTCCAACGAGGCGATGCCCAGCGGCCGCCCCCGCCCGTCCGCCTTCGCGATGAGCGCCCTACGCGACGGCTTCGCTCGGCAACGTCCGCTGCGCGCCCGGGCATGCAAGTCCCCAAGGTTGGCCTCCAGGTCGAAGGCCGTAGGCTTGCCACGTCACCCCGCCCCGCTCCCGGGACGGCCTGCGGGCGAATCGCCCGGTAAGCCACCCTCAAGCGGTACAGGTCGACGTGGTGGCCCAGCGCCGCCAACCGTGCGTGCTTGTCCCTTCGCGCTGCCTCACGCACACGCACCCTGCCCGTTTGGCACGCCTGAACCGGCACTGCGTCCGGGACGTGTCGCGCTGTCCGTGCTCCCCTCGGCCAGCCCCCTCACCCTCCACCACCTCCGCCACCGCTGACGCGGCCTCCTTCGGCGGCTTCGCGGGAGCTACGGGGCCCTCAGACTTCCCACGCTCGCCCATCTGGAGGCTTACGGCCTCAGCCTTCCCTCAAGCGGCCCACCCCGTGATCAGCGGGACGGGCGATCGTGGGACCTCCCGGTTGTCGCGCATCCAGATTCCGTACATGCACAGGCTCTCCGACCGCGCGGGGCCCGCCCGCGGCTCGCGGATAGCGCCGCCAGCGGTCTGGCCTTCCGCTTGCTTTCACAGCGTCGGCGCCCCGAACTCCTTGATTTCGCGGCTGGGTAGCCCAGCCTGCACGTGCCCCTGTCAACGCTTCGCCCCCGCCCTCGCGGACACTGACGCATGACTCGGGGTCACCGTGGATCGCTACTCCTTCGGTGTAGAGCTCTCTCATCTCCTTCTCCATGCCGGTTTATCCCGGCGCTCGAAAGCTGCGCCTCAAGCCCGACAACGCGCGCCTGGCCCGCAGGTTTCCTCCGAATACGGAGGAAGCCTGCAGTGCGGCTGACCCAAAGGCACCCACGGCCCTCGGCACTCGCCATTCCCGAGAGCCACTCCCATTGATTCTGCAACAGACTCCCAGCCCGCGAAACGGATACCGCCCACACCGCCAACGCCACCGGCATCGATCGACCTCGACCGCCTGCTGGTCGTGGTCGGCCACTGGACCGCCGGGCTGGCCAAAACACTGCAGATCGCGCTGGGCGCCGACATCTACGACTTCGCCGCCCGCCTGGGCGCAGGCTGGCGCACCATCGTCGACTGGAGCGCCGATCCCAACATCATCCCCAAATGGAAGATGCAGCACGCGCTCGACAACGCCCTGAGACAGGCCAGCGACGAGCAGAAGATCAAGTTCGCGATCCTGACCCAAGGCGACCCGCTCGTGTGGGTGTCAGACTCGTTGGGACTCAACGGAAACGGAGGCAACGCGAACCGCAGAGACGCCGCCAAAGCCGTCGCGTCCGGGCTGGCCGCCGTCTTCGCGCCGCTGGGCGAGGCGCTGGAGCGCATCGCCGCGGCCACCGCCAACCCCGACGCCCGGATCGACGCCAAACTGGTCACCGACCACGAGGAGCTCGCCGACTCTCTCGCGGTCCTGCATTCGGCCAGCCGCCCCGAGGCGCTCGTTGACCAAGCCGCCCGCCACGCCGACGCGCTCGACAGGCTGCTGCACCGCCCCATGTCATCCGCGGACCGCCGCCGACTGCAGGCGGTCGCCGTCGGGCAGTCCGCACAGGCCGGCCTGCTCGCCTTGCACCGAACCGACCACGCAACGGCCAGCCGCTACGTCGCGCTGGCCCGCAGCGTCGCCGACAGCGGCGACGACACGCTGCGCGCGCAGTCGCTGGCGATCGCCAGCTTCCTGCACTCGCCGATCCCGTCAGGTGGCCGCCGGGGCGACGGCTGCCTCGCGATCACGCTGCTGGAGCGGGCCGTACGCCACGACGGCGGGCACGCCTGGATGCACTCTTGGTTGGCGACCGAACTGGCCAACGCGCGCGACGCGCGAGGCTTCCTCGCGACCGCAGACGCCGCCCAGCGATTGTCCGGGCAAAAGGGCCAGACCGACGGCCGCGGATTCTTCGCCCGCTTTGCAGCCGTACCTGCTCAGGTGAGCGCCGAGATCGGGCAAGGCCTCGCGCTGCTCGGCCACAGCGAGGCGATCGACACGCTGCGCCCCGGCCTGATCCTGCCAAACCCGCGAGTGAAAGTGACGATGCTCACGTACACCGCCACCGCATGGGTGCTCCAGGGCGAGCCCGAGGCGGCCTGCGCCGCGCTGCGGGAGGCGCTCGACGCGGCCTTGGCGGCCGGCTACGTGCTGGGCATCGAACGCGTCGTCGGGGTACGCGCCAGGTTCGACCCCCGTTGGGCTGACCTGCCCTGCGTACGCGAACTCGACGAACGCATGCGCCTCATCGCCTGACGCCTGGATGAACGCCACTGCTCCGCAACGACACACGTACCGTGCGCCTCATTTCTCATTTCTCGAATGCCAGACGCTACTCGCTCATCACAATTTCAGCGACGAGCAGACCGGCCGGCACCTCATACCCCGTTTCTCCGCGGTATGGCGAAAGATCGGCTGCGATAATCCGTGCGCCCTGACAGGCTGCGGGAGCCTAGCCGGCTTGGTCCTGACCGGCGGTTTCCTCCACGCATCTGTGGACGTTCATCCTCCCGGCGCTCTGAACGTCCACAAAACCGGCCGACGCCGAGCCGACGACCTCGGGGTGTGCCCGGCCAGGGCGTACCAGACGATGGCCAGGCACGACCCCAGCGGCAGGATACGCACGAACCCAGCGGCAGGATACGCACGAACCAAGCGGCAGAACACGCACGAACCCAGCGGCAGGATCGGCGTGGGGCTGGTGCGTCTGCCATACTCGCCGTGTGACATCCGTCCCTGAGTCTCCGCTCGGCCGGCTGCTTGCGCGGCACGCTGAGCGCGCGGTGAATGAGGCGCTGCAGGACACGAGAGTGGTCCTGGTCAACGGCGCGCGCCAGTGCGGCAAGAGCACACTGGTTCAGCTGGTGGGGACTGCTCACGCGGCTGAGTGGCGGACGTTGGACCGGGCGGTTACTCGCCGGGCCGCCCAGGAGGACCCAGCCGGCTTCGTCGATCTGCCGAAGCCGATGGTCATCGACGAGATTCAACGTGTCCCGGAGCTGCTGCTGGCCATCAAAGAGAAGGTGGACACCGACCCACGGCCGGGTCGCTTCCTGCTGACCGGCTCGGCCCGTGTGCTTGGGCTGCGGACGCTGCCCGACGCACTGCCCGGCCGGATGGAGACCATCGAGCTGTGGCCGCTGTCCCAAGGAGAGCTCGACGGAGCGCCGGATGGTTTCATCGATGCCGCCTTCACCCACGGTCCCGACCTGATCCATGACTCCACGGTGCGGCGCGCTGAGTACGCCGAACGCATCGTGCGCGGCGGCTTCCCGGAGTCGGTAGCACGGACGCAGCCGCGCCGACGCGAGCGGTTCTTCGACTCGTACGTGGCGGACATGATCAGCCGCGACGTCAGCCAACTGTCGGAGATCGAGCGCATCGGCGAGATGCGGGCTCTGATCCGGCTCCTCGCCGCCCGATCCGGCCAGCTGCTGGTCGCAAGCGCGCTGGGAAGCGACGTCCGCTTGCCGCAACGGACCGTGGGCCGCTACCTGCACCTGTTGGAGGAGGTGTTTCTGATCAAGCGCATACCGGCCTGGTCGCGGAACCTGAGCGCCCGCGCGATCGGCACGCCGAAGGTCGCCATGGTCGATTCCGGTGTGGCGGCGAACCTCCTGGACGCTGAGGCAAGCCAACTGCTCCGCCCTGGCGCCCCCTTCGGGCCGCTGCTGGAAGGATTCGTGCTCATGGAACTGGCCCGCCAGCTGACCTGGTGTGATGAGCGGGCAGAGCTGTTCCACTACCGCACCCGGGACGATGTGGAGGTCGACGCGGTCCTTGAGAGCCGCCGGGGACGGGTGGTCGGCGTCGAGATCAAGGCGTCGTCCACGGTGCGCGCGGAGGACTTCCGGGGGCTTCGCCACTTGGCCGAGCGGTTAGGCGACGACTTCGCGGTCGGGATCGTCCTGTACACCGGCGACCAGACGCTTCCGTTCGGTCCCCGGCTGCGGGCCATGCCTGTCAGCGCGCTCTGGCAAACCTCCCCATAGGCATGCTCAGGCCGCCGAAGCGACGGCTGGGGGTCAAGCGCATCCTGAGCGCCTGGGGACAGTGACCGGTGACACATCGGTCGGGGGCACGGATTATCGACACGATGCTCAAGGCCCTGCGGGCCAGGCGTTGGTCGCCTTCCACCTGTGCGCGCGCCCATGCGGTCTCCGGCTGGATCGCGCGTGTGCACAGCCGCCAGGCCGTATCGACATCGATAGCGACCGTGGCCGTCGCCGGCACGTCGGCATCGACGAATATCCAACGGTCGGCCTTCCGGCGCACACTCCACGTCCCGCCGCCGGCCCCCCTCACGACGAAGCGCAGGAAGCCGCCGCCCACCCCCGCGCAGCGTGTGCGGCAGCACGCGCATGAACGTGTCGATGACCGGCGCCGTGAACCGCGTCTCGTCCAACAAGGGCAGGCCGGCGGCCTCACGGATCTGCTGCTGATGGACCCAGTACTCGCTGAAGTCGCGCGCCGCGTCCAGCCAGACCGGCGCCGCTTCGGGGCCCGCCCAGGAGACCGGCCCGCTCGGGGCATCCAGGGGCAGCGAGCGCCACAGGCCTGCGATCTGCGAGCCGGTCCAGCCCAAGGCCATGGATGAGCAGCTCAGGGCTGAGCCGCGCAGCGGCGACGACCCACTCGGCGTTGATCCGATCGATGAAGTCGGGGAGGCGCTCCAGCACGGCGACCAGCGCCTGCCGCTCCTCGCCGAACAGATCGCGCACGTCGATGTGAGCGTGATCAAGGACCGAAACGGTCGGACGGTGTGGTGGTCATGCCCGCTATCCAACCACCAGCCCGTCGGCGGCGGCCACAACACGGACCCCATAACCTCTGACAGAGAGCATAAAATCTCAGCTCAGCGCCCTATCGATCGTTGTGCGGGTGCGGTACCTCGCCCCAAGGCTGGGTGCGACACCGATCGGTGGAGGAGTGGTGTGAAATGAACCTGCAGGTGATCGGGGCAGGGTTCGGGCGGACGGGCACGGCGTCAATGAAGGCCGCGTTGGAAGAACTCGGGTTCGGGCCATGCTACCACATGCTCGAGCTGGTCAAGCACCCCGAGCATGCTCCGCGGTGGCTCGCCGCCACACGGGGCGAGCCCGTTGACTGGAACGGGGTGTTCCAAGACTACAGATCCACCGCCGACTGGCCCGGATGCACGTTCTACAAAGAGCTGCTCGAGGCGTGCCCCGGCGCGAAGGTCGTGCTCACGGTGCGCGATCCCGACAAGTGGTACGACAGCGCGCTCAACACCATCTACGCGATGGGGCAGACGCGCCAGCAGCCTCGGCTGCTCAGACTGGGCAACCTCGTCGCGCCTTCAGGATGGAGGGCAGCCGCGCGGGTGATCGACGAACTGGTCTGGAACCGGACATTCAACGGAGCCTTCGAGGACCGCCGGCACGCGATCGAAATCTTCGAGCGGCATAACGAAGAGGTCAAGCGCCATGTCCCGGCGGACCAACTGCTCGTGTACCAGCCAGGGGACGGGTGGGGCCCCCTGTGCGAATTCCTGGGCGTCGAGGTGCCGCAGGGCACCCCATTTCCCCACCTCAATGACGCCGAGACCTTCCGCTCCCGGATACAGGCGAACTCCTCTCGCGCCCGCGCCGCCTCGGTCGCCGCGATGCTCCTGGTCGGACTCGGCACGGCCGGCATGTGGGCCGCGGCGTGCCGTTGGCGTGCCGCACGGGACGGGCATACTCAGGAACAGCCGGCAGCTCGAGCCTCAGCAACCGCCCGTCAGCCGTGAAGCCCGGCGGGGTCGGCGCTCGCGCAAATCAGCTAAGGACCCGGGTCGAGCGACAACCGCGCGGCCGAGCGAGGGTTTGGGCGGCCCTTGCCGCCCAAACCCTCTTCAGCTTCACAAGAACCACCGGCGCCAGCAACCAAGGGGTCGCCGTTGCGCCGGCTGGAGCGACCTAAAAGGGTGTACGCGAGCGGAAGCCGACGCAACGGCGACCCCTTGTGAAGGTTTTCGACGCCAGCTACAACGAGGCGCCGGGGGGCCCATCCCCTCCGCAGGATGGACCCCCCGGTGTGCTTGGCCCGGCAAGGGCCTCCTGGGCTGATACGCATGACATGGCGGATGCTCCGCGCGGTGATCCTCCTATCCCGAGGACACCATGGGCATGACCCAGAGCGCGATCACCTCGCGCGAAGTGCTGTACAAGCGTAGTCAAGCGAACAAGCCCCCGCATGGTCAAGCATTTACTGCGGACCGAGCCCATGCAAGGACAGCAGCAGTGCCTCGAGGGCAAGCTGCGGTTGGACGTTGAACTCGAGATCGTTCCTGGTCGCGAGCGCCAGATCGGTGGCGCGAAGCAGGCGGGCGGGGCCCAGTGCTATGGCGTCGTCGCGGAGCAGGTCGCTGGCGTCCCGATGGATCGTCTCGCTCGGATCACCGCCGCAGGCGACGAACAGGCAGTCGCGCAGCCACGACACCAGATCGTCGAGCGCCGCCTGTACGGCACTGATCTTCGCCTCGCGCTCCTCACGTGCCGCGCGGGCTTCGACCTGCTTGGCCACCGCCCGCGGCACCCCGTCGCCGTAGGCCGCAGCCAGCGCGGCGAGCGCGGCCTTGCCCTCGTTCTTGCGGGCATCGACCTCGCGGCGGACGGTCTCGTCAACTTCTTTCGCGGCGACCAGGGCGCACCCCGGCCCCTGCTGTCGCAGGCGGCTCGGGATCGACCGGTGGCTCCGCAGCGCGTCGAGGCCGCCGGCGGCGGCCAGCCGCCGCAGGGTGCGGGGCGACCCCATGCAGGCGCGGACGGCGAGGTCCAGATCTGGGCCCTCACCGAGGCCCAGGCGCTGGCCCTCGGCGCGCAGCTGCGCTGGTCCCCAGGTCGCGAACCGCACCACCCGGCAGCGTGACAGGATCGTGTCGGGCAGCTCCTCGGGATCGGCGACGTCCAGGATCCAGACCGTGCCGTCGGGCGGCTCCTCCAGCGCTTTCAGGAATGCGTTGGCGGCGGCCTCGTTCATGCGGTCCGCGTCGACTACGCGCAGGACCTTGCACCGGCCCTCAGACACCGTCCGGAACGCCACCGCCAGCCACGCTTCTCGGACGTCGTCCACCCGGTGCCACCCGCCGGCGCGCTCGAACTCGAAGTAGGCGGGGTGGACACCCCGCAGGATGCGGTCACAAGCCGAGCAGGTCCCACAGGCCATGCCCTGTGTGCTGGATCGCGGCGGTATACCGC
>JBOGEA010000298.1:0-7391 GCA_050743205.1 Egibacteraceae bacterium | reverse complement strand
CCACCGGGGCCAGGCCCCGGTGGCGGCCTGGAACGAGCGCCAATGTCCGGGCGCCGGCTTGTAGGAGCCGGTGTCGGCCACGGTCACGGTGTGGTCGACCGGGACGCCGATGCCGGCCAGCGAGGCGGTGAGCAGGTCGGGGTCGGTGTTGGACAGGACAGCCAGGCGCCACCCGTCGGCGCGCAGTCTGCGCAGGGCAGCCGGCACCTCCGGGAAGGGCGACCATTGTGGCAGGGAGGCGGGCAGGGTCTCGTCGTCGCCGACAGCGAGCGGCAGGCCCAGCTGGCTGGCGAGCGCTCGTGTGCAGGCGGTCAGTACCTCCCGGTAGGGCGGGGCCGTATCCGCCTGGGTCACCGGCTCGAGGCGGTGGTAGGCGGTGAGCAGATCGCTCCGCCCCACGCTGGGCCACAGGGCGCAGAGCGCGTCGCCGATGCCCGCCTCCCAGTCGACCAACGTCCCGTAGCAGTCGAAGCTCGCCCAGCGCTCACCCATATGCCCAAGGTGGGGCCGCCGGCCCTGGGCGGCGTGTCGCCCGGGAGGCGGCGCACGTCAGGGGTTGGCCCGCCACAGAGGGCGCAGACCCTCGCAGACACGGCTTGGACCTGTATCCCCAACACCTCGGCGAGTTCATGCTCGGCGCGGACCAGGTCGAAGATCGATTGCGGTCGTGCTCGGGGCCGCTGTGGCGTCGTGCCTGCTACCGTGCCTGCATGGCGCAGATGACGTTGCGGCTTCCCGATGGTCTGGCTGCGGAGCTGAGGTCCGCGGCTGCGGTCCACGGGCAGAGCCTGAACGCGTGGGCGACGGCGCTGCTGCGTGCGGCGGTCGATCCTGATCTCGCCGGGACAGAGGCTGAGCGGCTCCGTGAGCGGCTCAGCCGGGCCGGACTGCTGGCCAGCCCCTCCCAGCGCCGCGCTCACCGGCCCGATCCCACGCGGGGGTCGCCCTTGCCCGCGAGGCCGCTGGCCAGGGGCGGTCGCTGGCGGACCTCGTCGCAGAGGGACGAGGCTGAGCGTCTTCGCTGACTCGTCCGCGCTGGTCAAGGGCGTACGCGGATGAGTCCGCGAGCGACGTGGTGCGGGTGCTTGATCTGCTCGTCGTGTCCTGCCTGGCTCGCGTGGAGGTGCCCGCTGCCATCTGGCGCAAGCGACGGCTCGGTGAGCTGTCCGAGAAAGACGCTCGCCTCCTGACAGGCGAATTCGAGGCCGACTACTGCGGTGGAGGCACTGACAGCCCCCGCTTTGTGGTCGTGGCGCTCACCGCGGAGATTCTGGACCTGGCCGCGGTCCTGGCGGGCGGCAACGGGCTTCGCGCCTACGACGCCGTTCAGCTCGCCACCGCGGTGGCGGTCCGGGAGGCGGACCTGCCTGCGCAACGATCGCGTGTTACGACCGGGTCTGTGCGGCGCCGCCGCCGCGCATGGGTTCCGGCTTCTGACCTGAGCGGGGACGGGTCTTCCCGCTGGTCCCTCCGTCTCTGTCACATCCAGGCGGTAAAGGGCTCTCAGGTGCGCAAGGCAAGCAGCTGATCCTTGGGGGGCCCATTCCGCACAGCATGCGCCGGGTGGCGTCGTCGGTGGGCGGGCATTAGCGCTGGGGCCGGTCGTCCAAGGAGAGAGTTCTCGGTCGCGTTCCCGGGCTTCACCACTGAGGTATTCTCTCGGTATGACTGTGAAGATCGCCGTGAGCCTTCCCGACGACTTGGTCGTTGCTGCCCGCTTGGCGGCGGCCGAGGGGCGGGCGGCGTCGGTGTCGGCCTTCGTCGCTGAGGCACTGGAGGAGCATGGGCGCTACGCCGGCCTCACCAGCCTGCTCGCCGAGATGGCCGCCGAGGCCGGGCCGCCCACCGCCGAGGACCGGGCCTGGGCCCGCCAGGCCCTCGGCCTGGAGTGACCGATGGCCGGTCTCACCCTGGACACCGGCGCGCTCATCGCCATCGAGCGCGCCGACCGGCGCATGCAGGCCCTCCTCGATGAGACGGGCGCGCTGAATGCCAGCATCGCTGTCCCCGCCGGGGTGATCGCTCAAGCCTGGCGGGGTTCGGTTCGTCAGGCCCGCCTGGCCCGGTTCCTCGCGCTGCCCACGGTGACGGCGGTCGCGCTGGACGAGCCCGAGGCGCGCGCCGCGGGCGTCCTGTGCGGGCGAGCCGGTGGCGATGACGTGGTCGATGCGTCCGTCGTGATCTGCGCCCGAACTCGCGGCCACGCGGTGGTGACCGCCGACCCGGGTGACCTGGCCGTGCTCGACCCGGGGCTCAGGCTCGTGGCCCTGTAGGCGAGAGCCGCCGCCACGCGAAAACTCGGTGCCGACCGCCTGCTGGAACGCGCTTGCCTTGGTTGCGGTGACGCGGCCCGCGTGAGGGCACAGACAGCCCGACCACCCGACGGTGCGCATGCGACCGCAGGGCGTATGGTGGCCAACCCTGTTCGGCGCCGCTCCAGTTGCCAGCGAGAACGGCCACCACAACCATGAAATCGTTGCCGGTGGAGTCCGGCACGATCACCTCGTAGCCGTCTGCGCGCAGTGCCTGCACCAGCGTCGCCGTAGAGCGCTGACCTCGGTCAGCGCCAGCACGCCGCGTCATCGTGGTCAGCGAGCTATGCGGGCCCTGCCGATGCGCTCGGCAGGGGCATGGTGGTGCACGTTCCGGGTCATCAGCCGCAGCCCGTCTGCGGGCACGCCATCTCGTCCAAGAACACGTCGCCGATTGCGTCCTGAACCTGCCGCACGCCTCCTGCGGTGGCGCGCGGCGGAACACGACGTCCTCGTCACGCAGCGGCTCGCCCAGGCAGGCGAAGTTCGTCACGGTTCAGGCGCTTCTCCGCGAGGCGGCGGGGCCGCGCAGACGAACCCACCCACACCAGACCCTCGGCGGCGCCTTTCTCTGTCGCACCCAGGCGGTAAAAGGAGGGTGCCGCCGGTGTGGCAGGTGAGGAGGGTTGGCGCGATGGGTGAGTACGCGGGGTTTTTCCGCAACGTGACGGGGTGCTGGCCGTTTCCGTTTCAGGAGGCGATGGCTGGGCGGTCCTCGCCGGTGGTGGCGGTGCCGACGGGGTTCGGCAAGACCGAGGGGGTGGTCGTGCCGTGGCTGTACGCGCACGCGCGGGGCGATGAGGTGACGACGCGGCTGTTCTACTGCCTGCCGATGCGGGTGCTAGTGGAGCAGATTCACCGGCGGATCGAGGCGCTGGTGGCCGCCGCCGGGGTCGACGTCGCGGTGCGCCGGACGCTGGGTGGGGCGGTGGTCGATGACTGGGTGGACGCGCCGGACCGGCCGACGATCGTCGTCGGCACCGTCGACCTGCTGATCTCCCGGGCGCTCAACCGCGGGTACGCGGCGTCGCCGGGCATGTGGCCGGCCTACTTCGCGGCCTGCCACAGCGACGCGACCTGGGTGCTCGACGAGGTCCAGCTGTTCGGCGCGGCGCTGCCCACGACCCTGCAGCTGCAGGCGTTCCGCGCCGCGTTCGGCGCGTTCGGCCGCACCGAGACGGTGTGGATGTCGGCCACGATCCCCGCGCAGGGCCTGGCGACCGTCGACCACCCCGCGATCGACGCCGCCACCTACTTCACGATCACCGACCAGGACAAGGCCCACGACCAGCTCGGCCAGCGCTGGACCGCCCGGAAAACGGGCGAGGTCGTCGAGGGGCCGCCGACCGCCGAGGGCGTGCTCGGTGTCCACGACCACGCGCTCGACCGGTACGGCGAGGCCGCCTTCACCCTCGCCGTCGTCAACACCGTCAAAGACGCGCAGGACCTGCACAAGCGGCTCGGCGCCCGGCTGCGCCGCGCCAAGCGCGACGTGCCGCTGGCGCCGCTGCACAGCCGGTTCCGCCCGCTCGACCGGGCCGAGCGGACCACGCGGCTGGAGGAGGTCGCCGCGGGCGGTGGGATAGCCGTGTGCACCCAGGTGGTCGAGGCGGGCGTCGACCTGGACGCCTCTGCCCTGGTCACCGAGCTGTGCCCGTGGCCGTCGCTGGTCCAGCGGCTCGGCCGGGTAAACCGCCGCGGCAGGCGCGAGGCTCCCGCCGAGGTCCGCATCCACGGCACCCCGGCCAAGCTGGACGGCAAGCCGTACCCCGCCGCCGCGCTTCAGGCCACCGCCGACCGGCTGAGACCGGGCGCGGACCTGTCGCCGGCGGCGCTGAGCGCCATCCCCGCGCCCGCCGACCCGCAGCGCTGGTCGGTCGTCCGCCGCGCCGACCTGCTCCAGCTGTTCGACACGACGCCCAGCCTTGAGGGCGAGCACACGTCGGTCGCCGAGTGGGTCCGTGACGTCGAGCAGGTCCATGTGTGGGTCGGCTGGCGGCCGGGGGCGCCGTCGAATGACCCTGACCAGCCAGAGCCAGCGCTGGCCGCCGCAGAGCTGTGCCCGGTCCCGATCGGCGAGGCGAGGGAGTACCTGCGGCGCGCGCCCCTGTGGCTGCGCAGCCGGGTCGACGGCCAGTGGTCGCGGGCCCAGGCCGACGAGGTGCGCCCGGGCATCCAGCTGTGCGCCGACGCCGCACAGGGTGGGTACCACCCCGAGATCGGCTGGGCCGTCAAGGCGGCGGCGGCCGTGCCGCCGGTCGCCGCCCCGACCGCGGTTGCCGACGACGTGGTCGCGGGGGACGCGGAGCGCTTCACCGACACACCGCTCACTCTCGCCGACCACAGCCTCGACGCCCGCGCCGAGGCCGAGCGCATCTGCGCCGGCCGTGCTCGGCCGCTGCTGAGCGGCCTCGCCAGCGTGGTGCGGCAGGCGGCGTGGCTGCACGACGTGGGCAAGGCGCACGGCCAGTTCCAGGACGCGGTCCGCAAGATCAACCCCGAGCTGGACGGGGACATGCCGTGGGCGAAGAGCGGGCGCCTCGGCCGGCTGTGCTTCGAGCGCGGGTTCTACCGCCACGAGGTCGCCTCCGCGCTGCGCGTGGCGGACGCCGTCGCCGCCGGCGAGGTCGACTGCGCCGATCCTGACCTGCTCGTCTACCTCGTGGGCGCGCATCACGGGAAGGCGCGGATGGGCATCCCGCTGCCGCAGCGCCAGGACGATCCCGATCATTACGTGGCCGGGCTGGACCAGGACGACCCGCTGCCCGAGATCGACTGCGGCGACGGGCTGCGGCTCGTCGCCTGGACGGTGTCGAACCTCGACGCGTGGAGCCACGTCGACGGTGGGCGGTGGGCGGCGATCGCCCGCCGGCTGCTCGCCGCCCACGGCCCGTTCCGCCTGGCGTACCTGGAGTGGCTGGTCCGGGCCGCCGACTGGGCGGCGTCCAAGAGCCCTGGGAGGCTGCGATGACCGAGCTGCGGCTGGACGGGCTGCGCGTGGACACGCCCGCCACGCACCTGGCGGCGCTGGGGCTGCTGCGCGCGTTGGACCGTCACGGCCTGCCGGCGCGGATGGCCTGGCGCGGCGGGTGCGCGACGCTCGCCAGCGACTTCGAAGAAACCGGCGAGATCGCCGCCTGGCTGGCCGGGACCTTCGCGCCGGTGCCGATCATCGCGCCGTGGCAGAAGGGAGGCTGCTACGCCGACGCGACGAAGAGTCCTCGCAGCGGGCAGCTCCCGCTGGAGGAGGCGGCCCGGCGCGCCGAGCCGGGGTCACGGTTGGCCGCCTACCGCCGTGTGTTCGAGGCGCTGGACCGGGACGTGCTCCCGCAGTTTGGGACGAGGCTTGGCGGCCTCACGCCCGATGGCAAGCTCAAGGCTGCGGTCATCCGGCAGTGCCGCGCCTGGCTGCCCGACGAGGCGCTGCCGTTCGTCGACCTCGCCGCGGTCCTCACCGAAGACGGCACGGAGCCCAACTTCGGGCCGGCGCTGGGCGGCACCGGTGGCGCGGACGGCAACCAGGCGATCGACACCCGCTACATCCGGGCGCTGATCGAGCTCGGCCTGCACGACCAGCGGAAAGAGGCCCCGGAGGCCGCCCGCGACTGGGCTCTGGCGCTGCTCACCGGCTCGGCCCACCGGCCGCTGCCGCCGATCGCTGACGGGTTGTTGGATGCGGGCAGCACGGACGAGCTGGACGGCATCCCTGGCAAGACTGTCTTCGCGAACAACCCGTGGCAGACCGTCCTCGCGCTGGAGGGGATGCTCCTGCTCGGCGGCAGCGTGCACACCCGCGAGAACGGTGGACAGGCCGCGTTCCCGTGGACCGTCAGCACGTCGGCGCGCCAGGACCGTGACGGGGTCGCTGATCTGTACCTGCCGGAGTGGGAGGGCTGGCGGGACGCTGGCGCGGTCGCCCAGCTCTACTCGCGCGGGCGGCTGCGGGCGGGCCAGCGGCGAGCCGCCGACGTGGCGGCGGTGACCGCCGCCGTGCGCGCGGCCGGACCTCAGCTGGGGGTGCGCCGCTTCCAAGAGTTCCGCCTGACGAAGCGGCGGGGCGGCAACCCGAACCTCACCGCGGTCGGCGCCCTGGTCGTTCCTGAACGGGCGGACAGCGACCTGCTGCTCGCCGACCTCGGCCCGCTGCTCAGCCTTCGCCGCGACGACCTGGGCGGATCGCTCCGCCAGCTCGTCGGGCTCGCCGAGCAGGCGGTGCGCGCCCCCGGGGACCACCGCTTCCAGGCGCTGCTGGCCGCCGGGCGGGTCTTGCGCTACGCCGAGGCACGGCCGACCGATCGGCGCGTGACCGTCCGCTTGCGCGACGGCTGGGCTGGTGTCTTGGCAGGTGAGGAGTCCGGGATCGGGCGGCTCGCGCTGGCGATCGCCGCCGGGCTGCGGGCTCGGCGCCAGGGCCTGGAGGGCGAAGCCGCCGTCCAGCGCACCGAGCGGGCGCTCGCCTCACCCCGCCCCCTGACCGCGCGGATCCTCGACGGGCCCACCTGGCCGGCAGTCCAGGAAACACCGTCCGAACGGGGGGCCGGCGCCGGGCTGCTCTGGCGGTGGGTGACCCAGCACGAGGACTGGGACCAGCCGTTGGCCGCGCTCGTGGCAGTGCTGCGCCGCAGTGCCCTGCCGGCCGCGCGGATGCGAGAGCCCGACGGCCTGGCCGCCACCCCCGGCCCGTGGGCCGTGATCGCGCCCCTGGCCCTGGCGGTCCAGCCGCTGCCGGAGTGGAAGGCCGAGCCTGCCGAGGAGGTCGCCGTGCTGGCGCGACGCGCCGGCCTGCAGGCCGCGTACGCCGCCGCGGTCCGCCGCCTGCACCGGCTGGGCGTCGGCGTCGAGGTGGTGGAGCCGCCGCCCCAGCCCACCCTCGCCCCCGAGCGTCTCGCCTGCGCGCTCGCGACCCCAATCGACCTCGCCGAGCGCAGGCGCCTATCCCGATTTCTCCTAGTACATGCTGAGTAACCGTGGCCTTGACCCGCAGGCGAAGCGAAGCGGAGCGCGGTTCAGGCGGCCCTCAGAACGTGTTTGAGAAAGCGCGGCCTTGACTTGCGGGCGAAGCGAAGCGGAGCGCGGGTG
>JBOGEA010000297.1:0-7402 GCA_050743205.1 Egibacteraceae bacterium | reverse complement strand
ATTCCGCCGCGATCCAGCACCCAACCTTCCCCGACGCGACCCGCGACGCGTGCCACCCGATCTGGGAAACTTGACTCACGCGCAACGGATTCGCGGACCCGAAGTCACCTAACGGGGCTTCGCCCCGGCCCGACGAGTCGTGGACGGGAGGGGCGGCGGCGCGTGCAACCCGATCCGGCAGAACTTGACTCACGCGCAACAGGTCTCGCCCTCCAAGCGCCTATAAGCGGCTCGCCGAGCGCAGGCGGGCGATCCAGGCGGGCCAAAGGACGCTCGTGCCGTACATGGGGTGCGCGGCGCAGAGATGCAGCACGACGTCTGCGAGCTGGCCGTAGGGGTCTCGGGTGATCGCGCTGACCAACGGCGCCCAGTCCTCGAGATCGCCTCGGTCCAGCAGGTCATCGATCACGGCGCGCCCGAGCTGCTCGACCGGGGTGTCCTCCGGGTAGTCAAGATGGCGGTGTCTCACGGCTGGTCTTCTCCCGGAGCGAGCGTGCGCGCCGCCAAGTCGAGGCACGCCGCAGCCACCGTCGACCAGTCCCGCCAGCGGGACTCCAGCTGGCGGTAGCGGCGCAGATCCACCGTGTCGAGGTCGTAGGGGGCAGGCTCCGCCAGTTGCTTCGCGAGCTGCGTCGCGATCCGCTGGCCACCGGGTCCTCGCTGGTCGGCATAGTAGTCGTCCATTGAACGAATGACCGCCTGAGCGTCGTCGCCCAGCCGGTCCGCGAGCGCGACGAAGGCGAGGTAATCGCGGGTCGCGTTGCGCGTCAGCACCATCCACCCCTTGACTCGCGCGGTCTCCGCAAGCGTCGGCACGCGCAAGCGCTGCCCTTGCCAGGCGATCTCCTCGACCTCCAGTGGCCGGCGGCGGATCAACTGGCGGATCCCTGTCTCAACACCGTCCAGGCTGCCGAGGATCAGCACGGGCCGCCTCACTCGGGCGGTGACCCACCCCTCCGTGGCCTCCAACGCCTCGAGCACACCGTCGAAGCGCTCACGCAGGTCGGTCATCACGTGGTCGTGGTCGAACGACACCCGATGATGCGCGTGGGTTGCTGCCGCGCTGCCGCCGACGAGCACGCTGTCAGGCACGAGTTGCTGCAGCCGGGTCGCCGAGCGCAGCACCTGATCCCACTCCGGGCTTTCCGCCACGGTTGACCGCACCTCCCACGCGCGTGCCTTCGATGACTATAGCGACGAGTCGCTTCGTCCCGCCGCTCGATCAGGTGACCCCGTTGAGCGCGGTGATGTGGCGTGGCGGAGACCCGGCGCTCCGCTCCTGTTCGGCGGCCGGCTCCCCGCGCTGCCGATCGCCGCCTTCAGGCACGTCCACCCCAATCAGCCGCTCAGCGTCGGGGAGTGCCGTGGCGGGCGAGGAGGGCGTTGGCGGCGGCGCGGCCGGGGGCGCCGGCGATGCCGCCGACGGGGGCGGTGCCGGCGCCGGAGATGAACAGGCCGCGCACGGGCGTGGCGTGGCCGCCCAGCGCTTTCGTCGGGCGCATCCACCCGAGCTGGTCAAGGGTGATGTCCAGGTGCATCGGGTGCGCGCCGGGCCAGCGCAGCTCGCGCGCCATCTGCTCGGGCGTGCGGATCGACATGCCCTGGATCGAGCCGCGGAACCCCGGCGCGCGCTTCTCGACGGTGTCGATCATGCGCTCGGCGAAGCCCTCAGCCTGGGCGGCCCACCCGCCCTTCACCTCAAACGGCGCGCTCGGGCAGGCCAAGTAGACCGTGTGGCAGCCCGGCGGCGCCAAGGTGTCGTCCAGCGCCGAGGTCGTGAACGCGTAGGTCGGCACCGGGTCGTCAGGCAGCCGGCGGGCTTGCGCGGCGGCGAACCCGGCGACCATCGCGTCGAGGGTGTCGACGTAGCTCTGCAGGCCCGCGTGGTCGCCCGGCTGCGCGTTGGGGTAGGCCGGCAGGCGGTCTGAGGCGACGTGGACGAGCATCTGCACGGCGTTGCCGCTGTGGGCCGCGCGCAGCCCGTGGGCGGCGGGGCCGGACAGCGGCGGGTCGAGCAGGCCGAGCAGCGCGGCGCGGGGCTCGATCGCGGTGACGACTGCGGCGGCGGGGATGCGCTCGCCACCCTCCAGCTCCACCCCCCTGACCTGCCCGGACGGGGCGAGGATGCGGGCGACCGGGGCGCCGGTGCGCAACTGCCCGCCGAGGCGGTCCAGGCGGCGCACCAGCGCGTCGGTCAGCCCCTGCGCGCCGCCGCGGGCGTGCCACTGGCCGTAGCGGTGATAGGCGGCCTGCCACAGCGCGAAGAACGCGCCGCCCTGGGCCGACGGGCTGGCCGAGGCGTGCGCGGCGAACGCCGAGATGGGGGCGCGGGTCCGGTCGGTCCGCAGGCGCTCGCGCAGCAGCCGTTCGTACGGCTGCAGCAGCACGGTGACCAGGCCCGACGGCCCGCCGTAGCGGATCAGCGACCGGACGAGGGCGACGGCGCGGCCGGGCAGCATCCGCGCCTGGCGCGCCGCGGCGCCGCCGACGTCGATGCCGGCCACAGCCATGCGGATCACCGGCAGCGCGTCGCGCATGAGCCGGTGGTAGGGCTCGGCGTCGGCGGGGGCGACGGCGCGGATCGACTCGACGGTCCGCTCGATGTCGCGGTGGAACCGGATGATCTGCCCGTCGGCGAAGAGCGCCGTGGCGAACGGGTCCATCTCGATGTAGTCGAGGCCGGTCTCGTGCAGGGCCAGCTCGGAGGGGATGTCGGTCATGTTGATGATGTTGTGGGCGACCGAGTGCGTGTCGAACCGGTAGCCGGGCACCGTCTCGTCGGTCCGCGCCCCCCCGCCGGGCTTGCCGGCCTGCTCCAGCGCCAGCACGTCGAAGCCGGCGCGGGCCAGGTAACAGGCCGCGACCAGGCCGTTGTGCCCGGCTCCGACGACGATCACGTCCGGCACGGCGAGGCCCCTTGAGTCCAAAGACGCAGCCACAGTTCGGTCTGGGGGCTGAGAATGTGTCACACCCCGATGCCATCATCGTCGGCATGAGCGAAACGCGCGATCCACAGACGATGCACCGCGTCGTCGAGACCTTCCGGCCCTACCGGTGGCGATTGCTGGCGGTGGCCGCCCTGGTGGCCGTCACGGCGGGGCTGGGCGTCGTGAACCCCCTGCTCATCGGGCAGGTGTTCGACCGGGCGCTGTTCTGCCCGCAGGGGTGCCCGAACCTGCCGCTGCTGTACCGGCTGGTCGGGCTGATGGTCGCCATCCCCATCGTGACCGGCTGGATGGGCATCTGGCAGACCTACCTCGCGAACGTGCTCGGCCAGCGCGTCATGCAGGACCTGCGCAACCGGCTGTACGCCCACCTGCAGCGCATGCCGCTGCGGTTCTTCACCGAGACGAAGGCAGGCGAGATCCAGTCGCGCCTGTCCAGCGACGTCGGCGGCGTCCAGAGCGTGGTCACCGAGACCGCGTCGACGGTCCTGTCCAACGTGGTCATCCTCGCCAGCACCGTCATCGCGATGGCCATCGTGTCCGTGCCGCTCACGGTGTTGAGCCTCGCGCTGGTGCCGGCCTTCATGTGGCTGAGCAAGCGCATCGGCAAGGCCCGGCGCGAGGTGTCGAAGTCCACGCAGGAGACGACCGCCGAGCTTGCGGCGCTGTCGACCGAGACGCTGTCGGTCTCGGGCATCCTGCTGTCCAAGTCGTTCGGGCGGCAGGCCGAGGAGATCGCGCGGTTTCGGGATGGCAACGCCCGCCTCGCCGACCTGCACATCCGCCAGCAGATGGTCGGGCGCAGCTTCTTCTCCATGGTCGGGATCTTCTTCTCAGTGATGCCGGCCCTCGTGTACCTGGTCGCGGGCATCGCGCAGAGCGGCGGCGCGGCGCCGGACGCGCTGACCGCAGGGGACCTGGTCGCGTTCACGACCCTGCAGGCGCGGCTGTTCTTCCCGATCGGCACCCTGCTGGAGACCTCGGTGCAGATCCAGTCCTCGCTCGCGCTGTTCCAACGGATCTTCGAGTACCTCGACCTGCGCCACGAGATCGTCGACGCGCCGGACGCGGCCGACCTGTCGCCTGACCGGATGCGCGGCGGGATCAGCCTGCGCAACGTGTCGTTCCGCTACCCCTCGTCGGAAGGGGACGATCCCGGCCACCAGTGGGCGCTGGAGGACATCACGCTCGACATCGCGCCGGGCCAGCTCGCCGCCGTGGTCGGCGCGAGCGGCTCGGGCAAGACGACCCTGTCCTACCTGCTCCCGCGGCTCTACGACGTGACGAACGGCGCCGTGCTGATCGACGGGATCGACGTGCGCCGGCTGCGGCTGGACTCGCTCGCCCGGGCGATCGGCACGGTGACGCAGGAGACGTACCTGTTCCACGCGTCGATCCGCGAGAACCTCCGCTACGGCAACCCGGACGCCACCGATTCCCAGCTCGAGGCCGCCGCCCGGGCGGCGGCGATCCACGACCGCATCCTCGAGCTGGACGACGGCTACGACACGCTGGTCGGCGAGCGCGGCTACCGGATGTCGGGAGGCGAGAAGCAGCGGCTCGCGATCGCCCGGGTGCTGCTGAAGGACCCGCGGATCCTCGTGCTCGACGAGGCGACGTCGGCCCTGGACAGCACGAACGAGCGGCTCGTCCAGCAGGCGCTGCAGCCGCTGATGGCGGGCCGCACGACCCTGGCGATCGCCCACCGGCTGTCGACGATCCTGGCCGCCGACGTCATCTTCGTGCTCGACCGGGGCCGGCTGGTCGAGCGCGGCACCCATGCCGAGCTGCTCGAGCAGGGCGCCCGCTACGCCCACCTCTACCGCCAGCAGTTCGGCGCCGGTACCGTCGAGGCCCGCTGTTCCGACGGCGTGCTCCTCCGTTCCGGCACCCTGATGAAAACTGAGCCCTTATGACTCAACTATGGTGAGCCTTATTCTGGCGGACCTGCGCGCTGGAGCTACCATTTCAATGCGGCGCGGAATAAGCGAGCCGACCCAGGGCGTTCTCCCGGGGGAACTCAAGGCTGTAAGGGAGTAATCAGTGAGCACGACTGAACAGATCGGCGCGGTGACTCTGCCGCTGCTTCCGCTGCCCGGCGGGGTGTTCGTGCCCGGCATGGTCGCGACGATCGTCATCGACAACCCGGAGGTCGAGGCCGCGGTTGAAGGCGCGGAGTCCGCCGGATCCCGGCTGGTGCTGGTGCCGCGCATCGACGGCCGCTACGCCTCCGTCGGCGTCATCGGCACGATCGAGCAGCGCGATCAGGCGCCAGGCGGCAGACACGCGGTGCTCCTGCGCGGGCTGGTGCGCGCGTCGATCGGCACCGGCGTCGCCGGGACGGGCCGAGCGACGTGGGTCATGGCCGATCCCCAGCCGGACCCCCAGCAGCCGTCGGACCGCGCCCTGGAGCTGGCGCGGGAGTATCGGGCGGTGCTCGAGGGGATCCTCCAACGGCGCGGCGCGGGACGGCTGGCGATGGCGATCGGTGAGATCGCCGAACCCGGCATGCTCGCCGACACCGCGGTCTACTCGCCGGACACCACCCCGGAGCAGAAGGTCCAGGTCCTGGAGACGCTCGACGTAGAGCAGCGCCTGGAGCTGGTGCTCGGGTGGGCGCGCGGGACGCTGAGCGAGCTGATGCTGCGCGAGAAGGTCCAGACCGACGTGGCGGAGTCGATGGACCGCACCCAGCGTGAGTACCTGCTGCGCCAGCAGCTCGCCGCGATCAAGGCCGAGCTGGGCGAGGACGACGAGGACGACCTCGCCGAGCAGTACCGCGCCAAGCTGGACGACAAGGACGTGCCCGAGGCGGTCCGCGCCGCCGTCGAGCGCGAGATCGACCGCCTGGAGCGCATGAGCCCGCAGAGCCCCGAGCACGGGTGGATCCGGACGTGGCTCGACACGCTCACCGAGCTGCCGTGGGGCGCGCGCACCGACGACCGGCTGGACCTGGCCGAGGCGCGCGCGATCCTCGACGCCGACCACACCGGCCTGGACGACGTGAAGGAGCGGATCGTCGAGCAGCTCGCCGTCCGCAAGCTGCGGAGCGAGCGCGGCCTGGACGCGCAGCCGACCGCAGGTGAGCAGACACGGCGGCGGGGCAGCGGCGCGATCCTGGCGCTGGTCGGCCCACCCGGCGTCGGCAAGACCTCGCTGGGCGAGTCGGTGGCGCGGGCGCTGGACCGCAGGTTCGTCCGCCTCGCCCTGGGCGGGGTGCGCGACGAGGCCGAGATCCGCGGCCACCGGCGGACCTACGTCGGCGCGCAGCCGGGGCGCATCGCCCGGGCCCTGCGCGACGCCGGGACGATGAACCCGGTGATCCTGCTCGACGAGGTCGACAAAGTCGGCAGCGACTGGCGGGGCGACCCGTCCTCGGCGCTGCTGGAGGTGCTCGACCCGGCGCAGAACCACACGTTCCGCGACCACTACCTGGAGGTCGACCTCGACCTGTCCGACGTGCTGTTCATCGCCACCGCCAACGTCCTGGACACGATCCCCGGCCCGCTGCTGGACCGCATGGAGGTCGTGCGCCTCGACGGCTACACCGACGTCGAGAAGGTCGCGATCGCCCGCGACCACCTGCTGCCCCGCCAGCTGCAGCTCGCCGCGCTGGACACCGCTGAGGTCGAGGTGACCGACGAGGTCCTGCGCCAGGTCATCGAGGGCTGGACCCACGAGGCCGGCGTCCGCCAGCTCGAGCGCCAGGTCAGCACCCTGCTGCGCAAGGCCGCCACCCGCATCGCGTCGGGCGCCACCGCGCCGCTGACGGTCGACGATCCCGCCGAGTGGCTGGGCCGTCGCCGCTTCTACGCCGAGACCGCGGAGCGTCCTGCGGTTCCGGGCGTGGCCACCGGCCTGGCCGTGACCGGCGCGGGCGGCGAGGTGCTGTTCGTCGAGGCGACCGCCATGGACGGCGAGCCCGGCCTGATCCTGACCGGCCAGCTCGGCGACGTCATGAAGGAGTCGGCCTCGATCGCCCTGTCCTACCTGCGCGCCCACGCCGACGCGCTGGGGCTGGCGGCCGGCGACTTCCCGAGGCGGATGCACATCCACGTGCCCGCCGGGGCGGTGCCCAAGGACGGGCCGTCGGCCGGGGTCACGATCACCGCCGCGGTCGCCAGCCTGCTGCTGCACCGCCCCGTGCGCCGTGAGGTGGGCATGACCGGCGAGATCACCCTGCAGGGCCGGGTCCTGCCGATCGGCGGGGTCAAGCAGAAGGTGTTGGCCGCGCAGCGCGCCGGCTGCACCGAGGTCGTCCTGCCCGAGCGCAACCGCCCCGACCTCGACGACGTCCCCTCCTCGGTCCGCGACGCGATGACCTTCCACTTCGTCGCCGACGTCGCCGACCTCCTGACCCTCGCCCTCGACCCAGCCCCCACGTCAGCCGCCGCCGCGTAGGAATCGGGCCCTGCCGTCAGGCCGGGCTCCTCTGGGTGTGGTGGGTGGGTTGTGGG
>JBOGEA010000296.1:0-7436 GCA_050743205.1 Egibacteraceae bacterium | reverse complement strand
GACCACCAGCGAGCGGAACCCGACGCAGCGCGACCCCTGGGGTGGGGGCGAGGCGCGACCGTGGGATTGAGGGGCGCAGCGCGACCCCTGGATGAAGGGGTCAAGAGATGAGCGCCTGCGAACGGCCCGGCTGCTCAGGCACCATCGAGGATGACGGCTACTGCGATATCTGCGGGCTGCGCGCCGCCATGACCACGAAGGTGCCGGAGGTGGACCCGAGCAGTGTTTCGACGTCCCTTTGGTCCATCTCCGGCCGCAGCTCGGCTGGCTGGACGTCGCCTGGTCGCGGTCCGGGGGGCGGCGGCCGTGCCGACGCGCTGCACGGAAAGCTCGGCGCCGGCCTCGTTCACATCCCGCCGGTGCCGTACCGCGATCCGACGACTGCCTTGCTGGAGGACCCTGTCGTGCCGGAGCGCAAGCGGTTCTGCGGCACGTGCAGGCATGAGGTCGGCCGCAGCCGTGACGGCCGGCCCGGGCGCACCAAGGGTTTCTGCCCGCGGGACGGCACCCCGTTCTCGTTCAGGCCGAAGCTGAAGCCGGGTGAGCTGGTCGCCGGCCAGTACGAGGTGCTGGGCTGCCTCGCGCACGGTGGCTTCGGGTGGATCTATGTGGCCCGTGACCGCAACGTCAACGACCGCTGGGTGGTCCTCAAAGGCCTGCTCGACACCGGCGACGCCGACGCCCAAGCCGTGGCGGTGGCCGAGAAGCGCTTCCTGGCGGAGGTTGAGCACCCGACCGTCGTCAAGATTTACAACTTCGTCCAGCACCGCGATCCGGCCAGCGGCACCGAGGTCGGCTACATCGTGATGGAGTACATAGGGGGTATATCGCTCAAGCAGATCGCTCAGATGGGTGGCCCCGACCAGCGCCGCAGCCCGATGCCGGTGGAGCGGGTGCTCGCTTACGGGCTGAAGATGCTGGAGGCCCTCGGCTTCCTGCACAGCCGAGGCCTGCTGTACTGCGACCTCAAACCGGATCACGTCATCCACGTGGGGGATCAGGTCCGCCTGATCGACCTGGGTGGCGTGTGCCGGATGGATCAGGAGGAGGGCGACAGCTACTTCACCCCGGGTTACCAAGCCCCTGAGGTCGACAAGACCGGCCCGTCGGTCGCCTCGGACCTGTACGCGGTCGCGCGTGTGATGGCGCTGCTCAGCTTCGATTTCCCGGGATTCACCACATACCGCGCCCACCACCTTCCGAGCCCCGATGAGGTCGAGGTGCTCGCCCGGCACGAGTCGTACCACCGCCTGCTGCTGCGGGCGACCGACCCCGACCCGGAGGCGCGCTTCTCGTCTGCCGAGGCCATGGCACAGCAGCTGTTCGGCGTGCTCCGCGAGGTGGTGGCGCTGGAGAAGGGCAAGCAGCAGCGGCCGGAGCC
The DNA here is from genome assembly GCA_050743205.1 of Egibacteraceae bacterium. Lineage (GTDB taxonomy): Bacteria > Actinomycetota > Nitriliruptoria > Euzebyales > Egibacteraceae > JBOGED01. The sequence continues at coordinate 6,055 of JBOGEA010000296.1, read as the reverse complement.
CTCACCGCTCTTCGGCCCCGAGCCCCGTGTGGTGGGCACTGAGGTGGTGGGCTCGGGCGGCTTCGCGGCGCAGACCCTGGACCGGACCGCGGCGGCCCTCGCGCTGCCGGTCCCGCGCGTGGACCGTGACGACCCGCAGGCGGGCCTGCTGGCCACGATCGGGGTGATGGAGGCCAGCGAGGTGCTTCGGGTCCTGTCCGAGATCCCGGCGGCCTCGGTGGAGACGAGGCTGCGGACGGTCCGGGCGCGCGCCGAGCTGAACGACCTGGCGTCCGCCGCCCAGGATCTCGACGCGCTGGAGGCACAGGAGCCATGCGATTGGCGGGTGATCTGGTATCGCGGGCTTGTGGCGCTCGTGGCGGGGCGGTTCGACGAGGCCGATGAGGCCTTCGAGGCGGTCTACGACGCGTTCCCCGGCGAGGCCGCGCCCAAGCTGGCGCTCGCCGCCTGCGCCGAGTGCCGCGGCGCGTACCCCCGGGCAGCGCGGTACTGCGAGATGGTGTGGCGCACCGACCATAGGTACGTGAGCGCGGCGTTCGGCCTTGCCCGCGCGCGGCTCGCCCAGCACGATCGGTTGGGGGCGGCGACGGCGCTGGAGTCGCTGCCCGAGACCTCCAACCACTGGGTCAGAGCCCAACTGGCCGGAATCAGCGCGCGGGTCCGGGGCTGGGTCGCTCCCGATCCGGTGGGATCCGACCTGTTCGAGGCCGCTGAGCGGCTTGGCCGGCTGGAGCTGGACCCAGAGCGGCGCGGACACGCGAAAGCCGAAATCCTGCAGGCTGTGCTCGACTGGGTGCTGGCGGGGAGCCCCGGCGCCAACGGCAGAGTTCCCATGACCATACTCGGCCATGAGCTGACGGAGCGCGGTCTGCGTCTTGGTCTGGAGCAGTCGTACCGCGAGCTCGCGAGCCTGACCAGCAGCCGCGACGAGCGGGTGGCGCTGGTGGACATGGCCAACGCCGTCCGCCCCAGGTCGTGGTGGTAGAGGCCGGGTGCCGCCGCGAATGGAGCCCTTCACGCCTGCGCAGACGCCGAGCGCGCCCGGCCATGAGCCCGCCCAGCAGCGGACGCCCTGCCCCGCCTGCCGCGCGATACAAGAACCCGGGGACCGTTTCTGTGAGGAGTGCGGCGCTGACCTGCAGGCGACGCACCCGCTGCCCGCCCAAAGGCGGCCCACGCCGCTCGGCGCGCGCTGCGTGACCTGCGCGACTGGCGTGATCGACGGGCAGGGCTACTGCGACTGGTGCGGGCGCCTGCAGTCACGCGACCGCGTCGAGATCGACCTCGGCGTGGCCGCCGGCGTCAGCGACCGGGGCAGGCGCCGCCAGCGCAACGAAGACGCGCTCGCCCTGCGCCGCGTGGGCCCGGCCGGGGGATCCACGCATGCGGCCGTTGCCGTCGTCTGTGACGGCGTGTCGTCGGCCACCTGCTCCGACGAAGCCGCCCAGGCCGCGGCCGACGCGGCCGCCGACGCGCTGGCAGCCGCGCTCGGCGCCGGGACCGCGCCTGAGCCCGCCACCCGAGACGCCGTGGCCGCGGCGCTGGAGGCGGTGATCGACATGGCGCGTCCAGGGCGGGGCTGCGACGCTCCGGCCTGCACGTACGTCTCGGCTGTCGTCACCTCGACGTCGGTCACGATCGGCTGGGTCGGCGACAGCAGGGCGTACTGGGTGGCCTCCCATGACGGCCACGGTCACGAGCCGTCGTCCCGTCTCACCGCGGACGATTCGTGGGCGGCCGAGATGGTCGCCTCAGGGGTGTTGAGCGAGGCCGAGGCGGCTGCCGACAGGCGGGCGCACGCGATCACCGCCTGGCTCGGCCCCGACGCTGAGGAGCTCCAGCCGCACGTGCGGACCCTGACGCCGGGCTGTGACGGCGTGGTCGTGGTCTGCAGCGACGGGCTGTGGAACTATCTGGGGACCGCGGAGGAGATCGCGGCGGCCCTCCCGCCCGGCGCGGCCGAGGCACCGCTGGCCGCGGCCGCGGAGCTGGTCCGGATCGCGTGCGAGGCCGGCGGCCACGACAACGTCACCGTCGCCGTGCTGCCGTTCGTCCTGGGCGCCGTCGCCGCGCCGCCAGCCAGTGACAGGAGCGCGCAGAGATGAGCCCCCCCGGCTTCCGCATCGAGGTCGACCAGAATGAGTACATGCCCGAAGCTGGGCGTGAGGTCCACGCCGTCGTCACCGTCAGCGGCGCTGCCCCTGCCGGGACCAGCCCCGCGGAGACCGGCGACGCGGCGGAGGTGCTCATCATCGACTGCTCCGGGTCGATGGAGTATCCAGCCCAAAAGATCGTCAAGGCGAAGGAGGCCACGGCGGCCGCCATCGACGTGCTGCGTGACGGCGTGCCCTTCGCTGTCGTGTCCGGCACCCACCGGGCCACCGTGGTCTACCCGTCCGAGCCCGGCTTGGCGGCAGCGGACGGCCGGACTCGCGCCGAGGCGAAGGACGCGCTCAAACGCCTGCGCCCCGGCGGCGGAACGGCGATCGGCCAATGGCTGCTGCTGACCCAGCGCCTGCTCGCCGACCACACCACCGCGATTCGCCACGCGATCCTGCTGACCGACGGCAAGGACGAGCACGAGACGCCTGAGCAGCTCGCCGAGGCGCTGCGCGCGTGCGAGGGCCAGTTCACCTGCGACTGCCGGGGCGTGGGCGACGACTGGGCCGTCGGCGAGCTGCGGGCGGTCGCCTCCGCGCTGCTGGGCACCTACGACATCGTCGCGGAGCCGGCCGGCCTCGCGGCCGACTTCCGCGAGATGATGACCCTCGCCATGGGCAAGCGCGTGGCCGACGTCAGCCTGCGCCTGTGGACCCCGCGGGGCGCGACGGTGCGCTTCGTCAAGCAGGTCGCGCCGGTCATCGAGGATCTGACGGACCGCCGGGTGGAGTCCGGGCCGCGCGCGGGGGACTACCCCACCGGATCGTGGGGTGGTCAAGAGAGCCGCGAGTACCACATCTGCGTCGAGGTCAACCCCGCCAGCGTGGGCGACGAGATGCTGGCCAGCCGGGTGAGCCTCGTGCTGGCACAGCCTGGCGGCGCTGGTCAGGTGCTCGGGCAGGGACTCGTCCGCGCGCTGTGGACCGACGACACGGAGCTGTCGACGCGGATCGACAGGGCGGTGGCCCACTACACGGGTCAGGCGGAGCTGGCCGCCGCTATTCAACAGGGTCTGGAGGCGCGCAGGGCCGGTGACCTGAGGACAGCCGCCACAAAGCTCGGCCTGGCGGTGGCGCTCGCCGCCGAGTCAGGCCACGAGGACACGTCCAAGCTGCTCGCCAAGGTGGTCGACGTCGATCCGGACACGGGCACGGTGCGGCTCAAACCGAAGGTGAGCGCCGTGGACGAGATGACCCTGGACACCCGCTCCGCGCGCACCGCGCGGATCCGCGGGGACTGAGGCGCCCCCGATGCCGATCTGCTCCGCCGGGCACGACTCACAGGCCCCCGACTACTGCGACGTCTGCGGCGCGCGCCTGGCCGTTGGAGCCGTCGCGCACTGCCCGCGCTGCGACGAGCCCCGGGTCGAGCACGGGCGTTTCTGCGAGAACTGCCGCTACGACTTCGGCGCGCAGGGTTCGGTTCAGGGACCATGCCGCTCGCGCATGACCTCTGAGGCGCCTCTTGAACCGCCCTCCCCCGGACCGGCCCCCGCTGGCATATGGACCGCCGTCGTCTCCGCCGACCGGGCCCATTACGACTCCGTGGTGTCCAGGGACGGGCCCGATGCGGGGGAGATCCTGTTCCCGCCGTACTGCCCCGAGCGCCGCGTCGTGCTGGCGGGCGCGCAGGTGCGCATCGGGCGGCACAGCGCCTCTCGGGGCATCACGCCGGAGATCGACCTCACCGGCCCGCCCGAGGACCCGGGGGTCTCGCACCTGCACGCGGTCCTGCTGCCCGCACCCGACGGATCATGGACCATCGTCGACCCAGGGTCCACCAACGGCACCCACCTCAACGACGACCCCGAGCCGATCGCCACGAACTCCCCCGTCCCACTCCACGACGGCGACCGCATCCACATCGGCGCCTGGACCACCATCACCCTGCGCCGCCAGTAAGCGGACGCCGAAGGATCACGCACCGACCTGGGCTTGGCCGGTTTTCTGGACTCTTGTAAAGTTTCCGTGGGTGGCTGATCGCCGACACGCTTGGCAGCAGCCGCTTCCTGCCGATGCCTCTGTGCACGCAGGCTGTCGCACAGTCAGGAGCAGGGTCTGTTTCCTGCCGATGCGTCTGTGCATGCGGGCTGTCGCACAATCCGGAGCAAGGTCTGCGGGCGCGCGGTGGGGCGCTGGCAGACCCTGCGGACCCGGCTGCGGCTCGCGCGCAGCCGGTGCCGGTGCCCGCGCCTCGGCGAGGCCACCGGCGACATCCGTGCCGCTGCCGGCCGGGTGGTCATTGGCGGTCCGGCGGGTGCAGCCGCCACCGCCCGTCAGGCTCTCGGGCCAGCCGCCACTTCCGCTCATGCACATTGCCGTGACACACAGTGCACAGCAAGGTCAAATTGGTCAAATCGGTCGGGTCGCCGACCGTCCGTGTAGGGTGGGCGGGTGGGGGAGGTTGGCGCGGTCGATGCGCCTCACACCAGGCGGGCGGGGCTTGACAGCCGACGCAGCCTTTGTCGCGGACCACCAGGGCGCGCCGCTGGGCGGGGGCGACAGTGCGGGTCGCGCGGCCGGCGTCCAAAATCTGGGACGGGCCGTTGACGATCACCCGGGAGACCGCCGCGTCGCAGGCGAGCCGTCTGGCGGTCTCGCCGCAGATCGCGCCGAGGCGGTCCAGGCTTGCCGCCGCCGTCCCTGGCTGGCCCAGCAGGGTGGGCAGGTCGATGATCACGGTCATGTGCGGGCGGACGCCGCCGGCGTCGGGCAGGCCGCCGCCGTTGAGGCTGCGTCGGGCAAGCTCGACCAGCGCGTCAGCGCGCCGCTGCTCGGCGGTGCGCTCGTCGTCCTCGCCGTGTGGGGCGGCCAGCGGCGCGAGCGCGGTCAGGACGGTCTCGGCGCCGACCTTGTCGAGCTTGGCCTCCAGCAGCGCGCCGTCATCGGCGGTGGGGGTGACGTTGAGCCGGCGGGTGGCCCACGCCCGCTCCTGCCGTGTTTCCAGACTTTCGGGCGCCACGCGGTGGGCGTAGTCGTCGACTGCGGCGCGCAGCTGGCCGGCGTCGGTGTGGGCGCCCTGCTCGGCGACGAGCCGGTCCAACCCTTCGACCGCCTCGGCGGGCAGGTCCCGCATCGCCTTGGCGGCCACCTTCGCGTGCGCCGGCGTGATCGTGCCGTTGGCCAGCGCCCGCGCGGTCCCCGGCAGTTGGGCAAGCCGTCTGGCGGTCTCTGCTCGGCCGGCGGCCTCGCCGATGCTGGTGCGGCAATGCGCGGCGAGCCACTGTTTCTCTGAGCGGCAGCCGTCGGCTTTCCATGCTTGGGCGCGGTCGTGGGCGGCGATGGCGAGGGTGCACAGTCCGTCGAGCCGGTCACGGTGGCGTGTCAGGTCGATCACGCAGCGGCTCAGCGTGTCGCCGTCGAGGGTGTCCCAGGCGATGGCGGCGAGGGTGTCGAGCGGCGGCGCGAGCGCGTCGACGGCGCCTTGCGCCGTCTGGCTCTCTCCCAACACCACTGTCTCGTACATATGTTTGATTATGGCACGGCGAAGGCTGCTGCGCAAGGACATTGGCAAGTTTATGGGTGATGGTGCGGATCATCGGGTCGCCGGTATTTCCGCTGTGCGCAGATCGTGTATGCCGCTTGGTGGCCCCGAGGACGCGTGTGAGCGTCACGGGTCCGCTGACCTGTGAGCGGCCATGCTCGGCGGTGGAGGTCTTGCGGCAGCGGTGACCGCGAGCGTGATGCTGCTTGCGCCCGGACAGACCCGACCGCCCACGGAAACGTGAGAAGCCCCCTTTTTCTGGACGTTCAGAGCGCCGGGATGAACCGGCATGGAGAAGGAGATGAGAGAGCTCTACACCGAAGGAGTAGCGATCCACGGTGACCCCGAGTCATGCGTCGTCGTCCGCGAGGGCGGGGGCGAAGCGTTGACAGGGGCACGTGCGGGCTGGGCT
>JBOGEA010000295.1:0-7469 GCA_050743205.1 Egibacteraceae bacterium | reverse complement strand
GTAGAAGACCGACAGAACGCATGGCCGCAGGAGGCGACACGAATGGCGCGACCGACCAGCACGAGCAGACAACAGCAGGTCAAAGCGGCCGCGTGGCAGGCGCTGCTGGCCGCCTGCGCCCCAGTGTTCACCGTCCCCTCGCTGGGCATCTTCACCGACCTGATCACCGGCTGGGCGCTGTGCCCCCGACGACGCACCATCACCCGCATCATCACCATCATCGACCCCGACGGGCGACGCGCCCACGACGCCTACCACCGCTTTCTGCGCGCCGGGGCATGGAGCATGACCGCGCTGTGGCGGGTCCTGACCTGGCGGCGGTGGCCACGCTGTGCCCTGACGGCGTGCTCGCCCTGGACCTGGACGACACGCTGCTTGCACAAGACCGGACGCCGCATCGCCGGGGCGGGCAGCTTCCGCGACACGGGTCCGCTCCACCCGCCGCAAAGTGGTGTACGCCCACGGGCTGGAACCTGGTCGTGCTCACCCTGCGCATCACCCCACCCTGGGGCGGCGAGCCGCTCGGCCTGCCGGTCAACATGCGCGTCAACCGCAAAGGCGGGCCCACCCACAACGAGCTGGCCGAGGCGATGATCGAACAGGTCGCCCGCTGGCTGGACGACCGCACGTTCCGGCTGGGCCGCGACGGCGCCTACGCCAGCCTGGCAGGCAGAAACCTGCCCCGCACCCACGTCTTCTCAACGGTGACGCCGCGACGCCGCCCTGTACGCCCCGGCGCCGCCGCCCACCGGCAAGCGTGGCCGGCCCCGCAGGAAAGGCGCCCGGCTGCCCACCCCCGCACAGCTCGCCGTCCAGACCACGCTCGGCTGGCAGCGCGTCAGCATCGACCTGCGCGGCAGATGCGTCGAGCGGCTCGTGCTCTCCCGCCAGGTGCTGTGGAGCCGGGTTCTGCCCCGACCGGCTGGTCCAGTTGGTGATCGTGCGCGACCCCGACGGCGAACAGCCCGACGACTTCTTGCACACCACCGACCTGGACGCCGCCCCCGCCGAGGTGGCCGGGTTCTACGCCGGACGCTGGTCGATCCAGGCACACCTTCGCCCAACACCAAACAGTTCCTCGGCGGCGAGGACCCCCAAACCTGGAAAGGCGAAGGGCCCGAGCGCGCCGCGGCGCTGTCGCTGTGGCTGTCGACCGCGGTGTGGCTGTGGTATGTCCCCGTCTACGGCACCACACCGTCATGGCCGACACTGCCCTGGTATCCCCGCAAAGCCACGCCGTCGTTCGCCGACGCGCTGGCCGCGCTCCGCGTCACCCTGTGGCGGCAACGAATTACGACCGTGTCATCTCCAGGAGCGCTCCCATCGAAAATCGCCGACACGCTCATCGACACACTGGCCCGAGCCGCATAACCCCAGACCCTGACGTTGACCCCGCCAACCCGTCAGGACCAACCGAAGTGCGAAACTCCACTATCACATGTTTATCAGAAATACCTCCTGAGATATGCGGGCCGACCAACCCGGCGCGGGCGCCCTCGGGGGTCGACACACCGACTTCGGTCCACCGGCCGGCGAGGGCGAGGCAGTGAGCCAGGAGCTCCTCGCGGAGGTCGCTCACGTCTCCCGCGAGCAGCAGGTCGGCCGCGTCCGCCCACCGCCCCTCTGCGAAACACTGAGCGAGTCGTCGTACGTCACCGGAGGCTTGGCTTTGGCTGTGGCTTTGCTGGTCATCCAGGCGCAACAGCTCCCGCGCGGCACCGTCTGGGTCACCCGCCTCCAAGGCGCATCGCACGACGGCAAGGCGGGCCAGCCGGCTGAGCCCACCCATGTCCGAGGCACACCGCAGGAGTGGCAGCGCCGTCGAGGGGCTGCCGTCGGCCCAGTCGAGAAGGCCACGGAAGAACGGGAATCGGGGATCGTCGAGCGAGACGAGGCCAGCGGTCGCGAGGCGCTCTTTCGCCATGCGATGAGCCGCCTGACCTCGCTCCATGACCTCCCAGGCGGCAAGCCGCAGCCTCACCTCGGCGATGGCGTGAACCGCACCTTGGCCGCCAACGCCGAAGTCGACACAGGCTCCCAAGAGCGGCAGGGCTGAGTCGTAGTCCCCAGCACTTATCAGATCTCGAGCCAGCTCGTGCTTGGCCGCCGCCAGCAGAGCGCCGAACCGCCGGTCGGGGCGGCGTCGCTGAAGCTCTTCCCAAGCGTCGACGCCGTCCTGAAAGAGGCCCGCCTTGAACGAGGCCCAGCCATAGGCACACAGCGCGTCGTCATCGAGGCGTCTGACCAGCCGGGCATGCCGCAGCGACGAGAGCGCAGGCTCGACGCGACCAGCTCGGGCGTGAATGACACCGAGACGGGCACGCGATGAAGTGTCGCCCCGCTCCGCCGCTCGCTCGTACCAGCCGATCGCCTCCTCTGGCCGTGCCCGTCGTTCGAGCGCGATTCCCATCAGGACGTTCGCCTTCACGTTCTCCGGGTCTCGGTCGAGCAGCGTCGTCAGGATGCGCTCACCCTCGACCCACTCGTCACGCTCGAAGTGGAGCGACGCCAAAACCAGAAGGACCGCATCGTCGAGACCGCCCGCCCGCTCCGCGGCCAAAAGGTCGTCGAGCGCGGCTTGGCGATCGCCCATCTTGAAGCGGGCATACGCCCGCTGAACGGCAAGGGAGTGCTCTTGAGGGTTCAGCTCCAGCGCGGCCGTGAAACTTCGTTCGGCCCCGGGGTGGTCACCGAGCCACCCCTGGGCGCAGCCTTGCCAATACAGAGGTTCCCACGCATCGGGGGCGACCTGCCGGGCGTTGAGGAACCAACCGAGCGCTCGATCCGGAGATCCCCTCATGAGTTCGACCCGGCCCAGCCCGATGCGGGCGCGCATCACCACGTCAGTGGCGTCTTGGGCCTCCTCGGACGCCGAGCGCACGGCCTCACGGGCCGCTTCAAAGTACGCGGCCTCTGCGACCGCGCGTTCGCCGTCGGCACGGTGGCCCTCACCTCGGGCGAGGGCGAGCTTGGCAATCTCCAGCCCCATCGCTACCCGGAAAGACGCCGTGTCGGTACAGCGGATAGGCCGGCAGACGCTCGACGTAGGAACACTCCCATCTGCGGAGACGATCTTGGTGCACGCGCGTACCGACGACAAGCACCCGACGCTTCCCTGCCGAGTGCTCTCAGGGTATCAACCCTGAGAGCGGTTCTGCTGGTCCCTCTCATCCCGCTCGCAGATCCATTCGCGCCTTTCGCGGTCATAGTGGACTCGCCCCTTTGGGATGGCGGAGAGGTCCAGGCGAGAAAGCTGCCGATACGCCCCAGCCGGCAGATCGGACTCGAGCAACAGTTCGAGACCGGTGACGGTGTCCTGGAGCACCATCACGGTGGCACTCTGTTCATGCCGACGGCTGAGGGCATTGCTGACGAGTTCCTTGAGCTTCGTGTAGACATCGTCGGCTCCCCTCTGCACCAGGGTGTTGAGGAAGGGCTGCAACGACAGCGCGACCCACACGAGCCAAGGGACGTCGCTGATGCCTCTCCGCCTCGCCACAGTCCCTCGGCTCGGGTTGAGTCCGAAGGAACGCAATCCTTCGAGGAGGTGATCGAGGGCTTCGCGCGAGACTTCGTCAGTGACGCGAACCTCGGCGGGAAGGGTCATTGGGCCATCGTGCCATCGCGAGAGCCTGCAGGTTACCCCTCGAATTTCGTGGTTATGCTGCGGCTTGTTCCCAGGCCAGACATACAGCGGTGATTTGTTCGGATGTGGGCTGGTCAGGGTGTTGTGGGAGAAATTCGGCGGCGATCAGCGCCCCGCCGAAGGACAGCGAACATGTCCGCCACCGACGGGTTGGCTTTACAGGCATGCCAGGGAGCCCGTCGGCGGCGCTCGGCGACGACCTCGGGGCTGTGCCCGGCCTGGGCGTACCACACGATGGCCAAGCTGAGGCAGAGCAGTCCGAACGGCACGGTCCGCTCGACCGCCCTGGGGGTGCGGTTGCGGGCCTGGCCGACCCCCGCGGGCTGTTTGGCGTGGCAAGATCGCGACCTCGATCGACCACCTGGCGTGATCAACGCCGATGCCCACCGTCTTGAGCGCGACCGCGACCGCCGCAGCGGCGATGCGTGAGTCCTGCCCGCCATGGATCGCAGACGACGCAACGAGCAATTCCAGCTCGAGCGGCTCGCCGCCTGTGGCCCGCCCGTCGCCCGAGACGACCCAGCCGGCCTCGACGAGCGCGGCGCGGGCGTCGGGGCCCCCAGCAGGAGCTGGGGAGGAGGGCCTCGACGCTGTGGACGCGTCGGGGTCGAACCTGGCGTCGATCGGCTCGCCGGAGAGTCGGGGATCGACGGCGGGAACAGCGTGTCAGCGGGCTGGCCGAGGTCCCCGTAGAGCGCCGGGGTCAGCGCCTCGCGGTCGATCGCTCGGGCCACGGCCACCCGCACGGCGCGGTCGGCGAGCGGGCCGTCAGGGTTGAACGAGAGCACCACGGTGGTGTCCGGCTCGCCGACCAAGAGTTGGATGCCGTCGGCGGATTGCAGCTCCTTGGCCTCAACCGGGGTGATCGGCGCCAGGTACGTGCCGCCGAGCAGGTCGACCTCGCCCGCGCGCAGCGCCGACACCCGCGTCTGGGAGTCGGGGATCACCTTGAGTTCGACCCGGTCGATGCTCGACTGCTCACCCCAGTACCGTCGTAGCGGACCAGGACGGCGCCGGTCTCCGAGCTGGACTCCAGCTGCCATGGGCCGGTCCCCACGGCCCCGGCGAACGCACTGTCGAGACCGACCGAGGCGGGGGACAGCAACCGCACCGGGCGCACGATCGACAGCTCTTGGAGCAGCGGCGGGTAGGGCTCGGACAGGACCAGGTTCACCGTTACGGGATCGACGACGTTGACCTCGGAGATGACCTGCGAGGCGCGGAAGAAGGTGTAGTCCTCGCCGTAGTTCACCAGCGGCTCGTAGACCATGTCGAGGATGGTGAAATTGCCGGTGAAGGCATGCGGGTCCTGCGCGCCGCCGGCATCCACCCCAGGGCAATCCGCAGCGTCGGCTCGGCGTCCGCCGCGCTGGCAGTCGCCGAGCCGGCGCCGCCAGCGGCCAGCAGCGCCAGCACCACTATGACGATTACCCGCCGCATCGGACGAACCCGCATCCCGCAACAGGCATACACACGCTGACCGCCCACACCGCCACCTCGGTCCCGCCCGCGTCAGCCCCGCCCAAGAGGTTTCTGCGATCGCCTCACAGCAGTAACCGAATCGCAACCGCCCTTTTAACAATCGGTCATGTGCGCATTCACATATTTGAGCGGACTGCCCACGAACATCGCAGACATCTGTCGAAAAAGACCTTCAGAAGATCGCGGAACCGGGTTTGACGCCCGTCGTGCAGAGCGGTCGGCGAGCGGGTGCCCGTGGGGTCGCTGGCTCGTCGTGACCGCTATCGCAGGGCGAGCAGCAACCGCTCGTCGAGGTCCTGCCAGACCACGCCGACCTCGGTGAAGCCAGCCTGGGTCAGGGCGGCCTCGTGGAACGCGAGGTCGGGCGACCTGCCGTCCCGGCGGACGCCAGGGGGGAAGACGCGGTCGCGCTCGGCGAACGCGTCGGCCAGCGCCGGCTCGGCCCGCAGCGCGTCCCACCAGCCTTCCCAGGTCTCAGCGCCGGCAGCGTCGGCGGCCTCCTGACGCCGCTCGTCCTCGTCGCGCAGCGCCTTGGTGATGCGGTGCAGGTGCGGCGGCAGGGGGAGATGGTCGGCGTTGAGGAGCACGCCGCCGGGGACCAGGAGCGTCGCCAGGCGCCGGTAGAGCTCGGCCAGCTCGGGCGGGCGCAGCCAGTGCGTGGCCGTGGCCGAAAGCGCCGCGTCGAAGCGGCCCTGGCCCAGCTCGTCGACCCAGCCGGGATCGGTGAGGTCGGCCTTCACCCACCGCAGGCGCCCGTCGAGGTCGCCGTGGGCGTGGCGGCCCAGGTGCAGGAGCACCGGGTCGACGTCGACGGCCACACTGCGCGCCTGGGGGCGCCGTGCGAGGAGGCGGGCACTGATCGCCCCGGTTCCCGCAGCCAGGTCGAGCACGGCGATGTCGTCGCCCACCAGGTGATCGAGCAGGTTGAGCATGACCGTGAAGACGCGTTCGCGCTGCTCGATATAGAGCTCCTGCTGGGCGTCCCAACGCCGCACCCAGCTCCGCCACCGCGCACGCTCGGCATCGACAGCAACAGTCATGGCTCCGCTCCTTCGCTGCTCAGGCTGGCGCTCGTGACCGTGGCCTTGGACCCTCATGCGACGTCGCCACAGCCGCCAAGAGCCGCCCTCTTTCCCGCCCGGGTGTTCCCGCTGGCCGAGGCTATCGCAACTGTTTCGCACCAGCAATTTCCTTGCCATCCTCCGGCCGCCGCTGGTCCTTGCCCGTGAGCACTCAACGGCGAGGCTCCACGCCGGGGACCCTGCGAACCCAGCATCGGGGTGGCGCTGACCCGCCTGGCGCGTGGTCGAGGCCCTGCACGGGTAGGTTGAGTCAGAACGTACGCGCAGAGTACTATCAGCGTATGACTATGTCCCGTGTCACCATCAGCGTGCCAGAGCAGGTCGCGGCCAAGGCGCAGCGAGCCGTCGAGGCGGGGCACGCCGACAGCATCTCCGGCTACTTCGCCGGGCTGGCCGAACGAGAGCCGGACTGGGCGGAAGCCCGGCAGGCGCTTGACGAGATGATCGCCGAGGCTGGCGGCATCTCGGCGGCGGACCGGCAGTGGGCGCGCGCCGCGCTTGGGCTCGACGAGGTCCCCGCCGGTCGCGCCGCGTCGTGACACCGGTCGTGCTGGACGCGGGCGCGTTGATCGCCCTCGAGCGTCGGGACTCGCGGATGCTCGCCCTCGCCGACGAGCTGCACCGGATGCGGCGAGTCGGCCACCTTCCCGCCGGCGTTGTCGCACAGGTGTGGAGGGGCTCGGCGCGGCAGCATGCGATCGCGCGGCTGCTGCGAAGCCAGGCGATCCGGGTGGACCCGCTCTCCGAGGAGCTCGGTTACCGGTTGGGGCTTCTGCTCGCGCGGTCAGGCACGTCGGATGTGGTGGACGCGCACGTCGCCCTCCTTGGGCGCCTGCTGGGCGCGACCGTGCTGACCTCCGACCCTGACGACCTGGCCGCGGTGGACCCGGCGCTGCGGTTGGTCCACATCTGAGTGTCGTTGCCGCGGCACAGCCGCTGAGCAGCGCAACAGCGAGCAGGCCGCTGCGCTGACGCTTGACGAGGCGCAGCTCGACGGGATTCGCGGCCTCGCGCGTGATCACCAACCAAGCCGATACCCCGACGCGTGGCCAGAGGGCAGCCCAATTCGGGCTCTTGGCATGCACCCGTGGGGTGGTGCCGCCACTGCGCGTTGTGCACTCAAGGCAGCGGTCGCGTTGCGGCCGGAGGGCCGTCGGCAGGGTTGGCCTGGGTGTTCGCCGTTGAGGGAGCTGGGACAGATCCTGCGCTGCAGCTCGGTGGCGGCAGTGGGGGGCACGGCCGAGGCCGAGGTTGTGAGT
>JBOGEA010000294.1:0-7490 GCA_050743205.1 Egibacteraceae bacterium | reverse complement strand
AGCCTGAGAGTCAACGGCCAGGCGACCGACATCTGCCCCAACGTGCGGACCGCCAACGCCACCGTCCACATCATCGACACCGTCCTCATGCCGCAGAGCTGACCCACACCCCAGCTCCGCAACAACAAGCCCGCCAACCCCGCCCAACGCGCGGTTGGCGGGCCCCTTCGCTCCCTGACCACCCACCGCTCACACCGCGCTCGCTGCGTGGCCGCCGGCCCGGTTCTCCAGGAGGTTCTTGAGGGTCTGCAGGTCTTGGCGGGTCTGACGGGCGTACCACTTCACGACCGCCGGGTCGGCGCCGACGATGGTGAACCGGCAGCCGCCGCTCTGCGGCTCCCACTGGTAGGCGGCCTCAAGGTCGACGGGGCCTTCGGCCATCCTGTAGGCGAAGCGGTTCGGGGGTTCCCAGGCGGTGATCTCGCAGACGACGTCCACCCTCCTGCCATGGAATTCCCTGACGATCCGGAACCGGGCGCCGACCCGCGCCTCGCCCTCGTCGAGCCAGTCCGCCTCCAGGACGTGGGGCCTCCGCCACCGCGGGGTCTCGCGGATGTCGGTCACGAACGCGAACACGTCCTCGGGGGACCGGTTGATCGCGATGCGCGCTTCGGCGCGGGGCATAGAGGACCTTTCGTGGCCAGCGGTGCCGGTGACCACACACCGGTACAGTACCGGCAACCCTTTCACCGCGGGCGTCTGGCGTACCCGCACCCCTTTCCAAGGAGCCCGACGTGGCGGACATCGAGATCGGCATCGGCAAGAGCGGCAGGAGGGCCTACGGGTTCGACGACATCGCGATCGTCCCGTCCCGGCGGACGCGGGACCCCCACGACGTCGACATCGCCTGGCAGCTCGACGCCTACGAGTTCGCGCTCCCGCTGCTCGGCGCGGCGATGGACGGGGTCACCTCCCCCGACATCGCGATCGAGTTGGCGCGCCTGGGCGGGCTCGGGGTGCTCAACCTTGAGGGGCTGTGGACCCGCTGCGAGGACCCCGAGCCGCTGCTCGCCGAGATCGCCTCGCTGGACGCGGCGGTGGCGACCGTCCGGATGCAGGAGATCTATGCCGCGCCGGTCAACGAGGAGCTGATCGGCCGCCGGGTCGGCGAGCTGAAGGCGGCGGGGGTCACCGTCGCCGCCAGCCTGACGCCGCAGAAGGTCGAGCGCTGGCACAAGCTGGCGCTCGACGCCGGCCTCGACATTCTGGTGATCCAAGGCACGGTCGTGTCTGCCGAGCACGTCTCAACCCGGGCAGAGCCGCTCAACCTCAAAGACTTCATCGCCCGCTACGACATCCCCGTCGTCGTCGGCGGGTGCGCCAGTTACGCGAGCGGGCTCCACCTCATGCGCACTGGCGCGGCCGGCGTGCTCGTCGGCGTCGGTCCCGGCAACGCCTGCACGACCCGCGGCGTGCTCGGCATCGGCGTGCCCCAGGCGACCGCGATCGCCGACGTCGCGGGCGCCCGGCGCCGGCACCTGGAGGAGACCGGCCGGTACGTCCACCTCATCGCGGACGGCGGGATGCGGACCGGCGGCGACGTCGCGAAGGCGATCGCGTGCGGCGCCGACGCGGTGATGCTCGGCTCGCCGCTCGCCCGCGCGACCGAGGCCCCCGGGCGGGGCTATCACTGGGGCATGGCGACGTTCCACCCGGAGCTGCCACGCGGCACCCGAGTTCAGGTCGGCCAGATCGGCTCGCTGGAGGAGATCCTGCTGGGCCCCGCGCTCGAGAACGACGGCACACGCAACCTGTTCGGCGCGCTCCGCACCTCGATGGCGACTTGCGGCTACGCGTCGATCAAAGAGTTCCAGCGCGCCGAGGTGATGGTCGCCCCCTCCCTGCAGACCGAGGGCAAAACCTACCAGCGTGCCCAACGCGTCGGCATGGGCCGCTGATCCGTCACATCCCTATGACCGTGACCTGGTCATACAGTCTTGCATCTTTGGGGAGGGTCTCGATGCCCTCGAAGTGCTCGGCCAGTTGTGCGAATTGTTCAGCGCCTTCCCTTCCCACCACCACTACGGCAAACCGAAATTGCTGACCGCTCACGTCCCCGTCGGAAGCGTAGAGATAAATGAGGGGGGAGGTCCATTCCCCATTTGCTTGTCTGATCACAGGTCGCTCGTGCTGTGGATAGAAGGAGCCATCGGAGACCCCCACGATCCACAGTTCTTCACCCGGTGACAGATTCTTGAATGTGCCGCTGATGTTGAACTCGCCGGGAACTCGGTCACCATTGTTAGGCGAGGTGACCTCCACCGCCGTAGCCGTCCCCGCATCGGTGACCTGTTCCCTCAAGGTGTCGCGCTCTGCGGTCAGGGCGGTGACCTGCGACGTCTTGACGGCGAGGTCTGCCGCGCCCTGATTGTACCCGATGTTGTAGAAAAAGGTCCCCACCCCGATGAGGAGAGTCAGGACCGCCATCGTTGCGGCGAGCAGGACCCGCACGGGACTGGCGAATAGGCCTTCAAGGACTTTCGAGCCAGCGGCTGCTGTTTTCGTCTCAGTCACTCCATACAGGCTATTGCGGCCAGCGGGTGCCGACGATTATGTGGAGGTCGGCGGGGGTCACGAAGCGCGGGGCCTCGCGGACGGCGCCGAAGCGGGGGTCGGCCGCCACCAGTTCGGCGGCCCGGTCCTCGAACCCTGGGGTGGCCAGGACGGCGCTGGAGACGTAGGTGTCGGGCAGCGTCTCGGTTGCGACCACCCTGTAGCCGAACTCGCGGAGCGCTCGGACGGCGGCGGCGAGCTTCGCCCGGTCGCCGCTGCCGTTGAGGACCTGCACGGTGGGTGGGGCGGCAGTGGCCTGGCGCGGTTTTGGCGGTACCGGGAGGGCTAGGGCCGGCGCTGCCCGGACGGGGTTCTCGGCCACACCGCTGCCGCCCGTGGCGGGATCCCGTGGAGGAGCGGGCAGCGGCTCGGGGCGGGGTGAGGAGCCCGAGGCGAACACGTTCCAGGTCGACCGCGACGCCAACTGGTCCAAGAGCCCAGTTCCCGACGGGACGAGCAGCGCGTAGAGCCCCACGGTCGCCAGAGCTGGGAGGATCACGCCGGACAACAGCCGTTTGAAGCGCCAGCGCGGGCGGTGTCCGCGCTCGTGACGCTGTGAGCGTGGCTGCCTGCAGGAAAGTCCGGCGGTCGCCGATGGAGAACGCGAGTCAGAGGCGCCGGAAAACGCCGGCCCCGAGGCGGTGGGGGCGACCGGCTCGAGGCCGGCGTTCGGCTTGGGGGTGGTCGTTGAAGTCAAGGCTGAAAGTCAGGGAGGTCGTGTTCGCAAGGTTCAGGATGACTGGCGGCCTGCGTGCGCGCTAGTCCATATTTAGCCCGCGCGCTCCGCAGCGTCTTTCGAGATGCGGTATAGGTCAGCACGTCGCCTTTTCCCTCTATACGACGTTGGTCGTGAAAGAGTACTCAATGGCCATCCGTCCACCAAACACCTCACGCCGCCGCTGGACGAAGGCAGCGAGCCGGCGACGCGCGTGCAAGACTTGAGGCGGCGTACGCGGGCCTCGCGAGGTGGTGTCGAACGCAGGCTCGTTGTCTCGTCGACGTGCGGGCAGCGCGTGAGAGCACGCAGTATGTGCAGTCAACCTGGCAATGAAAGGGGCAATCTCACCTTGACCGATCATCTCATCGCGCCGCACGGCGGGGCGCTTGTCGACCTGCTGGTGGACTCCGAGCGTGCGGCGCAGCTGAAAGCAGCCTCGCGGGACTGGCCGTCGTGGGATCTGACGCCGCGGCAGCTGTGTGACCTGGAGCTGCTGTGCAACGGCGGGTTCTCGCCGCTGCGGGGATTCATGGGGCAGGCCGACTACGAGTCGGTGTGCGACGACATGCGCCTGGCCACTGGCTACGCTGACGGGACGCTCTGGCCCATGCCGATCGTGCTGGACGTTCCCGAGGGCGTCGCGGCGGGCCTGGCGCCTGGCGGCATGCTCGCGCTGCGCGATCCCGAGGGCGTCATGCTGGCCGCGCTGCATGTCGAGGAGCTGTACTCGCCGGACCGCCACGCCGAGGCCCAGGCGGTGTTCGGCACGACTGACCCGGTCCATCCTGGTGTCGCCTCCCTGCTGCAGCGCACGAACCCGTGGTACGTCGGCGGCCGGGTGGAGGCGCTGACGCTGCCGCTGCACTACGACTACCGCCGGCTGCGCCACACGCCGGCCCAGCTGCGCGCGCGGTTCGCCGCGCTCGGGTGGCGGCGGGTGGTGGCGTTCCAGACGCGCAACCCGATGCACCGGGCCCACCACGAGCTGACGCTGCGCGCCGCCAAGGACGTGGGGGCGAACCTGCTCATCCACCCATCGGTGGGGATGACCAAGCCGGGCGACGTCGACCACTACACCCGGGTCCGGTGCTACCAGTCGCTGCTGAACCACTACCCGCGTGACACCGCGATGCTGTCGCTGCTGGGGCTCGCGATGCGGATGGGCGGGCCGCGTGAGGCCCTCTGGCACGCGATCATCCGCAAGAACCACGGGTGCACCCACCTCATCGTCGGCCGTGACCACGCCGGTCCGGGCTCCGACGCGGCCGGGCGGCCCTTCTACGGGCCGTACGACGCGCAGGAGTTGCTGCGCAAGCACGCCGACGAGCTGGGTGTGCAGATGGTGCCGTTCCGGATGATGGTCTACCTGCCCGACCGGGACGTCTACGTACCGGACGACGAGGTCCCCGAGGGCGCACGGGTCCTGGACATCTCGGGCACCGAGCTGCGCCAGCGGCTGGCCGAGGGAGGCGATCTGCCGGAGTGGTTCACCTACCCGGAGGTCGCGCGGCAGCTGCGGGCGACCTACCCGCCGCGCGACCGCCAAGGGTTCACGGTCTTCTTCACCGGCCTGTCCGGATCGGGCAAATCGACCATCGCGAATGTGCTGCTGGTGAAGATGCTGGAGATGGGCAGCCGCCCGGTGACGCTGCTCGACGGCGACCTCGTGCGTAAGCATCTGTCCTCTGAGCTGGGGTTCTCCAAGGAGCACCGGGACATCAACATCCGCCGGATCGGCTGGGTCGCCTCTGAGATCACCAAGAACGGCGGCATCGCCCTGTGCGCCCCGATCGCCCCGTACCAGGCCACGCGCCGGGACGTGCGGGAGCAGGTCTCTGCGAATGGGGGCTTCGTGCTGGTGCACGTCGCCACGCCCCTGGAGGTGTGCGAGCAGCGTGACCGCAAGGGCCTGTACGCCAAGGCCCGCCAGGGGCTCATCCCTGAGTTCACCGGCATCTCCGACCCCTACGAGGAGCCCCTCGACGCCGAACTCGTCATTGACACCACCGCCCTGACCCCCGAGGAGTCCGCCCAGGAGATCATCCTGCACCTCGAGCGCCAGGGCTACATCGCCGCGGTCCAGCACACTTCACAGCCCTGAAGCGGCGAGGTCGTCTGTCACGCGTTCGATGCGGTGGGGTAGCTCTGCAGAGCATCCATCGCGGATCCAGCGCACAACCTGGCTTGACTTATCGGGTTACAGTGTTTGCATGAACTGTGTCGTGTCTGAAAAGGGTCAGGTGACGATTCCCAAGGCGCTCCGAGATCGGCTCGGGATCAAGCCCGGCGCGGTGCTTGAGTTCAGCGAAGAGCAGGGCCGCCTGGTGGCGGTCAAGCTGCGCAGGCAAGACCCCGTTGATCGCGTGTATGGGGTGCTGCAGCTCGGCTGCGGCACCGACGAGCTCATTGCTGAGCTGCGGGGGCATGCGCAGGTGCCATGATCACCCGCCGTTGATACCAATGTGCTCCTTGACGTATTCGGGGCGGACGCGACGTTCGGTCCCGACTCCCGCTCGATGCTGGCCGAGTGTCTGGCTACCGGCCGCGTAGTGGCCTGTGAGGTCGTATGGGCGGAAGTCGCCGGATTCTTTCCGTCGTTAAGGGCCGCGGAGCAGGCCATGGACGCCCTCGGTGTTGACTACAGTGCGATGCAGCGCGGCGCCGCTCTGGGCGCTGCGCAATCCTGGAAGATTTACCGGCAGCGGGGCGGCAGCCGTCAGCGCATGGTCGCTGACTTCCTCATTGGCGCGCACGCCTGCTCACACTCCGAGCAGCTCCTCACCCGTGACCGTGGCTTTTACCGCGCGTATTTCTCGGGCCTCAAGATTCTGCGGCCATCCGGAGTGGACCCGTAGAGGACCTATCGGAGACGGTCGGCCCAGGCGTGCAGCTGCTCGACGGCCTTGAAGGTCAGGCCGATCGCGGGATCGATGGCGATGAGCAGGGTGGGGGCGGTCCGCTGGGCGGCCCAGGCTTGTACCGTGGGCGACAAGATGTCGTCGATCCATGCCAACGGCTGCTCACCGACGAACGCCTCGATGGTGGGCAGCTTCCAGGATGGGTCGAAGGGCGAGGGTGGGAAGACGATCGTGGGAAATCTGGGCAGTCCGAGGACCGGGGAGATGAGCCGGCCAGCCTCGTGCCCCCATCCCGTCGCCCAGATCAGATCGAACTTGGCGCTCAGATCCCGAAGCCACTGACCGTGGGACCCAGACAGCCTCACCATCTGCTCACTGCCCGGGGCGAAGAAGTCGTACTCGCGGAAGCCCTCCGGACACGCTTCCGCCGCGAACGGGTTCAGGACGCCGTCCACATCCACGAGCAGCAGCGGGTTCCCTCTCTCCATGCGCACATTGTGCCGGTGGAGGCTGCTCGGACGTCATGATGGGCGAGGGTGCTCTTGGTCAGATCGCGTTGGAGGTGCGCATGGCGGAGCTGATGGCGGTGCCGTTGGAGGGGGGCGGGTCGCTGGTCGTCGAGGTCGACGCCTACGCGGCCGGGCCGGTCAAGGCAGGGCTGGGCAGCCAGGCGATGGGGAAGGCGACGCAGACGCTGCAGGAGGCGTTGGCGCAGGTGGTTCCGGCGGCGACGGCGCTGCTCGACAAGCTGAGGGAGGTGAGGCCCTCGGAGGTCAGCCTGTCGTTCGGCATCAAGCTGACCGCGCAGGCGGGGGCGGTGGTCACCAAGACCTCCGGAGAGTGCAACTTCGCCGTCACGCTCTGCTGGCGTCAGGCCTCCGACGAGGGCTGATCTTCGGCGCAGCGTCATCCAGATGGGGGTCGGCCAACCCTTGCTCGTGCCCCGAGCGGGCGACAACGCCGCCGCTGGACCGCTGATGTCGGCAGCCTGATGCGCGCTCAATGACCTGCGGGCCAACCGGCAGGCCCGCTCAGCGGAGCTGACAAAGCCAGGGCTTGATGTGACATCTAAGCGCACGCTTGGCGCGGGCCAGGAGTTCCTCGTCGACCTCGACAGTCGTCCGCTTGGGCATGCGCACATCCTGCCACTCGAGCGTTGGATGCGGTTTCCGTCGCCCAGAGGCTGTTGCAAAATCTCACGGGCCCGCCAGTCGGGGCGCTCGAGCTAAAGATACAGGTTTCCTCCGAATATGAAGGAAAGCTGCGCCTCAAGCCCAACAACGCACGCCTGACCTGCAGGTTTCCTCCGTATACGGAGGAAACCTGCAGTGCGGCTGACCCAAAGGGCACCCACGGCCCGC
>JBOGEA010000293.1:0-7517 GCA_050743205.1 Egibacteraceae bacterium | reverse complement strand
ATGATGGGCTCGATACTGTTGAGGCGAACCTGCACCTCGGATTCGGCGCGGATCAGCGCGACTACTCGGCCGCCATCTTCATTCTGGAAGACCTCGGGGTCAAAACCATCCGGCTGCTCACCAACAATCCCGCGAAGGTCGCAGCGTTCGAGCAGTCGTCGATCCGGGTGGACGCCCGGGTGCCGCTGGTGGTGCCGGCGACTGAGCTCGCAGACGGCCTCGGCCGTGTCCCCAGCTGCCGCCACCGAGCTGCAGCACAGGATCTGTCCCCAGCTCCCTCAACGGCGCACACTCAGGCCACCCCTGCCGACGGCCTTCCGGCCGCAACGCGACCGCTGCCTTGAGCGCACAACGCGCAGGTGGCACCACCCACGGGTGCATGCCAAGCGGGTTGAATCGGCGATGCCCGCCTGCGTCAACGCAGGCTGCGGCGCAGGGCGGCGCGGGCCGCGTAATGGCCGCACAGGCCGTGGACGCCGCCGCCCGGTGGGGTTGACGAGGAGCACAGGTACAGCCCGTCGACAGGCGTGGCGTAGGGCACGAGGCGTGGGACCGGCCGGGTGAACAGCTGCCGCCAGTCTCCCAGGCCGCCGTTGATGTCGCCGCCCACGCAGTTGGCGTTGTGCCGCTCAAGCGCGGCGGGGGGCCGCACGTTCCGGGCGAGGACGCGGTCGCGGAACCCGGGGGCGAACCGCTCGACCTGCGCCTCGATGCGCTCGGTCATGTCGACGGTCGAGCCGTTGGGCACGTGGCAGTATCCCCACAGGGTGTGGCTGCCCTCCGGCGCGCGGGTCGGGTCGAACAGGCTCTGCTGCGCGATCAGCACGTACGGCCGCTCGGGGTGACGGCCCTCGGCCACGTCCCGCTCTGAGGCGGCGATCTCCGCCAGCGCGCCGCCGAGATGGACGGTGCCGGCGCGCCGGCACGCCTGGGCGGTCCAGGGCACGGGCCCGTCCAGCGCCCAGTCGACCTTGAAGGCGCCTGGCCCGTACCGGTAGCGCTCCAGGCCGCGACGGTAACCCGCCGGCAGGCGGTCGCCGGCGATGCGCACGAGCTGGCGAGGCGTGACGTCCAGGAGAACGGCCCGCGCCGGCGGCACGTCACTCAAGCGCCTCACCCGCCGGCCCGTCACCACGGTCCCGCCGAGGCCGGCCAGGTGGCGCGCCAGCGCGTCGGCCAGGCGCTGCGCTCCACCCTTGACGAGGGGCCAGCCGGCCACGTGCGCGAGGACGCCGAGCACCAGGCCGTAGGCGGCGCTCGGGCTGCGCTCCAGCGGTAGGAACGAGTGCGCCGCCATGCCCGCGAACAGCGCCCGGGCGGCCTCGTGCTGGAACTCACCCGTAGCCAGCGCCGTGGCCGACCTGACGGCGTGCCACCCGAAACGGGCGAGCGCGAGGGGGTGGCGCGGCAGCCGGGGCGGGCCGAGAATCCCCGCCGAGATGCCCTCCCAGCCCGTCACCAGCGGTTTCATCAGCGCGCGGTAGGCGTCGGCGTCGCCGTCGAGCCCGACGGCGGTGTCCTCGACAGACCGCTCGAGCACGGCGGCCCGGCCGCCGTCCAGGGGGTGAGCGAGCGGGACCGGCGGGTGAATCAGCTCGAGACCGTACCGCTCCAGCGGCAGGCGGGAAAGAAACGGGGTCCCCTCCACCAGCGGGTAGATCGCGGAGCAGATGTCGTGGTTGAACCCCGGCAGCGTCAGCTGCGCGGAGCGGACCCCACCGCCGACGCTGTCCTGAGCCTCCAGCACCAGCACCGACCGGCCCGTCTCGGCGATCGTGATCGCCGCGGCCAGCCCGTTGGGCCCCGATCCGACCACGACCGCGTCGTACACGGCTCAGCCCGCCGGAGCCAAGAGCGCCTCCAAGCCCTTGACGAGGCCGCGGCGGAACGTGGCGAACTCGTGCCCGCCCGGCGCCTCGTGGTAGGCGACGTCATAGCCCTTCGCCCGCAGGACCGTTCGAAAAAGGCGGCTGGGGTCGATGCCCGGCGCGACAGGGTTCGCGCGGTCCAGCTCCAACAGGCCGACGTCGACCCAGAACCGGATCGGCTTGCGCGCGGCGGCGGCGTACTGCCTGGTCAGCCACTCCGGCTCGCCGTCCACGGTGACGCCCCACCAGAGCGAGCCGGACGAGCACAGCACGTTGCCGAACGCGTCCGGCCGCTCGAACGCCGCGTGCGCCGCCGCCAGCCCGGTCAGGCTGTTGCCGGCCAGGATCGTGCCGGCCGGATCCGGCGTGACGCGGTGGGCCTGGCGCAGCATCGGCAGCAGCTCGTCGGCCAGCATGACCGCGAACGCCGGGTTGCAGGTCATGTCCAGCATGCGGGCAGCGTAGCTGGAGGGCCGCGTCGCGTTGTGCACGAGCGCCACGACCGGCGCCGCGATCCGTCCCGCGGCGATGAGGTTGTCCAGCGCCACGGGAAGGTCGAGCGCCAGCCAGCACTCACCGTCGAGCACGACGGTCAGCGGGCTCGGCGGACCGGTCTTGAGGGAACCCGGCGGGGTGTAGACGGTGACCTCCCGCTCATTGCCCAGCGCCGTTGAGGCCAGCCGGTGGGCGGTCAGCGTCCCACCAGGCGCGCCCCGCGCGTCGAACCAGGCCATGACCTCGGCGTTCGGCAACTGGAGGATCGACTCCCACGGCTGTTCGGGCGCTCGCTCACCCAGGATCACCGCCGTCTGCGGGTAGAGGCGCGCCGGGTTGAACGGATCCGCGAACGAGCGCTCGGCCTGGACCCGCATCAGGTCGAGCGGGTCCCGCGGCGCCTCCGTGAGGTCGAGCCCGAGGAACGGATCGTCCACCACGTACTGGTATGCGGTGACGACATCCGAGGCCACGGCAACGCTGGCACACCACACATCGGTGCCGGCCGCGCGGGTCATGACGTGCGACGGGGCGAACCGGTCCGCAAACAGCTGATTCCCGCGGATCGACACCGGCCCGTCCGCTCCGATCCACACAAACGTGACGAGCGCACGCCCATCACCACCCTCGATCGGCTAGACCAGCGGCCCACCCGCCGCGGTCAGATCGTGCGTCAACTCCTTGAGCGCGATCTCTGGGTCATGCGCGGCGGCCCGCTCGAAGTCCTGAATGCGCTGACTCGTCGGTGTCAATGATCTCCATACTGTCGCCGATCCGCCAGCGCTGGGCGCATCGGTGTTCGCGGGATACGGTCGTGACCTGGCTAGGCGACTTCGGGTCCGCGAATCCGTTGCGCGTGAGTCAAGTTCTGCCGGATCCGGTTGCGCGCGTCGCGGTCACGTCGGCGACGGTTTTGTGCTGGATCGCGGCGGTATTCCGCCGGGATCCAGCACAAAACCGCAGTCAACCCGCGCGCTGCCGTCCCACCCGTCCATGGTTCGTCGGGGCGGGGCGCAGCCCCGCTGGGCGTTGGTCATGTGACGGCGCCGCACCCACCAGGCCGTAGACGCCATGATGCACAACGCTGAGCAGCCCTCGGCGACCCACCTGTCGATCGTCGCCCGCGCGCAGCCCAGCTCCAGGAGCTGATGTGCCCCTGCCAGTCTCCACAGCTGCGGCTGGGTAGGCTGCGGCGTATGCGCGTTGCTGTTGGGGTGCTGGGGCTGCAGGGGGATGTGGCGGAGCATGTGCGGATGCTCGAGGGCTGCGGGGTGCGGGCGCCGGTGGTGCGGCGGGTGGAGGAGTTGGAGGGGCTGGACGGGTTGGTGCTGCCTGGGGGCGAGTCGACGACGATCGGGCGGCTGCTGGACCGGTACGGGCTGTTGGAGCCGCTGCGGGAGCGGCTGCGGGAGGGGCTGCCGGCGTTCGGGACGTGCGCGGGGGCGATCCTGATGGGGCGCGCGGCGCTGACGGCGGACGGGCAGCCGTCGGACCAGCCGCTGCTCGGGGTGATGGACCTGGTCACGCGGCGCAACGCGTTCGGGCGGCAGGTCGACAGCTTCGAGGACGACCTGGACGTGGCAGGGCTGGAGGGGCCGCCGCTCCACGCGGTGTTCATCAGGGCGCCGTGGGTGGAGGAGGTCGGGCCGGGCGTCGAGGTGCTCGCCACGGTCAACCCTCGCGATCGGGAGGGCGAGCTGGTCGGTGATAAAGTCGTTCTGGCCCGGCAGGGCCATCACCTTGTGTCGGCGTTCCATCCCGAGCTGACCGGGGACAGCCGTCTCCACCGGCTCTTCGTGGAGGTCGTGAAGCGAGCGCGAAGGCAGTAGCCACCATGTCCGGTCACAGCAAATGGTCGACGATCAAGCGGAAGAAGGGCGCGGCTGACGCGAGGCGCGGCAAGCTGTTCGCCCGCCTGATCCGCGGCATCGAGGCCGCCGCGAAGGTCGGCGGCGCTGACCCTGAGGGCAACCCCACGCTTGCGGACGCGGTCCAGAAGGCCCGCGACGCCTCGATGCCCAAGGACAACATCGACCGCGCGCTCAAGCGGGCGGCCGGCGGCGTCGGCGGCGCGAGCTACGAGACGGTGTACTACGAGGGCTACGCGCCGGGAGGGGTGGCGCTGTACGTCGAGTGCCTCACGGACAACCGCAACCGGGCGGCCAACGACGTGCGGGCCGCGTTCAACAAGAACGGCGGATCGCTGGCCGCGCCGGGCGCCGTGAACTACCTGTTCACCCGCACCGGCGTGATCCTCGTGCCGGCCAGAGCCACATCCGAGGATGATCTCCTCACCGCCGGCCTGGACGCAGGCATCCTGGACATCGCCGAGGATGGGGACTCGTTCATGATCACGGCCGAGCCCAGCGACGTCCACGCCGTCCGCAGAGCGCTGGAGGAGGCCGGCATCCCCGTCTCTTCGTCCGAGACCACGATGCTCCCGTCGGTCACCGTCGCGATCACCCAGGAGTCCGTCGCCAAGCAGGTGCTGCGCCTGCTCGACGCGCTCGACGACTGCGACGACGTGCAGAACGTCTACTCCAACTTCGACATCCCCGACGACATCCTCGAAGCCGTCGCTTGACCCCCCAGCGGGGCTTCACCCCGGCCCGTCGAGCCATGGACGGGAGGGGCGGCAGCGCGCGGAGTTGACCGCGGTTTTGTGCTGGATCGCGGCGGTATACCGCCGCGATCCAGCACAAAACCTCCCCCCGACGTGACCAGCGACGTGCGCAACCCGACCCGCCAGGCTTGACTCACGCGCAACGGGTCTCGCCCATCCAAGGCCCCAAGCGCCTGATGTGGCACCGCTCCTGCCAGGGTCGCGCGTCAACGCTTCCCTGAAGGAGGGCGACGTCGACGCGCGCGCCCGCGCTGGTGGGGCTCAGCCGCCGGACAGGAATGGCGTGGGTGGAAGCATGGCCATGACGTTGCCAACACCGGCGCCGTTGATCACAGCGCCGGCGTTGACAACGAACAGGTTGGCCGCCACAGCCACGTTCGGGTCGACCTCGACCTGTACCGCATTGCCGCTGACTTGGAGGACCGCTGTGGCGGGCCTCTGTCCAGCGGCGGCTGGGTCCGCGAGGAAGTCAGCCGCGATGATGAGGACGGCGGCATTCACCGGGGTCGTGAACCGGAACCGCACCACCCCGATGCCCGCATCGACCAGGACCAAGGCCAGTCAGCAGACGGCCGCGGGCCCAGCAGCGCCCACAACCACGCATCCGACGCCGTTGGATGCGACCGTGCCAATAGTGCCCTCGACCGCCCCGGCATCGACCGTGCCGATGACGGCGACGACGCCGGTCGGGACGGCCATGTCGAGCTGCAGCATATTCGGGGCCGCTTGGACCCAGCTCTTGGCCTGGTAGCGCATGCCGGCGGCGTCGTACAACGCGAACCCATCCAGCGCGAGCAGTGACACCGGCTGGGTGAACGTGAACGTGAACTGGGTCGGCGGGGCAGGAGGGGCGGCGACAGGGGCCACTGCGGCCAGCTCTGGCGCTGCTGCCGCTGCCGCAGCCGCAGCCGCAGCTACCTCCGCGGGCGTCGGCAGGGTTCCCGCCGGGGTCACGGGGCCGAAGATGGCATTCGGCGGGTTGAGCCGCCCTAACAGGTCCTGGACGGCCTCGGCGCGGACGTAGAAGCGCAGGTCATCACTGATCGGGTCGCTGAACTCCGCCAGCACAGTGTTGCCCTGCACATGAACGCTCGCGCTGTCGACGTCTTCGCCTTTCAGGTTCCGGTAACCGAAGTCGCTTGCCGCTGGCGCGGTCCCAGCGTCGAGCGGTACGTCGAACTGGTACCGAACCTGCGTGAGCGACGCGTTGAGGCTGACCGTGACGAAGTCGGGCCCGGCGGTCAGGGGTATCCCGGTCCCACCGGGCACGATGGGTAGCGCGACAGGGGGCGGAAGGGGGACCCCGACGGTCAATGTTACGAACTGGGCGGTGGTGTTGCCCTGGCCGGAGGCGTCAGTGACGGTGCCGGCGGCGACCATCACGGAGGTGAACAGCGTCAGGGTGGGGGCGCCCGCGAATATGACGTCGACGGTCGTCCCGCAGCCATTGGCCATGATGAACGCGCCAGTCGACGCGGGGGGGACACCGGGTGCACCGACCAAGGAGAACCCGGTCTGGCTGAGCACGTTGCATACATCGTTGCTGAACGTGAGGCGCACACGCCTCGCGGCGGCGGGGATGTTCACCACAACCTTCGCCTCGACCAGAGTCAGTTCGGATGTTTGGGCGTTTGCGTGTACTTGCGGGAAGCCCACTGCCCATATGAGTAGTGAGATGAGGCTGGTGGCGATCATCAGCACAAGCCGCCCGCCCGATAGGCTGCGTACTGTGGACATCGCTTCTCCCTTCGTGATTTGCTCTTGGGAGCGTCATCGCTCCCCGTTCCATAATTTCTAATGCCTGATGGGGCGTCGCGACCTGTGAGAGTGTGCAGGAGAGCAATCTGCGAAAGAATTCTTAAACCTAAAAGAAGGGACGCCGAAAAAGCCCGCTGCGCGTGCCATGAGGTCAAAATTGTGGGTCTCATCGCGAGGTGGACGAGCCGGTCCAGATCCCCGCGCCGCCGATCCGTCAGCCGAGCATGCCTTGGCTCACCGCGAGCGTCCCGTTTCGCGTCTCGTGCCACAGCGGCGCAGCCCGACCTTCCAGCGCCGCCGCCCGCCCGGCGTCACGGCGCAAAAGGAGCAAGCCCGCGATACGGGCCTCCCTCCCCGCCCGAGCCCTTGCTACTTGCTGAGCGCATAGTAAGCCCACCCTCAGCGGCTGTCCAGCACGTTGATCAGCGCCGTTGCAGCGGGGCTGAGGCGCGGCTTTCCGCCGCATTCGACGGAAAACTGCATCCAAGCTGCCGCCTCGCCCACCTGGGCTGCGGTTATCCGTCGGATCCGACGGATTTCTGCGGGCGGCACTGGCTTCGGCGCCGTTGGAGCGCGAGGAACAGGGATGTCAGCGCGGAGGCACTCGCCGGCCGGCGTCAGCGTGATCCTGGCGTCCTGATTGGTGGCCACTCCCGCGCTGGCAGGCGCGGCATGCGTCGGAGCGGCGGCGAGTTCGTCGCGGTGCTGGGGCCGCTGGCGAGCAGGTCGTAAGGGGGGTCGCGCCTCGTCGGGTTCCGCTCTTCCGTCAAGGA
>JBOGEA010000292.1:0-7543 GCA_050743205.1 Egibacteraceae bacterium | reverse complement strand
GCGGTATTCCGCCGCGATCCAGCACAAAACTGCCGTCAACCCGCGCGCGACCGTCCCACCCGCCCACGACTCGTCGAGCCGGGACGAACCCGGGACGTGTCCTCTGCTCCCCTCATCCGCTCATGGCATCGTGCAGAGTTCTGCCAGCAGCGCCAGACACCGGTTGAAGACGCCGTGTGCCGCGCTGAACAGTCTCAACTCCCCTTATGCGGTGGAACCTCTGGGCACCACCCATTCGTGGGAGAGGTCGGACACCCCAGCGATGTGCTCATAGTCGGCGTCGCAGTGGAGCACGGTCGCGTTGTGGACGATGGCTGTCGCGGCGATTACGAGGTCGTTGACTCCGGCGGCGTGTACGCGCCCGTTGCTCCAGAGCGCGGACTGCAGCGTCACCGCGCACTGTTCGACTTCGTCTGAGATCGGCAGCCGGCGTCGAGCGCTGATCAGCTCGATGACGCGAGCGTGGTCCTTTCCGCTGGTGGCGCTGTGTCCCGCCTCGAGCGTGATCGGCAGGCAGGTCGCGAACAGGCCTCGGGTGGCGAATGACCTCAGAGCATCGGCGACGTGTTGCTGGTGCGGCAACCGCTGGAACACGCTGTTGTCAACGAGGTAAAGGACCGTCATCGACGGGCGTCTGCCTGGACCGCGTGGTCGGTGATGCCCGGAAGGCCCCCGCTTTGGATCCAGTCGATCATCTCCAGTTGGGCCTGCCTGTTCACCAGTTCCTCGATCGCCCGAGTGATCATGGCCCTCTTCGACGGCGCCCCGGTCAGCTCCATCGCCCGCCGCACGAGGTCCTCCGGCAGATCCACCAAAGTCCGGGCCACGAGCCCACCTCCGCTGATCGCTCTCACAGTTTGGTAGACATCAT
Organism: Egibacteraceae bacterium; assembly: GCA_050743205.1. Classification (GTDB taxonomy): domain Bacteria; phylum Actinomycetota; class Nitriliruptoria; order Euzebyales; family Egibacteraceae; genus JBOGED01. The sequence continues at coordinate 6,672 of JBOGEA010000292.1, read as the reverse complement.
GTCTGCGTCGAGGCACGCTCAATCAGATCGTCGGCAGCGCAGACGCGCCGAGGCGCGTCCAGAGCCCTGGAACCGGGAGCGGCAGTTGACCGCAGTTTTCCTTCAGATACGGAGGAAAAACTGCCCGAGTGGCGCTGACTTTGGGCTAGCGGAGGGCTTTGCGGGTGGCGGCGGCGATGCCGGGGCCGTCCAGGCCGAGGTCGGTGAGGATCTGGGCGGGTTTGGCCTGGGGGATGTAGCGGTCGGGGGTGCCCAGGATCAGCATGCGGGGCGCGGCGCGGGTCTCGTCCATCCCGGCGAGCGCGTCGGCGATGAACATGCCGGCCCCGCCGATGCGGACGCCGTCCTCGACCGTGACGACCAGCGGGTAGCCGCGGGCGTCGGCGAGCATCGCGGGGTCCAGGGGCTTCACGACGCGGACGTCCCAGACGGCGGCGGACACGCCGTGGGCCGCCAGCTCGGCGGCGGCGTCCGCGGCGGCCTCGACGAGCCTGCCGACCGCGAGGATGCACGCGTCGGTGCCGTCGCGGACCTTGCGCGCGCGCAGCCCGGCCCCGATCTGGGCGGGGTCGACGATGCGGGCGGTGCCCTTGGGGAAACGAACGGCGGCGGGGCCGTCCAGCTCCAGCGCGTCGGCCAGCATCTGCTCCAGCTCACCAGCGGACGACGGTGCGAAGATGGTCATGCCGGGGATCTTCAGGCACAGCGCCATGTCGAGCACGCCGTGGTGGGACGCGCCGTCGTCGCCGGTGATCCCGGCCCGGTCCAGCGCGAACACCACCGGCTGGCCGTGCAGCCCGACGTCGAGGTTGGCCTGGTCGAACGCGCGCGAGAAGAAGGTCGCGTAGACCGCGACGACGGGACGCAGCCCCCCCATCGCCATACCCGCGGCGGCGGTGATGGCGTGCTGCTCGGCGATGCCGACGTCCAGGACACGGTCGGGGTGACGGGACTGCAGGGGCAGCAGGCCCGTCGATCCGGGCATCGCGGCGGTGATCGCGACGAGATTGGGGTGGACGCCGGCGAGCCGCACGAGCGCGGCGCTGAACACCTGCGTGTAGCCGAGCGGCTGCGGTCCCGCCGACAGGGCCTCGCCGGTGGAGGGGTCGAAGGTGCCGGTGTCGTGCAGGCACTTCTCGTCGTCCTGCTCAGCGGGTGGGTAGCCGTGGCCCTTCTGGGTGAGCACGTGGACGACGATCGGCCCGTCGTAGGCGGCGGCGTGGCGCAGCGCGTGCTCGACTTTGGCGATGTCGTGGCCGTCGATGGGGCCGGTGTAGCGCACGCCGAGCGTCTCGAAGAACGCCCGCGGCTCGAAGACCTCGCGGAACGCGGCCTTGACGCCCTGCATCCAGGTCCACGCGAGCCCGCCGACCGCGGGCAGGCCCCGCACCCGGCTCTCGACCCGCCGGCGGGCGGTGACGAACGACGGGTGCAGGCGCAGCCACGACAGCCCCTCGGACAGGCGGGAGACGGTGGGCGCGTACGAGCGCCCGTTGTCGTTCAGCACGACCAGGACCCGCCGCCCGCTGTGACCCAGGTTGTTCAGGGCCTCATACGCCATCCCGCCGGTCATCGCCCCGTCCCCGATCACCGCGACGACGCGCCGGTCGCCGCCGTGCAGCGCGGTGGCCAAGCCGTGGGCGTAGCTGAGGATGGTCGAGGCGTGGCTGTTCTCGACCCAGTCGTGCGAGGACTCAGCGCGCGACGGGTAGCCGGACAGGCCACCCGCTTGACGCAGCCGCGCGAACCCCTCCTGGCGACCGGTCACCAGCTTGTGGATGTAGGCCTGGTGCCCTGTGTCCCACAGGATCACGTCGCGTGGTGAGTCGAAGACCCGGTGCAGCGCGAGCGTCAGCTCGACGGCGCCGAGGTTCGACCCCAGGTGCCCGCCGCTCTTCGAGACCGCATCGATGATGAACGAGCGAATCTCGGCGGCGAGCGCCTCCAGCTCGGCCGGACCGAGCCCACGCAGGTCGGCCGGTCCTTCGATCTGCTCCAGCATCAGATCCCTCCTGCCAGAAGACGGGTGGCCCCACGTTATCTGATGACGTCGGGGACGGATGGATGCCACGATGGACGGGTGCAGCGACTTATCGGAGCGCAGGGGCGCAAGCGGGACCATCTCATGCTGAGTCTGGGCAGAGACGTCGGCTCGGCGATCACGACGGGGCTTGACGAGGTGCGGGTCCGCGCCCGCGCGCTGCCTGAGCGGGACCTCCGCGACGTCGACCTGTCCCTGGATCTGTGGGGAAGGCGCCTGGAGGCGCCGCTGCTCGTCTCGTGCATGACCGGCGGCGTCAGCGAGGCTGGGCCGATCAACCGGGCCCTCGCGCAGGCCGCGCAGGAGCACCGCGTCGCGCTGGGCCTGGGATCCGGCCGGGCGCTCCTCGACGGCACCGCGGGCATCGACACCTTCCAGGTGCGCGACGCGGCGCCTGACGTGCTGCTGCTCGCGAACCTCGGCGCCGTGCAGCTGCACGAGTACGGGCCGGCGGACTGCGCCCGGCTGGTCGCCATGTGCGAGGCCGACGTGCTCGTCCTGCACCTCAACGCGGTGCAGGAGGCGATCCAGCCCGGCGGGCAGACCCGGTTCGGCGGTCTGTGCGAACGCATCGCCGAGGTGTGCGCCGCCGTCGGCGCGCCGGTCATGGTGAAGGAGGTCGGCTTCGGCATGGCCCCAGCAGACGTCGTCGCCCTGCTCGACGCGGGGGTCGCGGGCATCGACGTCGCTGGCGCTGGAGGCACCAACTGGGCGCGGGTCGAGGGGCTGCGCGATGAGGCCGCGGGCGAGGTGGCGCAGGCATTCGCGGACTGGGGCTGGTCGACCGCCGAGTGCGTCCCCCGCGCCCGCGCGGTGATCGACGCCGCCGGCAGCAGCGTGGTGCTGGCCGGCTCCGGTGGCCTCCGTCATGGCGTCGACGCGCTGAAGGTCCTGTGCCTGGGGGCTGATCTCGCGGGTGTCGCCCGTGGCCTGCTGGCCGCCGCCGCTGACGGCCCCGCCGCCGCGGTTCGGGCGGTCGGCGTGTTGGGCGATCAGCTGCGCATCGGCGCGTGGGCCGCGGGCGCGGGCAGCGCCGCCGACTTGACCCCCGCCCTCCTGCGCTGACCCGGTGCGATTCACGGCGCGAGCCGTTCGCCCCACCAGCGCCACCACATCAGGCCCTGGGTGATCATCGCCCAGCCGAAGACGAGGTCCTCGAGGGGCATGCCGCCCGCTTGGAAGATGCTCCAGGGCGGGCAGCCGAAGCGGATGCCGCTGAACTGGTGCTCGGCGTAGGTAACGATCGGGCGGCAGGTGAGCCAGCCGTCAAGGATGAGCTGGAAGAAGCCGACGATCCCCAGGGCGATCCAGTACCGGCGGTCACGCGGCAGCCCGGTGCGCAGGATCAGCTCCAGCCCGCCGGTGATGGCCAGGGCTAGCAGGCAGAACAGCGTGTAGCCGAGGGTCACCGCCGCATCGCCTCCCTCACCCGCTCCCAGCGGTCGGCCAGCCAACGGGACACGTCGGGCAGCGTAGCGCGGACGGCCTCGTACGCGAGGATTCCGCAGAGCGGCACCACGATGAAGAAGAGGTACTCCTCGATCGGCAGTCCAACCACCTCCAGGCCCGTGACGTATGCGGGGTTGTACCCCCAGTGCCCCAGCCGGGCGCCCACGAGGTCCCACGTCACGAACGCCACCCCGGCGCAGCTCAGGGATGCGAGCAGGCGGCGGGCTTGACGGTAGACCCCCACGTGGAGGACCAGTTCCAGGGGGAGGGTCACCACCAGACAGAGGAAGAGCGCGGTCAGATATTCGAGCTGTCCCATAAACGTGCAGTCTCGCATCCCCGGACTGCCCGGGTGTGGGGCGTCGCGCGCAGTAGTGAAAAGAAGGGCGCTTTCCCTTCTCTCCTAGCCAAGGAGGGCTATGCATGCTGCTCCGCGAACAGAATCCAGAGCTAGTCCATGGATTCTGTGGTATGACTCTAGGCACACGCGCATCTCTCGGGGTGGGGGATGAACGTGACAAGGCGGGACAGACCCACGGCACCCCCCCAAGCTCATGGGCATGGCGAGGAGGTGAGCGTCGCGTGAAGAACTCTTCACACTCTGTGATCATCTCGGCGACCTCAAGCCGATGCTAGATCCCTGGTTCTAGTCCCTCCTCAATCTCACGTACGCTATCGGATGGTGACCGATCAAAGCCTGAAGAGCCGGGTGGGACGGCGAAGGCCGCCTCAGGCAGGCGTGCGGTCGAGGGAGCGGTTGCGGCGGGAGCACCTGAGTGTGGCGTGCCGCCTGTACATCACGGTGCTGGCGGTGGTGGCCCTGACCTTCGTGCCAGCGGGACTGCGGCTGGCGCTCGAGAATCCTGGGCGAGCCCTTCTCTGGGTGGCTTTCCTCGCGGTCACAAGCTTCCGCAGCATCCCGATCCTCCCGCGCGCGAACCTCGACCTGACGTTCAGCGGGCCCGTCCTGGCGGCGGCGTCCGTGCTGCTGCCCCAGCCGCTGGCCGTGCTGGTCAGCCTCCTCGGCCGGGTGAATGAGCGCGAGTTCCGGCCGGACACGCAGGGGTGGGCGATCGTGTTCAACCGCGCGCAGGGGGCGCTCTCGGCGGGCGCCGCGGCGTTCGCGGCGATGGCGGTCGACGCGGTATTGGCCGGCCAGAGCCGGCTGGTGGCTCTGCTCGCCGCCACCGTGGCGGCGAGCGTCGCCCTCAACTGCGTGAACACCATCGCGACGACGCTGCTGTACTCGCTGCGGGGTCTGCCCATCCGTCAGGCGACCAGGATTTTGGTCGTGCGCTTCCCGTCATCCCGCTCGCTCGGCCTGACCATGGTGGTCGGTCTGGCGCTGCTGATCGTCGTGCTGTACGACCTGGTCGCGCCCGCGTCGGTGCTGCTGCTGGCGCTGCCCCTGTGGCTCGGCTACAGCGCGGTGCGGTCAGCCCGTGAGAGCGAGGACCGCGCTGAGGAGCTTACGGCCCGGGTGCGGGAGCTCGAGATGCTCAACCTGTTGGGGACGGAGCTGTTGACCACGCGGCGCCACGAGCAGGCGGAGGAGATCGCCCGGAAGGCGCTGTGCACGGCACTGGACACACCGAGCGTCGTCGTCTCGCTGGCGGGTGTCATTCCGGAGGATCTCCGGCTGGTCAAGGTGCGGGGAGGTGGCGGGGCGGCGATCGGCGTGCCGGCGGACATCGACGAGCGGTCGATGAAGGTCGTCGAGGCCGCGGCGGGACTGATCGGGATGGCGTTGCAGCGCCTCGACCTGGAGGAGGCGTTGGGCGAGGTCGAGCGGGCGCGGGCTAATCTGGCGGGCAAGATCATCGAGGAGGCGACCCGCGAGCGCAGCCGGGTGGCGCTGGAGATCCACGACGAGGTGCTGCCGTACCTGGCGGCCGCGGAGATTCAGGCCGACAATGTGCGATCGGCGATCGGAGGGCAGGACTCGACCCAGGCGGACCAGCTCGCCAGCGCGACGCGCAGGGCAGTGCACGGGGGCATCAACCGGTTGCGGCAGGTGCTCGACGCGCTGACCGTGCAGACCGTCGTGCCAGGCGGTCTGCGTGAGGCGCTGAACAAATCGCTGGAGCAGCTGCGGCTGGAGAACGGCGTCGACGGGCGGTTGACCGTCATCCCCGAGCCGCTGCCGCCGCTGCCGCTGGCGGTCGAGATCCTCGTCATGGAGGTGGTGCGGGGGTGCTTGTCGAACGTGGCGAAGCACGCCCGGGCGCACAATGTAGTGGTACAGCTCAATGCCACCGATAGCCTTCTCACTGTGTGCGTTCATGATGACGGCCGAGGCTTCACGCCCGAGACAGTTCCGGCCGGTCACCATGGGTTGGCGTTGATGCAGCAGCGTGTCGAGCTGGTGCTCGGACGCTTTACCGTGCACAGTGGTGAGAGGGCGGGCACCAGGATCGAGGTGGAGGTCCCTCTGTGAGCGCTCCCAATCCGGTCAGCCGATCGTCCGAAACCCCCGCCGGGACGGAGATCATCGACATCGTCATCGCGGAGGATCACGGTTTGGTCGCCGACGGCATTGAGACGATGCTCTCGTTCGAGCCGGACATGAAGGTGGTCGCAATCGTCGCCTCGGGCGAGGAGCTCGTCGCCGCAGTCGAGGAGCACCGCCCCAAGGTCGCCCTCGTCGATGTGAACCTCATCGGCATGGATGGTTTGGCCGCCGTGCGCCAGATCGAGGAGCGGGATCTCCCGACGCGCACCATGGCGCTCACGATGTTCACCGACCACGACACGGTGACCCGCGCCGTTGCCGCGGGTGTCGCCGGATATCTTCCGAAGAACGTGCGCCGTGACGAGTTGGTCCAGGCCGTGCGAGCGGTGGCGGCCGGCAAGGGGTTCCTGCACCCCGACGTCACCCGCCCCTTCCTGGAGCGAGTCGGCCCCCTGGCGATCCACGCCGGGCTCCAACCGCTGTCCAAGCGTGAGCAGGACGTCCTGGAGCAGCTCGCGACCGGCAAGTCGACCCGCGAGATCGCCGAGGTGCTCGAGTTGGGCGACGAAACGGTGAAGAGTCACCTGTCGCGCATCTACGCCAAGCTCAAGGCCTCAGACCGCGTCCAGGCCGTGGTCATCGCGATGCGCCACGGCCTCGTCCGGTAGTCGTCTGCGCGCGGGTTGACGGCGGGTTTGTGGAGTATCGGCGACATATATGGCGCCGATAC
>JBOGEA010000291.1:0-7565 GCA_050743205.1 Egibacteraceae bacterium | reverse complement strand
GACCGTCTTGCCGCCAGGCTCTTTGATCGTGTACTCGATGACCCGCACGCTGATCGGGTTGACGCGACGACGGTCAGAGGAGGCGAACACCCGGCTGCGCCAGGAGCCGTCGTCGAAGACCTCCAGCGCGGGCAGTCTCAGGTCAGGCTTGACGCGCCACCCCAGGTCGGCGCCGGTCGCGGCGGCTTTCCGCCACATATCGAAGCTGCAGAGCTCCCCGGTCGGCCAACAGCGGCACACCCGGGCCCAGGCGGTCAGGGCCCAGCCCGTCGAGCGGCTTGTGGGTCAAGGCGACCTCGGACGTCTTGGCGCCGTCCATGACCGCGTCGGTGATCGCGTGGGTGCCGCATCCGCCCAGCCCGACCATGCGGACCTGCCCGAACGCTCCTGTCTTCTCGCTGCGGCCGCTGCCGGGCCGGGGTGAACGCCGCGTCGTTTTCCGGCGTGTCGGCGACGTCGGCACACGGTGGCGGTCAATGGCCGTCAGCCGCCAATGGCGGCAGTGCGCTCCCGGGGTCGCCTCGGTCGCCAACGGCCGGCACACCCTGGCGAGCAGCGCCCGCGGTGGTTGGGGTCCCAACCGTGCCCGGGCGCGGGAGATCGCCCCCGTCGAGGGACCTCCCACGCCTTGGCCCAGCGTTGCGTCCATCCCAGGCCGCCGACCAGCAGGCGCATGACCTCCCCGTAGCCCTGGTCGAAGAGCAGACACATCGCCGACACGAACTACAGCGTCACCCGGGCTGGGGGCAGCCGGTGACGCTGCTCACCCCGCCCGGTGGCGGCGATCACCTCGTCGACTGACTCCGCGGGGAACGCGCGTGTCAGCGCACCTGGTCGCGATCCGGTCCGACTCCCCGTTCATGAGTCGGTGGCTTGACCTGCCCAGCACGTGGCATCCGGCACCTCCCGAATCCACCTTACCGGACAAACCTCCCCAAAGTCAGCAGTATTGGGGTTAGGGCGGTGGCCGCTCACGCATCCCGTCTCCGGCCGTCCGACAGCAGTGTGGTGCCAAGGTCGTTGAGCGCCATGATCCCCGCTTGCCAACAGGCGGCGACAAGGTCGGCATCGGGCGTCACATCGAACTCCAGCTGCGCTCGAGGATGAATGAGGTTACGGTACTCGCGCATGACGTGGACAAAATCCCTCGCGTCTCGCGCGATGTAACCCCGCTCGTGAGCCATATCGATGAGCGTAAACAGGTTGTGTCTCGGCGTTCGCAGTCCTTTCTCCTTCTGGTCGAGCGTTTGCGCTCGGATCGCCGGATCACGCTCGGTCAGGACCGCGAAGAGCGCTCCCTCGACTAAGCTGCCCAGCATCACGATCGCGGCGACATGCGCGTTGTTGTCCCGGCAGACCGATGCCTCGGCATAGCGCGCGCGCAGAAGCTCAACTATCTTCCGGTCGCCGATGATGCGGTCCAGTTCTACATCGAGCTCAACCGGCGCGGTGCGTACGGACGCGCCGTGCGGTGGCACGATATCGACCGCCGCTGGGCGCCCTCCCTGGTAGTCCACGCGGAGCCCCTCGCGAGCGAGCACCTCGTTGAGGCTGTCCCGGACGTGCGCGGCGTCTTCGACAGAGTCGTACTCCCGCTGATCGCACAACTGCCGTAGGACCTGCTCGATCGCGACACGGTCGCTCAACCGCTCGTTGAGGAGCTGCGCGACCCACTGCGGCCGGGTCGGACCGTCATACTCGGGGACGTCCTGCCATCCGGCGTTGCAGAAGAACTCCGGCAGACGCCGAACGGGGCGTTCGTACGGACCGCCGATGTCGCAGATGTACTGGACGAGGATCCGTACAGTGTTGGAGTGCAGCACCGGGGGCATCACTCGCCCCGATCCGGAGGCCGGGTGCGTTCGATCGCCGCGTCGAGCCTGGCACGAATAGCCGACCCGAGCTTTTGAAAGGGCAGCTCAGCGAACGCTAAGCGGCGCAGTTTCTCGTCATCACGCGGCAGCTCATCGCTCATGACCCAGCGCACCAGGTCGTCGAACTCCTGGTCAGTGTACAACGTGATCGATTTATGTTTCGGCAAGTGCGGACGTGGGAGCCTCCGTCGAGGCGGCACCCATTCCTTGTCCTGCACGACCTGGATCGGTTTCGGTCGAGGAGCGTTCTGGGCTTCTTGATCGGCGGCTTTGACCGCCTCTTTCCACGCCGCAACGGCTTTGTCGACCTCGGACTGGGGATCCCGGAACCAATCGGTGGACCAAATCCTGTGGAACTTCCATCCGAGGAGCGTGAGGTGCTCTTCGCGAAGCCGATCTCGGTCCCGGGCGGATCGGCCAGCATGGTAGGTGGCACCGTCGGCTTCGATCGCCAGCACCATCCGTCCTGGTTGTTCCGGAGAGTGGGCGGCAGCGAAGTCGAGTCGGTACTCAGACACGCCGTATTGAGGTGTGACCAGGATCCCAGCGTCCTCCAGCGCACGATAAATCGAGAGTTCGAACGGGTTGAGTTCTATTTCTCGGTTCGGTCCCCGGTCGTACCGCTCGCCGCCCGATTCCACGTACTGCAGGAAGGAGCGGAGGAGCTGTGGGCCACGCCGGTTCAACTTCCGTGGATCCAGCTCCGCCGAGGAGAACGAGCTCACCACGGTCAGGCGCCGGCGGGCGCGAGTCACCGCGACGTTGAGACGGCGCTCCCCGCCCTCCCGGTTGATAGGTCCAAAATTGTAAGACAGTTTTCCTGACGCGGTCTTCCCGTAGCCGATGCTGAGGATGATCGCCGCGCGTTGGTCGCCCTGCACGGTCTCAAGGTTCTTCACAAAGTAAGGTCGCCGGCCGTCGACTTTCTGCTCGGAGAAGAATCCTTGGATGTCAGGTCTGTCTGCGATGACTGCTCGCAGCTTGCGCTCGATGCGCTGGGCATGCTTGTCGCCGAACGCGATGATGCCGAGATCCTCCTCAGGGTGCTGCTCGGCATGGCGCACTGCCTCTTGCACCACGGCATCGACCTCGGCGGGCGCGGAACCGTCCTGGCCGATCGTCGCGACCCCGTTCTCCACCAGCACATGGCGCAGCGGTGTCTCTGCCAACACGCTGGGGAACGTCACCAGCTTCGAGTCGTAGATCTCGACGTTCGAGAACGCGATCAACCGTTCGTCAGCGCTGCGGTAGTGCCAGTCGAGGGTCTGGACGGGCAGCAGCGTCCGCAGGATGTCGAGGATCGACTCGTAATCATCGCTGGCCGTGAGCGCGTCCGTGTCTTCATCGGCGAGCAGACGTTGGAAGAAAGCCGTGGGCGGCAGTTGGCACTCGTCGCCAGCCACCACGACCTGGCTGCCGCGCATGATAGAGGTGATGGCCTCGTGCGGACGCACCTGGCTCGCCTCATCGAAGATCACGACGTCGAAGAGGCGCTCTGGCGGCAAGATCTTGCTGACGACGAGAGGCGACATGGCCCAGCACGGGCGGGCCGCCAACACCACGTCGCGCGCCGCGCCGACAAGCTCGCGCACGGGGCGATGACGCTTCTGCTTGGCCGCCTGCTCTCTGACCAGCCCTGCCTGTTCGGGATGCCGGTTCATGGCCTGCACGAGCCGCTCAGCGGCACGACGGCGGATCCGCTGTGACGCCAACCGCAAGTGCTGACGGTCAGCCTCGGCGAACTCTGTGACGGCGCGGGCGTGCGCCTGTCCCGGCAGGGTAGCCAGCGGGCTTCCGGCCATGAGGCTGTCCAGGATCGACCGGAGCCACGCCCACCGGAAGAGGCTGACGGCCTCCTCCGCATCCGCGTGCCTGCTCCCGAGCTCCTCCAGGAGCCGGCCGAGACCGAGGCTCTTCAGCTCATTCGTCAGCCTGTTGATCTTCGGCAGGCGCTGCAGGATCGGCAGGTCGCCCTCGAGACGGCGGATTTGCTCAGCGGCGGCATCGACGGACAGCCGCTCCAGTCCGCTCGTCGCCAGCACAGCCGAGATTGCCCCCAAACGGCCGCGCAGACTCTGGTAGGCAACGAGCGCGTCTGGCAGCTCCTCCGGGAGCCGGGGATCGGCCTCAACCTCCGCGGCAGCTCGCCACCGCTCCCACACCGAAGTGACCAGAAGGAGCCCGTCGTGCAGCGCTGTCCGGTTGCGCTCCCCGTCACACCGCAGCTCGCGTGCCTGCCGGACGAAACGCCGGCGGGACCAGAAGCCGATCGATACGCCCTGCTCTTGACGCCATGCTTTTGATGCGGTCGCACCGACCAGCTGCCGCAGCTCGGACTCCTCAAGCTCGACCACGGCTGGCGCGTGAGCTGACAGCAGACGCGCCAAATCCTCCAAGAGGCCGAGCAGCTGCTCCCACTGTTCGAGGCTGGCGGGGGGCCGCAGCCCCGTCTGCTCCACGATCCGGCGTAAGCGGCGACCCGTCTCGGGCAGCTCCTCCGAGAGCAGGCTGTAGATGTGCTCAGTGAGGTCTTGAACCTCTTCCGCGCTCGTCACCCGAGTTCCCGCCCAGGGAGACGTCTGTGTGGAAGCGTCCAAACCACCGGCGTCCACGAGGTTTCTCAGCCACTCGTCCACGTCGTCAGCGACCTCGCCAGTGAGCGCGTGGAGCGTGGACCTTGGGAATCGGACATCGCTCTCGTAACCGGCCAGCCCGAGCAACGCGCTCTGAGCGTCGTAGATGCTCAGCCCCCAGGGTTCGCGAGGCTTGTGCAGCTCCCGCGCGTATTCGACCAACGTCCTCCGACGGTCGGCGAGTCGCTTGTCGAGGCCGTCGTCCCGGACCGGCGGCTGCCTGCTGGCCTCGTCCAGACTGTGGGCGAGCTGCTGGGCGACCTGCTTCCCCATCTGCCTGCGGTCCTGCAGATGTAGGACCAGGTCCGCGATACCGGTATCGAGAAGACGATCCAGTACCTCCTCGCGCGCGACGCTCTTCTCGGCCACGAACAGCACGCGCCGCCCCCGCCCGATCAGGCTGGCGATGAGGTTGGCGATCGTCTGGCTCTTCCCCGTTCCGGGCGGGCCTTTGATCACCAGATGCCGACCAGTCAGTACGGCGTCGATCGCCTGCACCTGCGAGGAGTCGGCATCGAGAACCAGGAAGTCCTCGCGCGGGGGACGGCCGTCTGGATCACTTGGGAGGGGGTCTTGTATGGTCGACCGCAGCACATCGCATGCACGCTCGTCTTTCGCCAACGCGGCGATGATCTCATGGCCTGCCAGCGCTGCCCCGGCCCTTTGAAGATCCTCGACCATAGGGAGTTTCTCGTAACTGAACAGACCGATGATCAGCTGTTCCTGGAAGATCATGTCGGGGAGGCGGGCGCCTGCCGCGTCTCGTACGCGGTCCGACACTGCCCTTGCCCGCACGTCCAACGGTGTGTCAGGCGCCTCCTCTTTCTCTCCCCCTGGCGCAGGACCGAACTCCAGGTCGATGTCGTACTGCTGTCGCAGGTAGAACAGAAGCACGGGGTTCACCTGCGGGTCCTCGCCCAGCTGGATGGTTGGGTCGTCGACTCCCTTCCCGCCGAATTCCACTGGGCAGAGCAGGACAGGAGCGCGCACCTTGCGAGCCGCGGCGCTCGCCCCGCCGGTATCCGTCCAACTCAGCACTCCCACCGCGAGATGCAGCACCTCAACACCCTGTTCATCACGAAACACCCGGGCGCGCCCGCGAATGCTCTTCACCGGACCGCGCGCCTCTTTTAACCTCTCCGGCTCAGGGAACAACTCGGTCAGCCGTACCGCCCACCCCGCGAGCAGCTGAGTTGCTGCAGCGGCATCAGCCTTCGCGAGGTCAAGCGTCGTCGTCTTCGTGGAGCGGAGATACAGGAGTGGATTTCTCGTGCTGGTGTCAACGAGCCGGGCGACCCACCCGGGTACCGCGCTCGCGACAGCAGACGAAGAACGGCTGTCCAAAGTCTGGTCATTCACGAGCTTGCTCCCGCTCAGTCGAGCATCCACCTTGACGAGCCGACCTCGGGCCGACGCTCATCCTTCCGGCGAGCCTCTCATTGTGCGCCTACGCGCCTTCATCTGTACACGGCCACAATCTGCCCTCTCGTGACGAGTGTTATTTAGGCGGCTATCCGAACGAACACGACGTGCATGCGTCGTCGTCAGGGGACGCATGCCATGCAGCCGACCCACTCCTGGGCCAGGCGATGGCCGCACAGCGGGTTGGTGACCGTCGTCACGTCCATGACCCCCCGGCCGTCAGAGGGCGGCCGTGGTCAAGCAGGGGCGGTACAGCGGCGTGCAGGGCGCCACCTCGGGGCCGGCGGCAAGACCATCGGAGCGGCCCGGACGGATCCCTAAACCGCGCCGAGGTCGCTGAAGGACCAGGCGGTGGTGCAAGCGGCTCGCAGCGCGGCAGTGCGCAGGACAGCCGCCTGACCGAACAGTCTGGTACCAGCCGGCCGAGTGCTTCTCGTCGCCCAGGATCTGGATCGGCCGCTCCCGCGCCCGCTCGACCGACGCCGCCGCCGCCGCCATCAGTACCGACCGCGGCGGCGGCGGCAATGCGCTGCGGGTCCCTCCGCGAGCAGGGCAGTTCAGCGCGCCCACGCCGTCCAGGTCGACCAGAGCTCGGTTAGCCGGCGCTTTGACGGAGGCGATCAACGTCTCAGGCGCGGGGTCGAGGCAGCAGGGCCATAGCTGAGGCGACGCGACCCGCCGGTGACCGAGTTCCTACAGCAGCGTCCTGACCGTGCGGCGGCCGGATGTAAGGCTTGAGACGCCGCCACCGCCGCGCGGCGGTGACCGACCAAGGTCATGATCGTCGACTCGACGGGTTGGGGGTCGGCGCGGTCGTTGGGCTGCCGGATCCACTGTGGGGAGACCCTGACCGTGTTCGCGGTCGTCACCGCGTGGTCGCGCAGAGTAGCTGGACACCCCCCATCTCATCCGCGACCGCTGCTCGTGGCCCAGGCACGCAGGACGAGGCCCGGGACAACCTCTGTACTGCTCGCTCTGCGGCCATCCCTGTCGCGTGAGCGCTGTGATGTGTCCCTGACGCGGGGCAGATCACTGTGCAACAGGATGAAAAGGGGGGAAGCGGCCCGTGAAGGCGGCTTCCCCCTCTTAGGGCCTGGGCACAAATAACTTGACGCTTTCATCCGGATTTGACCTGGTCAGCGAGTCACGCGACCGTAACTTCCGCCACGTTATTCATGCCCAGGTCCTTAGGGCTTCTACGCTACCAGACCGATGCTCCGAAACAACGGTCATGCTCACCACGTCGCGGCGCGCCTGCTCGACTTCTTCGACACGGTCATCCCCTGGCCTCGGCGGCTGTGGAGCGTGGGCGTGATCCTGTCGGCCCAGGAGGTGCTCGAGACCACGGATGCCGTCGCCGAAGGACTGCTCAGCGATGCCGCGCTCGACAGCCTCTGCAAGGCCACGTTCGAGGTCGCGGTCAGGGACCGTGGACTGGACCCCAGCCACCTGGAACCGCTCAAGCAACTCCTGCTGAAATCTGACATCCGCGCAGGCAGTGGACCGTACTTCACGCTCCGGGTCTCGCCCTCCAAGGCCACTGGCGGGGCTTCGCCCCAGCCCGACGAGTCATGGACCGGAGGGACGGCAGCGCGCGGAGTTAATCGCGGTTGTGTGCTGGATCGCGGCGGAATAC
>JBOGEA010000290.1:0-7584 GCA_050743205.1 Egibacteraceae bacterium | reverse complement strand
CGCAGGAGCAGCGCGCCCGCGACCGCGATCACCGCCGCGGCGGCCAGGGCGGCGAGCGGCCAGCCCAGGCCCATCCGCGCGCGCAGCACGATCTTGCGCGCGCGCTGCGACGCCCGGGGCGGCAGGTAGCCGCCGGGTCCATACTCTGGCTCATTGAGACCCATCGTCAGGCGCCATTCTCGCAGCGGCCTGGCGTACGTCATCGAGGGAGACGAGTGCGGTGCCTATCCGCGTGCTGATCGCCAAACCCGGGCTGGACGGCCATGACCGGGGGGCAAAGATCGTCGCGCGCGCCCTGCGCGACGGGGGGATCGAGGTCGTCTACACCGGCCTGCACCAGACGCCCGAGCAGATCGTCGAGGCGGCGCTGCAGGAGGACGTCCAGGCCGTCGGCCTGTCGATCCACTCCGGCGCGCACATGACGCTGTTTCCGAAGGTCATGCGCCTGCTCGCCGACCGCGACGCCGACGACGTCGTGGTGTTCGGCGGGGGGATCGTCCCGAAGGCCGACATCGCCGCGCTCAAAGAGATCGGCGTGGCGGCGATCTTCACGCCTGGCGCCCGCACGACGGACATCGTCGACTGGGTCAAGGCCAACGTCCGACCACACGAGTAGAAGGGCCGTGATGGACCTGACCGAGCATCAGGGCAAGCAGCTGTTCCGCCGTCTCGGCATCCCCACGACGCCGCGGGGTGAGATCGCCATGACGCCCGATGAGGCCGAGCGGGCCGCCGGTCAGGCCGGTGGCCCGGTGGTGGTGAAGGCCCAGGTGCTGACCGGAGGCCGCGGCAAGGCCGGCGGTGTCAAGCTGGCGAGGGACCCCGCCGCGGCGCGGCGGGCCGCCGAGCGGATCCTGGGCCTGGACATCAAAGGCCACGTCGTGGAAACGGTGCTCGTCGAGCCGGCCAGCGACATCGCCGAGGAGCACTACCTGTCGATCCTGCACGACCGGGTCAGCAAGGGCTACAAGGTCATCGCCTGCGTCGAGGGCGGCGTCGACATCGAGGAGGTCAACCGACGGACCCCCGAGAAAGTCGTGAAGGCCGACGTCGACCCGACCAAGGGCCTCGACGGGGACGCTGCCCTGGACATCGTGGACCGAGCCGGCTTCGCGCCGCCGGTCCGCGCCGCCGTCGCGGCCTTCCTGGCGCGCCTGTACGCCGGGTTCGTCGCCAGCGACGCCACGCTGTTCGAGGTCAACCCGCTGGTGCGCACGCGGGATGAGCGGATCATCGCGCTGGACGCGAAAGTCTCGATCGACGGCAACGCGCTGTTCCGGCATCCGGATCTGGCGGCGCTGGACGGCGGGGGCTCTCGCGATCCGCTGGAGGCGAAGGCGAAGGCGCAGGGCCTCCAGTACATCAAGCTCGACGGCGACGTCGGCGTGCTCGGCAACGGCGCCGGCCTGGTGATGTCGACGCTCGACGTGATCTCGCAGGCGGGCGGCAGACCGGCGAACTTCTTGGACGTCGGCGGCGGCGCCGACGCCGACAGGATGGCCGCCGCGCTCTCGCTGGTGCTGTCCGACCGGCGGGTGCGGTCGGTGCTCGTGAACATCTTCGGCGGGATCACCCGCTGCGACCTGATCGCCGAGGGCGTGCTCGGCGCGCTCGCCCGGCTGGGCGAGGTGCCGCAGAAGCTCATCGTGCGGCTGGACGGCACCAACGCCGTCCAGGGCCGCCGCATCCTCCACGACGCCGACCACCCCAACATCATCCCCGCCGACACGATGCTCGGCGCCGCCGAGCGGGCCGTCGCGCTGGCCGCGCAGAGCTAGGAACTCACTGTGGCGATCCTGATCGACGAGCACACCCGGGTCGTGGTCCAGGGCATCGGGAGCCAGGGCACGTTCCACGCGCGGCGCAACCAGCGGTACGGGACGCGGATCGTCGCCGGCGCGCACCCCAAAAAGGGCGGGACCACGTGGGAGGCGCTGGGCGCTCCGGTCTACACGACGGTCGTCGAGGCGATCGAGCGCGAGGGCGCGGACACCTCGATGATCATGGTGCCGGCGCCGTTCACAAAAGACGCGATCCTGGAGGCCGCCGACGCCGGCATCCAGACCATCGTCTGCATCACCGAGGGCGTGCCGGTCCACGACATGGCCGAGGTCTACAACACGCTGTACCCGCGCCGGCCCGACGGGACGTTCCAGAAGGAGGGCCGGCCTGTCCTGATCGGCCCGAACTGCCCCGGGCTGATCTCGCCCGGCAAGGCCAACCTCGGGATCATCCCGGCTGAGATCACCAAGCCCGGCAGCGTCGGCCTCGTGTCGCGCTCGGGGACGCTGACCTACCAGATCATGCACGAGCTTCATCTGGCCGGGATCGGCGTCTCGACCTGCGTGGGGATCGGCGGCGATCCGATCGTCGGCTCGGACTTCTCCGACATCATCCCGCGGATGGCCGCCGACCCCGAGACCGAGGCGATCGTCTTCGTCGGCGAGATCGGCGGCACCGAGGAGCAGCGCGTCGGCCGCTGGCTCGCCGCGCACGCCCCCGAGATCCCCGTCGTCGCCTACGTGGCCGGCTTCACCGCCCCACCCGGCAAGCAGATGGGCCACGCCGGCGCGATCGTCAAGGAGGGCGCCGACACCGGCGAAACCGCCGCCGCCAAGAAAGCCGCCCTGGAGCGGTTGGGCATCGCCGTCGGCACCAACCCCACCGACACCGCCGCCCTGATGATCGCCCGCCTCGCCCCCTGAGCTCTTCGGGCGAATGAGCAGCTCCAGCCACATCTGTCACGAGGTGCTCATCGCCAGGCCTGGGAGACGATCCTGCACTGCCGGCCGAAGGGCATCCTCGAACATGTCGCACCTGACGTGTAGAACAACGGCTATGGGTAAACACAATCGTCAGAGGCGTGCCGCGAAGGCGCCCCAGCGGGACCGGTCGAACCGTCGACAGCATGGCGCCAGCACGGATGAGCGCCGGTCCCCAGACCCCGTCCCACACGGCGCCGGAAGGCCGCCCCGCGCTGTCGCGGAACTCATCCGTGCGGCGGTGAACGCCGAGCATCAGCACGACGGCGCGACCGTCGACGCGGTGGTCGGCCAGTTGGGGTCGGAGCCGCCAGGACGGGTCGCCGAACAGCTCGAGCGCTGCCTGGCCGGGGAGATGCCGTGGATCTGGTCCCGGGGATGGCAGCCCGCTGACATCGTCCGCCTCGCCGATCGCCAGCTGGAGACGGGGGAGGTCGCGGTCCTGCGGTGCGCGATCGCGTCGGACGCCGCTGGCTATGAGGCGCTGGGCGCCCGGGTGGCCCCGGCTTGGATGGCGCAGGTGCGCCGCGTCGAGGCCACCCGGTGGTGGGACCCGCGCCGTGCCTACCTGCTCCAACTCGACTGGCCGTGGGCCGATGTCGTCCGCGGGACGATCCGGGTGCTGGGGCTCCTCGGCTGGGTGCCAGCGCTCCCGACGCTCGTCCCTCCCCCCGCCGACTGGCGTGAGGGCATGGCGGTCGGCGACGCGACCGAGGTGCCGCGCGCCATCCTCGACCGGGTGCGGGCGCTGCTGGCCAAGGCGGAGTCCACCACGTTCGACGCTGAGGCTGAGGCGCTGACGGCCAAAGCGCAGCAGCTAATGACCCGCCACCGGATCGACCGGGCGATGGTAGGCGACCGGGGCAGGGCTCAGGGTGAGGAGCCGGCCGGCCGCCGCATCGGCATCGACCAGCCGTACGCCGACCCCAAGGCGGCGCTGCTCGCCACCGTCTTCGAGCACAACGGCGCCAAGGCGGTCTGGTGCAAGAACCTCGGGTTCTCCACCGTGTTCGGGTACCCCGACGAGCTCGACATCGCCGAGGAGCTGTTCACGTCCCTGCTCGTGCAGGCCACAGCCGCGTTGCGACGGGAGGGCTCCAAGGTCGATCCCACCGGAAGGAGCCGGACGACACGCTTCCGCCGGTCGTTCCTCGTCGCCTACTCGGTCCGGATCGGCGAGCGGCTGGGCCAGACCGTCGAGGCGACGGTGCGGGAGGCGCAGGCCGAGACCTCGATGGCGCTGGTTCCGGTCCTCGCCGCTCGCGACGCCGCCGCCCGGTCCGCGGCCGCGGCGGTCTTCCCGAAGACGACGACGTTCTCCCCAAACGCGACCGACGGTGAGGGCTGGTTCGCCGGCACGCTCTTCGGCGACCGCGCCGACCTCAGCGTCGGCCCCAAACTGGCGAAACGCTCGGCCTGAACCCGGGGGGCGACGCGGCGGCGCTGGGGGGCCCGAGGTGGCTAGAACCCCCGCCCGAAGGGGGTGGGCTGCAGGGCGGCTTCAGGCGTCTCGGGCGCTTCGAGGGCGGCGGAAGGGCGTCCCAATACCGCGTCGCACCAGTTGTGGAGCAAGGTGCGCTGCCCCTTGGTGAGGTCCCTGGTCACGGGCATGTAACGGAAGTCGTTGAAGCGCTCGCGGCCGGTGAGCCGGCGTACCAGGCGGGCATACGCGCGGCACTGCTCCTCGTCTGAGAGCCGTAGCCAGTTGTCCATGCACGGAGCGAGCGCCTCCCAGTAGCGCAGCACGTGCTGGTGGACGTTCTGCCAGGTGGGCTCCAGCGCGGCGATGTCGGCGTCCGCGGGGGTGGTGCGCAGCGCCAGGTACTCGTCCAGCTCCGGGACCAGCCGCGCCGGAGGTTGGGGGGCCTGACCCCTCCACGCCAGCAGGATCCAGGTCCAGCCGCCCGCCCTGCCGCCGGAGACGGGGAGCGTGGCCTTGCCCTCATCGTCCGTCACGACCTGCATGGGCGGCAGTGGGCCGTCGAGCTCCACAATCGTGATCGATACTGGCGAGCTCGGCCGGCACCCGCGCTCGAAGGCACGCAGCTCGACGATGGCGGCCTCTCCCTCCTCCAGGTACAGGTTGGGCGGGTCGGGGCAGACCGTGAGCGGCTGCTCGGTCAGGAGCGCGGCGCCTTGCTCGGTCCGCACCTCCAGGTCCGCGCCGAGGGCTGCCCTCGCCTGCGCCTCGTCCAGCGTCAGCTCGGCGAGGCCGCTCGTGGCCGTGTATGCGGCGGTGTCATAACAGCTGTACTCGAGCGTCCCGAGGGCGACATCACCGGTCGCAGCCTTGGCGACGACGTGGAGCGGGCCGAGGTCGAGCTTGCGAAGATCGAACCCGGTCTCGGGAATGCTGTTGCCCAGGTCGATCGTCAGCCGGTGCCCGCCGACCTTTGCGAACGCTGTGCTGACCAGGCTGTTCGGGGCACGGGCGAGTACCCGGTCGCCGGGGACAGAGGGCGGCTCGCCCTTTCGCCAAGGCCCGATGACCCCAACGATCATGCCGCGTGCCGGATTGGGGTGAAAACCGCCCTGAGCGATGCGTGCCGCGAGCGTCTCTGCATCTTGGCCGGTCGGCTGCTCGGTGTCGTAGTACACGGTCCGGTAGGCGTTCATGCGCACGGTCAGCCCCACGTTCTCCTCGTGGGCCAGGATCTCGCGGAGCGCCTCGAGCACGGCCGATCCCCGTGGATGCACCAACAGCCCGCCGTCGGACGGGAACGACGTCTGCCACACCACAGATGCAACCCCGGCAATAACCCTGTACGTGTTGTTGCGCGTGAAGTTGATGCGCCGCGCAACCATCGGGCCCCCGCAGGGAGCCAGGATCTGGCTGCCGCCCTCGATGCCGACGCTGAGCTGGTCGAAGAACAGCTGCGATGTCGTTGAGCCGTACGGCTGCAGGTCCACCAGCATGCCCGTGAACGAGACCGGGACACCGACCAGCGCGTCATCCACCGCTGGCCCGTCGCCAAGGTCGACCCCGCTGACTGTGGTCTCGAAGAGCGTCGAGCGGTGCGTCCCGTGCGGGTTCCAGTTCCCATTCGTGACCGCCTGGCGAGCCCGCTCGCGATACTCGTCAGCCGTTGCGTCGCCGAGCACCGGCTTGCCGGTGGCCTGATCGTAGAGCTGGACGTAGTTGTTGGTGACGATCGGGTCCCAGGTCATCTGGCCCCTGAAGTAGACACGTGGCGTATCGAGGACGGACACAGCTCCTCCTTGTCAGATCAGTTCAGGACGCAGTGAGCGCAGGCCTGAAGCGGAAGGCGGGCCCAGCGGACTGCGCGCTGTACTTGAGCGGGGTGGCAACGGCGGCTCTTGCCGCCATCCTCAGGTCGAACATGGCCCGGACGGCGTTCCCCAGCCGGCCGGCCTCGCCGTTGACGGCCCTGTGCAGCTCCTGGACCATCCGGGTGAAGGCGCGATCGCATGCATCCTGCGCCGCCCGCGCGGGCGGATCTTGGGAGAAATCGTGCTCGCCCGGGTCCGCGATCACCGGCATCACCTCGTCCCACTCCACGCCCAGCGGCGGTCCCCAGGTGAAGCCCTCCACGACGCTGGGGTCCTTCCGCAGCACCCGGTCTCGCCGGATCTCCTCGAACCGGTAGTAGTGAGCGACCTCGCCCTCGAAGTCGAGCGGGCTCCTCGTGGTCCCCTCGCCCTCAGAGACGATCCGGTGGATCGCCCGAGAGGCCGCGTCGTAACCGGTGACCGGGAACAGCTCGCCGGCGAGGAACGGATGATCCGTAAGCTGGTTGCGGGCCGGATCAGCCCACTCCCGGGTCGGGAGGTCACGCAACGCCTGGTCGAGGGCGGCGTAGAACTGCCCGATCGTTTGGTAGGACGGCGCAACCTCGAACGCCTCGGGAAATACGAGGGGCTCCTCGGGCTCCTCGATATGGATGGCCTGAGCCATCGCTTCTTTCGAGAACGGCAGCAGCGACACCAGGAACCGCTCGCCGTCATCGCCGCCGATGTCATAGGGCAACGGGCCAGGATAGGTCGGCACCACGGACGCATCGGCCAAGACGGGATTTCCCCCGATTGCGTTCAAGACGTTGCACGCCAACGCCATATGGGTCATCTCCTCTAGGGCAACCGCCGTGATGCGGCTGCGTACCGCCGCGTTCGTTCCTTCGCGGAGGCTGAAGAGGGCGTAAAGGTACGGCGGGATCGTCGAGAACTCGATCTGGATCGCCTTCTGCAGCGCCTGCCGCAGGTCGGCGACCGTGTTCATCGGCTGGGGCTCAAGTCTGATCATTTGGCTGTGTCCACCCTTCCGAATGCTGCCTCGAATTCCGGCTCTTGTCACGTTTCCGTGGGCGGCTGATCGCCGACACGCTTGGCAGCAGCCGTTTCCTGCCGCCGCCTCTGTGCACGCGGGCTGTCGCACAATCAGGAGCGGGGCCCTCTGTTTCCTGCCGATGCGTCTGTGCACGCGGGCTGTCGCACAATCAGGA
This sequence comes from Egibacteraceae bacterium, assembly GCA_050743205.1. Classification (GTDB taxonomy): domain Bacteria; phylum Actinomycetota; class Nitriliruptoria; order Euzebyales; family Egibacteraceae; genus JBOGED01. The sequence goes on along the minus strand of JBOGEA010000290.1, from coordinate 362 downwards.
GCAAGGTCCGCGGGCGCGCGGTGGGACGCTGGCAGACCCCGCGGATCCGGCCGCGGCTCGCGCGGACCGGACCGCGGCTCGCGCGGACCCTGCGGGCCCGACCGCGGCTCGCGCGGACCCTGCGGGCCCGACCGCGGCTCGCGCGGACCCCGCGGACCCGACCGCGGCTCGCGCGGACCCGGTGCCGGTGGCCGCGCCTCGGTGAGACCACCGGCGACATCCGCGACCGCTGCCGGCCTGGTGGTGGTCATTGGCGGTCCGGCGGGTGCAGCCGCCACCGTCCGTCGGGCTCCCGAGCCAGCCGCCACCGCCGCTCATGCACATTCCCATGACAGCCTGTGCACAGCAAGGTCAAATTGATC
>JBOGEA010000289.1:0-7593 GCA_050743205.1 Egibacteraceae bacterium | reverse complement strand
CGGCCGGCTCCGTGAACTCCCCGCCGTCACGGCTGAGGGGACCCAATGCCATGGACTCGGGCGGCACGACGGGCCCGGTCAGGTAGAGGGCCAAAGATGCAGGGATCCCACCCGTTCGTGCGGTACCCGTTGCAGCGGTGAGTGAACGTGCTGCAGGGGCTGCCGCCAGGCGTTAGCACGAGGTGCGCAACTGTGTGTGCACTTCCGGGCGAATGAGCAGTTCCAGCCACATCTGTCACGATGTGCTCATCACCAGGCCTTTGCGAGGCGTCTTCTCCAGCAGCGCGTCGAGCCGTGCGGTGACGGTGTCCTCACCTGTCTCGTGCAGGTGGCCGTAGCGGTCGAGGCGTGAATGCGACCGACGAATGGCCGGCGCGCACTCCAGACCTGCTTGGGGTCGGCGCCTGCGGCGACGGTCAGCGCGACGAACGTGTGCGGCAGATCGTGGAACCGCAGCCCGTCCAGCCCTGCGGCCTTGACGGCTGGGATCCAGTGGTTGCGCCGGAAGTTCGCCCGCCTCAGCGGCGACCCGCTCAGGTGGGTGAACACGAGCGCGTCGGCTTCAGACGCCGTGTGGTGGTCCACGTGGTCGGCCAGCTCACGGACGACCAGTCGGGGTTAGGGGCACCGTCCGTCGGCCGCTCTTCGTCTTCGGGGTCCGAAGCTGATCTGATTGCCGACGTCGATGAGCGTCTCGGCGACCCGTACCGTGCCGCGCGGCAGGTCGGCTCGGACCGGCGCAGCGCAGCCAGCTCGCCGAACGGCAGACCCCCGTAGACCGCGACGAGCGCGAGCGCTCGGAAGCGCGAGTGGATCGCGTCCGCCAGCTCGGCCACCTCATCGACGTCGGCGCGCAGCCGGTCGGCGCTGGGCGCCTCGCGGTCGGCGGGAGGGTCGACCACCGTTTCGGATAACTCAAGCTTGGCGGGGCCTCCTCAGAGACCTGTGCGCTTGACACAGATGTGAAGAAGCCTGCGACCCAGATCGTTAGGCAGGCTGGCCCATCGGTCCCAGCAGCCAGTTCCCCGGTGCGTCCTCATCGTCACTGAGATAAAACTCGGTGATAGCTGCCCGGAACTCTTCCTGGCTGATCTTGCCATTGCCGTCGCGGTCGAGCCGCCGGAACGCAGCGCTGGAATGCGTTGGGTCGATACCGAGGCCGTCATACATCTGTACATACTCATCAAAATCGAGCGAGCCGTCCCCGGTGGTATCGACTATACGCATAAAGGCATCAGCAATCCTTATCACTGCGTCTTCGAAGTTTCCCGGGGCTGTGACGCTGGACTTCATGATGCTGATGAACTCTTCTCGCCCAATTCGCCCGTCGGCGTCAGCGTCGCCTGAATTAAGCAGCAGACTCCACCATTTCTCGAACGCCTCCCGCAGCGCTTGCGAGTTCTCCGGGTTATCGCCACCCGGTAGACCGGTAAACAACCCGGCCATCTGCTGAAAATCGTCGTGGGTGAGATAGCGGTCCTGATTCTGATCGAACCAGTCGAAGAGAATATTGAACTTCCGAGTCTTCGCGCTGTCCGGCATGTCCACCTCTTCGCGAATCACTGTGCAGGGCAGCTGAACAGCTACCCTGTGTAAAGGTTTGCGGTAACTGTTCATACCTGAAGGGACGGGGCCGTGTCAAGCGCGGGGTGAGGGTTTTGGGGTTGGGGTTGGTCTTCTTCGTACGTGCCGAGGCGCGACGGAGCGCCGGCGGGGTCAAGGTGGAGCGCCCGCAGGCAAAGCCGAGGACGTACGACCTTGATGCTGTCGGTGGGACGGCGCGAGATTGATTGGCGAAGAAGGTTGGGGGTTGGGTGTGCTCCTATCGAGGTCGGATAGGTTCGGTTTCAGCTCCACGGTCCAGCGGTGCGCTGGGGGCCGGGCCCCTGTTGGGGTGGCCGCTCATCCCTTCGTGGCTGCAAGGCGACATGGAGCTGACGCGGCCACAGCGGTCAGGCGGGCTCAATCAAGGCCACGACCACGCCAAGAGGGGGTCAGAACAATTGCCGAGCGCGCGCCTGGGCTCATGCGGGCGCCTCATGCGATCTCCTGGGCGGCGATCAGACGGGGCAGAGCGCGGATGCGCCCGTCGCGCAGCCCGTAGAACACCAGCGTGAGCAGTTTGCGGGCGGCGGCGACCTTGCCGATCTTCTCACCGCGCCGGACGGCGACGCGCTCGCGGTCCTCGCGCGGCAAGGTGGCGAACGGCAGCCGTTGGACGGCCTCCACGGCCGCCCAGCGGACCAGCCGCGAGCCCTGCTTGGTGATATGGCTGCGGTGCGCGACGCTGTCGGACTCGCGATGGCGGGGCGTCAGCCCAGCCCAGCAGCACAGCTTGTCCGGGCGGGCGAAGCGGGTGACGTCGCCGATCTCGGCGGCCAACACGGCGGCCAGGGTCGGCCCCACCCCGGGGATCGCCTGGATCGCGCGCCAGCCGCGATCGGCGGCCAGCCGCGCGCGGATCACCGAGGTGAAGCGGTCGACCTCGCCGTCGTAGACCTCGATCAGCTCGGGCAGCGACGTCGCGCGCGGCCGGTGGACCGGGCCCAGCGGCGCGGCGGCGATCAGCTCCAGCCCGGCTTTGGCGAACAGGTCGGTCATCGGCACCGCCACGCCCTCTTTGGCCAGCACGCTGTGGACCTGCGCTTTCAGCCCGCAGCGCAGCGCGACCAGCTTGGCGCTGCAGCGCACGAGCTCAGCGCGGCTCGCGGATGTCGGGTGGGGCGATCCAAGCCTCGGGCAGGCGGCCCATGCGCGGCAGATCGGCCTGGTCGAACGCGTCGCGGACGTCGTTTTCAACCCGCCGGTTGGACATCCCTTGATGCCGAGCGGGTGGGACAGGCGCACCCGGGCGCCGCATGCTTGGAGCAGATCGACGGCCCAATACCAGCCGTAACACGCCTCCAGAACGACCTCGGGGTCGGGGCCGGCCTTGGCGATCCGCAGTGACAGCGCCACGGGGTCGTTGTCGATGCGCACGGTCTCGGCCACCTCGCCGGTGGGCGTCAGACGCACGATCACGCCAGCGTCGACGGTGCAAGTCGAGACCGACATACTCCAGTAGCTATCAGGGCCTTCCTCCTCATGCTCGATGGTTTGCGGACAACGCCGAGTGTGTGACGCTCGGACGGTCAGCGGGAGCGGAGGTCTCGTTCCTTCATGGCATCAGGGTCTTCATCCAGACACGCCGCTTGGTGACGTACAACACGCCAGTCCAAGGGGGATGTGCACTCGCTCATGATTGCCTCCATATTTCGTAGCGGTTGGGGGGTGACGCGCGCAGGCCCTCGTGCGGGCGGCGAGGGCCTGCGGCGTCGGGGAAGGCGGGCCGGGCAGCGGCGCTGCCGCGCCGGGGACGCGGGGCAACCGCGCCGGGACCGCCGAGCTCATGGGTCTGGCTATCGGGCGACTGCGGCGCGCAACGCCGCGACCGGGACGCACAGCAACGCGTGCACCTCAGCGCTGACCCCGCCCATCCACGCCAGCGCTGCGGCCAGCTCATGCCCGCGGGAATCGGTCACGGGCAGGGATGGGTTCCCCGGGTCGGCCAGCCCTGCCGCGATGCAGCGGGCGGCCTGGGCGGTCGTGTCCCGGCAGCGGGTGACCGTGTCGCGCATCTCGCGCAGCTCGGCGACCAGTTCGGCGCACAGCGCCTCAACCTCGCCGATGGCGCCCGCATCGGGCGGTTGCGTTCGTCATGTCACTCCCTTCCTGTCAGGGGTTGGCCCATGGCTGCCGGGGGTGCCTCTGGTCTGAGAGAGGCGACGCGTGGGACCGCGGCGGGCGTCGGGCCCCGCGCGTCAGGCGGCGGCGGGGGCGCTCCACCCGGGGAGCGGAGATTGGGGCCGCCGCCACCTGACTGGTCGCTCGGAGGGGCTGGCAGGGACCGACGGGGCTGTCGGGCAGGGGCGAGAACGGCGTCGGCCAGGTCGGCGACCCGCCGCTCCAGCCTGACGATCACCCGCTGCTGAACCCACACGACCGCGAGCACGCACATGCTCGCGGCGACGAGCATCAGCGCGGGCATCGTGACGTCATCCATGGCTGTCTCCGGATTGATGGGGACCGGTCGGGAGGGGGCGCTGCCCGCGGCAGGGCCGCCGCGGACTCCCCAGCCTCCCCAACCGTGGCGTCTCCCGGTGACGTCGCACGGGCGACTCGGGCTTGGCAGCAGTCCATGCACGGCTGCGCCAGCCAGTCACGCGCCGCCATCGACCCGCGCACGACGAAGAACGCGGCAGCCGGCTTCGGCCTGTGGCAGGCCAAGCAGCCGGCCAGGGTCGGCGGGTCGGCGGTCACAGCGGGTCGGTCCAGTGGACACCCAGACCGTGGCGGCGCTCGGCGAGGAACGCGACCGCCGCAGCGCGGGCAGACGATCCGATCGGATGGTCGGTGAGCGGGTCCAGGTCGGTTGCGGCTCTGCCCCAGCGCGATCGCGTGCTGGCGGCGGCAGGGGGTGGACAGGATCTCCCCGGCGGCCGCTGACCCCTGTCCTGTCCCGGGTCCCGTCCCGTGTCCCGCCTGGTCATGGCCGTGGCCGTGTCTGTTCCCGCCAGCAGACCCACAGGCCCTGGTCGGGGTCGCCGAGCAGCGCGACGTCGTAGCGCAGCCCGCAGGCGAGGCAGTCCAGACGAGCGAGCGCGAGCGGCTCGGTGACGTCGCGGGCGAGGATGATCGGCGCGTTGGGGCAGCAGGGGGGCCGCAGCGTGTAGCGGGTGGCGGTGACCTCGACCCTGCACGACCGGTCCACCGCCGCCGGCGACATGTCCGCTGGGACGGTGGGCGCCGTCGGCGCGGTCGCGCTCAGCAGGACGTCGCTGACCTGCAGGACCGTCTCTGCGGCGGCTTTCAGGTCAGCGTCGGGGGCTGGCAGCCCGTCGGGGTCGCGCATCGCGGCCAGCGCGTCGCGGACCCGGCGGGCCATCGTCTGGGGGGTGTCGCCGGCCAGGTCGAGCGCCGCGCCGGCGTCGGCGGGCAGCGCGCCCAGCTGCGCGGCCATGTCGGTCAGGGTTGTGTGGGCTTTGTCGAACCCGTCGAACCCGTCGAGCGCGTCGTGTTTGTCCAGTGAGCCGCCGTCGGCGGTCCGCTCGCGCCAGCGGGCCGCGCGGCCGGTGAGGTGGTCGGCTTGGACGCCCAGGCGCAGCGCGAAGACGCGCAGCGCTGCCCTGTCCGACGGGATGTCGGGGCTGGGGTCGGGGCGGGTCATTGCCCGGCCCGCCTGCGTTCGCGGGCGGCGCGCTGCCGGGCACGGGCTCGGCGGAGGTTGCGTCGCTCCTGCTCGTCGAGGCCGCCCCAGACGCCGTAGTGCTGCCGGGTGGTCAGCGCCCACTGCAGGCAGATCGCCTTGACGGGGCAGATGGCGCAGACCTGTTTGGCGCGCTCGGCCTGGTCGAGCGCGGCGACGCCTGTGCTGCCGACGGGGAAGAACAGCTCGGTGTTGATGTCAAGGCAGGCGGCTTTGGGGCGCCAGTCCGTCATCAGTTCACTCTCCCTCTGGTCGGTGTCCTGGAGTGGATGTGGTTGACGGTAAGATCTGCGCCCTTGGGAGTGAACACACAACCAGTACGGGTTGTCACGCCCGAAAGGGGGCAAACGATCGGATGACTGGCGGCAGACGTACTCCCAGCGGCCTTCGGCTCAGGGAGTCCTCCGGGGAAGGACACATCGCCGGGTATGTCTTGAAGCTGAGCCGTGAATCGCTGGAGCTGACGCAGGAAGACCTTGCGGACGATCTCGGCGTCGACAAGAACACGATTCAGGGGTGGGAGACCGGCAGGCGCGCTCTCACAAGCACACGGGTGAACACCTATATCAGGGTGCGTAACCGCCTCAGAGCTTTAGGCGCGAGCCCACAGCTGCTCGTTGCGCTCGACCTGGCAACCGAAGCGGACCATTTCCTGGCCCACGTAATAAGCGCCGAGCCTGACGATGTGCAGCCAGATAATCACCCACTCGCGACCTGGGTCGTCACCCGTCAGCTCAGTGAAATGCTTGCATGGCCCTTTACCAAAAATACACCGCCTTGCCTGGGATCCGTTCAGAACGTCCGCCGTCGAGGTCCGGTCGTGTCCTCGCCAAACCTATCCAGAGAAGGACAAGAACGGTTCTTCGACCACCTCAAAGTGTTGGGCGAGAATGCTTCGTCGCCCAGGGCGTCCAGCTCGGCTGCCGTGCTCTTGCGAAGACAGACGTACTACTGTCTGAGTTGGGACCGCGCCCCGTCCACGCGCGCCTGGCTCGCCGATATGCGACGGGCCGAGCACGGGCGGATCGGTGTTCGACGTGGTTGGTCTCCCCTGTGGGTCGCCTTGCGATCGCTTTTCGTCGCCCGCGCGCGCCAGGGCGACAAGGAGCCGCTGCGACACTTTATAGCGTGCTCCATGACTGGCGACGACACGTGCGAATCAGCCAACCTCAACTACTGGATCTATTGGATCGGAGAGTCGAGGATCGCAGAACACTCTGATGCGTTCATGGTCAAAGATCTGCATTGCTCTGCCGGTCTGACACTGTTCCGCCGCCTCGAGGAGAACCTTAGGTCTGGAGAACTCCTGCTCGACCTCTACGTCCATTCTATCTGGGCGCTGCTGCAGCGCCGCGCCCGCTTTGCTTGCTTATGATTCAGACCTGGCTCGGATGTTGTGCGCAAAGACGACGATGCTGCTTGAGTGCGCAGACCTCTCGCCTCAAGCTAAACGTGAACTTGAGCATATCCGTTATGGCGTCGCCGTAATCGTTCCCTCCGCACGCATACGTTTCGACAAGGAGACAGGATCGGCGAATGCGCAAGACTGAGCTGGAGGGCCTGGTCAATTTTTTCTATGAGGCCGGTCTGCTGAAACGCTCGAAGCGCACAGGGTGGTGGCTTGCGGGTGTCAAGGACCCGGAAAGCATTGCTGAGCATTCGTTTCGCACTGCGATCATCGGCTATGTCCTCGCCCTCATGGAGGGCGCCGATCCCGGTAGGACCGTCACCTTCTGCATATTCCATGACACCCAAGAGACGAGGACTGGGGACATACCTTCGGTTGGCAAACGCTACGTGAGCACCGCTGCCCACGCGGCGGTCACGGCCGACCAGGTGCGCGATTTCCCTGAGCGCATCGGGGCCGCGGTGCGGGCGCTCGTCATGGAGTACGAGGCCCGGGAGTCCCTCGAAGCGCGCTGCGCTCGCGACGCGGACGAGCTTGAGTGCCTGATCCAGGCCAGGGAGTACGAGGCCCAGGGACACGCCGACGTCACACCGTGGATCACCACCTCGGCAGAAGCCCTTCAGACCACGTCCGCTCAGCACCTCGCGAAGGTCTGCAAGGAGGTCCCGCCCCGCCAGTGGTGGACGCCGTTCGCGGAGGCCATGAACCGCCAGGCAACGACCATCCAAGCAGCCCTTCAGCAAGCTAACGAGACGACGTAAGCGCTTACACAGGCGATCCCCCGCAACCGGTCCGAGACTCGTGCGTGACGGCCGAGTTCTCGGCGACAGGCGGCGGATGTGGGGTTGCGGCCACTGCGCGACCCGGCCGAATCGGAGGAATCCGACGGGTAGCGATCATCCGCGCTACGGGCCCGGCTGGTGCCGACGAGGTGCGCACC
>JBOGEA010000288.1:0-7600 GCA_050743205.1 Egibacteraceae bacterium | reverse complement strand
GGCGCCCCATCCTGGCGTCCATAGACTTGTCCAGGTGGACGAGGTGACGCCGCTCGACCCGCTCGACCCGCTCGACCCGCTCGACCCGCTCGACCCGCTCGACCCGCTCGACCCGCTCGACCCGCTCGACCCGCTCGACCCGCGGTTCGCCGGCTCGGCTGAGGACGGACTGCGGGACCTGCCGCCGCGATCGCTGGTCCGCTCCCAGGGGCCCGGCTTTCACCCGATGAGCCGGCACGCCCACACGCTGCGGATCGCCTTCCCGCTGCTGGTCCTGGCCGGGGTGCTCGCCGTGATGGCGGTGTTCGTCCGCGCGCTGGACCAGGGGCCGCCGAGGGTGCTGCTCGGCCCGGCTCTCGCCGTTCGGGCCGCCGTCGCGGACCGTCCCCGGCGCGTCTGCATCCGCGAGGACGCGAGCCCCTGCGCGTGGATCACCGTCGTGGACGGGGAGTTGGCCGCCTTCGACACGAACGGGCCGCTGCCAGTGGAGTACGGGCGGCTGGGCGTCAGCTGGTGCCCCTCCTCCGGCGGGTTCGGCGCCAACTCGACCGGCTCCCGCTGGGACGCCGCCGGCAACGTCGTGGTCGGGCCCGCGCCCCGCGGCCTCGACCGCTTCGACGTCCTGATCAGCCGCGACGGGATCGCGACCGTCGACTTCTCGCGCATCACCGCCGGCCTGCTCGGCTGGCAGGTCGACGAGCGCATCCCACCCACCGGCCCCGACTGCGACCCGATCCCCTTCGACCGCGACCCCGACCTGCAAACCCCGTGACCGCCGCCCGCCGCTCGCCGCGCCGAAAATATTTCTTGATCTAGGTGAATGCAAGGAATATTCTCGTCTGCGGAATATCGGCGACGGCAGGAGCGACATCATGACCGACGAGACCTTGAACCCCACCGCTTACGAGCCGCCCGTGCTGGTCGACCTCGGCGAGGTCCAAAACGTGACACTCGGGTCGCAGAGTGAAGATACCGCCGACATGGACAAGGCTATGTACAACTGACCGATGGGCTGGTTCGCCGGGTGGTTCCCCGCGCCGGGGGCTCCGGCGCCGCCTGATTGGCCGCCCCTGCGGGGGCGGCCGGTCTGGGGTGGGACAAGGGCACTGTCCGCGATGGGCACCTGGGCGCCCTCCGACCTGCACACCGTCGAACAGCGCCACGGCCAGCTGGCGGTGTTCGGGCCGTGCTTCGCCAGCGAGCAGCGCAGCGCCGAGGACTTCGCCTCGGCGCTGCGCCACGGCGACTACGAGGCGTTGACCAGCTGGCCGGGCAGCTACACGCTGGTCGTCTCAGACCATGACGGCATCGCGGTGCTCACCGACCTCGCCGGGCAGTACCCGGTGTTCGCCACCGTCGCCGAGCACGGCGTCGCCTACAGCTCGCTCGCCCGGCCACTCGCGGACTGGTGCGGCGCAGCGCCCGACACCGACTGGCTGGCGGCGGGCCTGCTCTGCCCGGGGGTGGCCGAGGCGACCGCGGGCCTCAGCCCCTATCGGGGGCTGCGCCTTCTGGCGGGCGGGCAAGCGCTGCGTCTGACCGCGCGCGGGATGAAGCAGTGGATCTTCGACCTCCTGCCCCCCGACCCGACAGCGCACCTGGACGAGGCCGCCGAGGACCTGCGCGTCGCGCTGACCACGGCTGTGCGTGCCCGCATGGGCGTCGCGCGGCGACCCACCGCCGATCTCAGCGGGGGCCTGGACTCGACCTCGCTCGCGCTCCTCGCCGCCGTTCATGCGTCCGGCCCGCTGCCGGCGTTCACCTACCACAACCCGCTCGCGCCAGTCGGGGACGACCTCGCGTATGCGCAGCGCGCCGTGGCCTCAGAGGCACGCCTGGACCACCGGATCCTGGCCGGCGGCGCGGAGACGATGGCCTATCAGGGGTTGGTTACAGCTGCGTCGAGTGACGAGCCCGACTTCGGCGCCCCGATCGCCGCGCGCACCAACGCGCGCTTGCGCGCGGTGGCCGCGGTCGGCTCGGATCTGCACCTGACCGGGAACGGTGGCGACGTCGTGCTCGGCGCCCCGATCGCCTATCTCGCAGACCTCGCTCGGCCCGGTGATTTCGGCATGCTTCTCCGGCACTGTGCCGCATGGGCCACCCTGCGGCATCGGTCCCCGGCCACGCTCGCCTGGGCAGCGTGGCGGCTGAGGCGGACCGCGCGGTCGGGCGCCCTGCGCGACCTCGCCGCCTGCCTCGTCCGCGCCGAGGTCAGACCGCCCGGGCAGTTCGAGCGGTGCGTCGCCTGGTGGACACCGCCCGGGCCGGAGACGCTCTGGGTCACTGCGCGGGCGCGGCGGCAGGTGGCCGAGGGACTCATGGATCAGGCCGTGACCACCGAGCCGGACGCAGATCAGGGCGTGGGCGATCAGGTCGCGCTGCATGATCTCCGCGTGTACGCCGCCGGCCACCGCCTCGACCGTGAGGCGGCCGCCGCGCTCGGGGTCTCGCTCCATGCGCCCTATCTGGACAACCAGGTGGTGCGCGCGTGCCTCCGCGTCCCGGCACGGCTGCGTGGCGGCCCGTTGGCCGCCAAACCCCTGCTGGGCGCGGCGCTGCGTGGCCTCGTCCCCGAGTCCGTTTTGGTCCGGCGGACCAAGGGCGACTACACCGGCGAGGAGTACAAGGGCCTGCGCCGGGCGATCGACGTGCTCCGCGGCCTGTTGGCCGACCCGCTGGTCGCCGACTTGGGCCTGGTCGAGCCCGCACCGGTGCGCGTCGCCCTCGACCATGCCGTGTTGGGCCTGCCGGTGCCATTCGCTGCTCTCAGGCGGGTCCTGGGGACAGAGCTGTGGCTGCGCGACCATGCCCAGCGGGGCTTCGCCCCAGCCCGACGAGTCATGGACGGGAGGGGCGGCGCGTGCAACCCGACCCGCCAGACTTGACTCACGCGCAACAGGTCTCGCCCCGCCACGCCTCTAGCATGCGGGTCAACCCGCGAGTCCATGCGGTCACCGACGAGGCCGGCTGCCTGGTGCTGCTGAACGAGGAGTCCGGCCAGTGGCACGCGCTCAACGCTATGGGTGCCCTGTGCTGGCGGGAGCTGGCCCGGACGGGTGACGTCGACGCCGTGGTGGCCTCGGTGGCCAGCCGCTACCCGGAGGTCACCGGCGAGCAGGTGCGCGCCGACCTCACCCACCTCGCCGGCCAGTTGCTGCGCCGCGGCCTGCTCACGCTGGCGGCCGTCGGGCCCGCGGAGGGTGGCAAGGCGATGGCGGTCGCGCCGCGGGCGAACCGGCGGGTGAGCCCAGTCGATCGCCTCGCTGCCCTCGTCGCGTTCCCGATCGCGGTGGCCGTGCTGCGCTTGGGGTTCGGCCGAGCCACTCGGCTCGTCGCGCTGCTGCGGCGCCTGCCCGCGCGGCCCGCCTCGCTGGGCGAAGCGCAGGCCGCGGTCGCCGCCGCCGCGCTTGTGGCCCGTTGGTATCCAGGCCGCGCCGCGTGCCTCGAGCGCTCACTGACCGCCGTGCTGAGCGCGGCGGTGCGCCGCCGCCGGCTCGACTGGTGCCTGGGCACAGCGAACGACCCGCGCCGCTTCCACGCGTGGGTGGAGGCGGATGGGCGGCCTGTGACCGCGCCCGATGACGAGCCGGTGGAGCCCGACTGCCGACGTGTGCTGACCGTGTGACCCAAAGGAGAGTGGCGTGACCGACCCTGTGCAGCATGCTCTCGACGCCGTTGACGAGCGGCTGTTCACGCATCGTCCTGACGGGCGGGTCGTGACGCAGACGAGCGCGGTGGGGGTGATCGCGGGCATGCTGCGCTGGCTCGACGTGCCGGCGGGAGCGCGGGTGCTGGAGATCGGCACCGGCAGCGGCTTCAGCACCGCGCTGCTCGCGCAGCTCGCTGGCCCCGACGGCCGTATCGTGACGGTCGACGTGGACGCCGAGCTCACCTGCCGCGCCGCGGCGCTGTTCGACAAGACCGGCATCGCCGAGCGAGTCACGGCCATCGCCGGCGACGGCGCGCACGGCGCGGCCGAGCACGAGCCGTACGACCGGATCGTCGCCTGGGCCCAGGCCAGCCACCTGCCCGGCGTGTGGGTCCTCCAGGCGCTCCCTGGCTCGGTGATCGTCACGCCTGTGGACCTCGCGCTCCTCGCCGGCTACGTGGGCGGCTTGCTGCGGGTTCAGGTCGGCGAGGGCAGGAGCGCCGTCGCCGACGGGCTCCGGAAGGGCGGCTTCGTCCGCATGCACCATGAAGCGCTCACCGACTGGCTGGTCCCGCCCCGGCACGTCGATGCTCACACTGAGTGTGAGGGCCAGGTGTGGGCGCTGAGCGCCCTATGGTTGCGGGCGGCTGATGAGGGTGCGGGCGATCGCCTGCTCCGATTCGCCCAGCAGGCCAGCCCGAGGCGTCCCGGTGACCCGCTGCGGGAAGAGCATGAGGACGCCGATGACTTCCACGCGTGGCTGCTGGCCACCCAGCCCGAGGGGCTGACCACCGCGCTGCTCGGCGGGATGAGCTGGCATTTCGGCGCCTCCACGCCCGATGGCCTGGCCGCCCTTGGGGACGGGCAGCAGCTCGTCAGCGCCGGCAGCCCCGACGCCGCCGGCCTGCTCACCGGTTGGATCGCCTCCTGGCGCGCCGCCGGCCGCCCGGGCTGGGCCGACCTCCACCCCCGCCTCACCCCCATTTCCCGCGGCTGGCACGTCCGCGCCACGCTCGACGGGACCTGATCCCAACCCGACAAAGAAAGGAGAATGGATGAAACTCACCTGGCTGGGTGACGACTGTCCTGTCAAAGGCGTCTGCCCCACGATCTACGCCACGGACCGCGGCACCCTCGTCGTACAGGGTTACGTCGTCAGCGACCCTGAGGCGCTCGCGACTATGAACCTGCCTCCTGGGGAGACCGCAGTGGAGGTCTCAAAGGAGCTGCTGCGAAGGGGGTGGGGCAATGCTGCTCTCTGATGAGGAGCTTGAGGAGCTTTTCGATCACTTCGAGCAGTCTGCCTTCCGGCTGGAAACGCTGGATTACTACGGCGTCGAACGCGACATGCAGGAACTCCGCCTGTACCTTGCAGGGGAGCCGCATCGTCCCGCCGTCCCTGAGGATGTTGCCGCCTGGAACAACCAGATCATCGCTTGGGTCGCTGAGGGAAAACGCTACTACCGCGTGCATGTCGTACAGAGCCCGCTGAACGACTACCTCCGGTTTGAATGCGAGTGGGGGTACGTCTACACGCAGCGAACCGGCGAAGAGATCTTCATCCTCGACACCGCGGAGCGACCGCGACCCGAAGAGCTGCCCGACGAGGACTTCTGGCTGCTCGACGACGACAAAGTCATCCGCATGCACTATGACGAGGAAGGCCGTTTTGTCGGCGGTGAGCTGTTGCCGGGGTCTGAGGCGCCGCGCTACTGTCGCTACCGTGACATGGCGGTCGCCGCTGCGGTGCCGTTCGAGGAGTACTGGGCCGCGCACCCTGAGTACCTGCGCGAGAACTGGTTGAAATCCGGGAGGTAATGGAACCGGCCGAGCGCTATCAGCGCGAGCGAGAGGAGCTGGGCAGCGCACTGCGCCGCCTGCGAAGAGACGCCGGGCTGACCGGCGTCGAGGCGGCGCAGCGCGCTGGCATGAGCCAGTCGAAGATCTCCAAAATCGAGACGGCCGCGCTGCTCCCATCGGTCGACGATGTCGACGTGCTCTGCCATGCCCTGAGCGCGCCAGCCGAGCTGCGCGCCGACCTGCTCGACCGGACCGAGCGACTGCACACCGAAATCGACAGCTTTAGAGCCGTCCAGCGACGCGGCCTCCACTGCAAGCAGGAGGAGATCGGCGAACTCGAGGCGGAGACGATTTCGTTTCGCGACTTCCAACCGTTGGCCATCACTGGTCTATTGCAGACCGCAGCCTACATGCGGCAGATCTTTGCTTTGTTCATCAGCGGGGTCGAGCTGGGCAAGGCCGTCACCGCCCGGTTGGAGCGACAGGCTGTGCTCTACGACTCGTCCAAGCGGTTCACCTTTCTCATCCCAGAGGGGGCGCTGCGCTGGCGGTTCTGCTCGAATCAGGCGATGCTCGCGCAGTTCGACCGCATCGCCTCGATCGCCACGCTGCCCAACGTGCGGATCGGCGTCATCCCCTGGACCGCTTCAGTTCGTGAGCTGCCGCTGCAAGGGTTCGGTCTGTACGACGACCGCCTGGCGATCGTAGGGCTTGAGACCGGCGAGGTCAGGCTCAGGGACCCGAAGGATGTCGCCGTCTACCTCAAGCTGTTCGCCGCGCTGGAGGAGTCCGCGGTCTTCGGCGACGAGGCGCGCGCCGTTCTCGCCCGCGTCGCCGACGACTACCGCCGCCTGGGCGAGCCGGAGCCATCGTGACCGCCTCAGCCTGAATCCGCCGCTGTGGGGTCAGTTGCCGGCGGGGGCCCTGAGCGCGGTGGCGGTCGCCCGAACGGGTCGGGTGATTCGCCATCTCGACGCCCGATCCGCACGGCTTCAGCGTCTGTGGTTCGTCTGGCGGCGGTTGTGATGCTTGACCCATTGTGGCTAGTCCGCCTAGCTTGACCCTTGGCATGGGGTTTGACGCCCCGAAATGGTCTGGAGCAAAGGCGACAGCGATGGTGCGGTGTGGTCACGTCCCGAAAGCGTTGACTCGGAGCCTGCTTGGGCTCGTGAGCCTTCTGCTCCTCATGGGGCCGTTCGGTACACCTGGGCGGGCCGCTTCCGTCCCACTGGTCTCGCAGGTGCGATCAGACCTGGGCGACGTGGACGCGATCGACGGCCTGATCTACGAGCTGGCCACGGCACAGCCGTCGAGGATGAGTGTGCGGGCGTGGTCGGTCCGGGCGGACCACATCGTCGCGTACGTCGACTCAGGCTCGGTCGAGCGGGCGCGCGCGGACCTGTCCGCGGCGGGGGTGGAACTCGGCATGGTCCGGTTCGCGGCGCCGAAAGCGCGGATGCGCTACGTGCCGCTCGTCTGCACGCGCTCCGACTGCACCGAGGAGCCGATGCGCGGTGGCCTGAGCTGGTACACGCGTCAGGGCCAGTGCACGACAGGCTTCGGCGCGACGCGCGACGGCGCTGATGGGTTCATGACCGCTGGCCACTGCGCGCCGACAGGATCCAGGGTGTTGGTCGGTGAGCCTCCTGACGGTACGTTCTACGGCGAGGTCACTCGCAGCGTGCTCAGCATGACCGTCGATGGCTCGTTCGTCGAGCGGGACGAGTCATATCCGCAGGAGTCGCGCGGATTCATTTACGTGAGTTCGTCGGACCCCGAGCACGTCATCAGCTCCCGCGAGCCGCGCTCCGGCTATGCGGAGGACAGCAGGTCCTGCATGTCCGGGCACTTCAGCGGGTTGCGGTGCGGGCAGATCACCGACAGCTCCTACACCGACGTCCTCAACGGGCTGCGGGACGTCGTGCTGGTGGACGAGCGCATGTGCGGAGTGCCTGGCGACAGCGGCGCGCCGGTGTTCGACGGCGACAGCACGGCGATGGGCATTTTCACCGGTGCGCTGGTGAGCGTGCTCGACCCGACCCAGCAGTGCGCGGAGGCCGTGTACCACAAGCTGTTCCGCATCGAGAGCGAGATCGGTGCCAGGATCATCACCGAGTAGGGGCCTCTCGTGGCGTGGGGGATCCGCGA
>JBOGEA010000287.1:0-7611 GCA_050743205.1 Egibacteraceae bacterium | reverse complement strand
GCGACGAGGTCGGCGGGTGTGCCCTCGAAGACGATCCGGCCGCCGTCGTGGCCGGCGCCGGGGCCGAGGTCGATGATCCAGTCGGCGTGCGCCATGACCGCCTGGTGGTGCTCGATGACGATGACCGACTTGCCGGAGTCGACGAGCCGGTCGAGCAGGCCGAGCAGCTGCTCGACGTCGGCGAGGTGCAGGCCGCTGGTCGGCTCGTCGAGGACGTAGACGCCGCCCTTCTCTGCCATGTGGGTGGCCAGCTTGAGCCGCTGCCGCTCGCCGCCGGACAGCGTCGTGAGCGGCTGGCCGAGGCTGAGGTAGCTTAAGCCCACGTCGGCGAGCCGGTCGAGGATGGCGTGCGCGGCCGGCGTGCGTGCCTCGCCGGCGCCGAAGAACTCCTGGCCTTGCGTCACCGACATCGCGAGCACCTCGCTGATGTCGCGGCCGCCGAGGTGGTATTCCAGCACCGAGGCCTGGAACCGCTTCCCCTCGCACTCCTCGCAGGTGGTGGCGACGCCGGCCATCATCCCCAGGTCGGTGTAGATGACGCCGGCGCCGTTGCAGTTGGGGCAGGCGCCCTCGGAGTTGGCGCTGAACAGCGCCGGCTTCACGCCGTTGGCCTTCGCGAACGCCTTGCGGATCGGGTCGAGCAGTCCGGTGTAGGTCGCCGGGCTGCTCCGCCGCGAGCCGCGGATCGCGCCCTGGCCGATCGACACCACACCCGCGCCGGCGGGGATCGACCCGTGCACGAGCGAGCTCTTGCCGGAGCCGGCGACGCCGGTGACGACGACAAGCACCCCGAGCGGGATGTCGACGTCGACGTCGCGCAGGTTGTTGGAGGTGGCGCCGCGGATCTCCAGCGTGCCGGTGGGTGTGCGCACCGTGTCCTTGAGGGCGGCCCGGTCGTCGAGGTGGCGTCCGGTGATGGTGCCGGCGGCCCGCAGCCCCTCGACGGTGCCCTCGAAGCAGACGGTGCCGCCCGCCGTGCCGGCGCCGGGGCCGAGGTCGACGACGTGGTCGGCGATCGCGATCGTCTCCGGTTTGTGCTCCACGACGAGCACCGTGTTGCCCTTGTCGCGTAGCTGCAGCAGCAGGTCGTTCATCCGCTGGATGTCGTGGGGGTGCAGGCCGATGGTGGGCTCGTCGAAGACGTAGGTGACGTCGGTGAGCGAGGAGCCGAGGTGGCGGATCATCTTGGTGCGCTGCGCCTCGCCGCCCGACAGCGTGCCCGACGGCCGGTCGAGCGAGAGGTAGCCCAGCCCGATCTCCACGAACGAGTCGAGGGTCGCCTGCAGCGTGGCGAGCAGCGGCGCGACCGACGGCTCGTCGACGCCGCGGACCCATTCGGCGAGGTCGCTGATCTGCATCGCGCAGGCGTCGGCGATGTTGATCCCGCCGATCCGCGAGGAGCGGGTCGCCTCGCTGAGCCGGGTGCCACCGCACTCGGGACAGGCGGTGAAGGTGACCGCCCGGTCCACGAACGCCCGGATGTGCGGCTGCATCGCCTCCCGGTCCTTGGACAGGAACGACTTCTGGACCTTCGGGATCAGCCCCTCATAGGTGAGGTTCACGCCCTCGACCTTCACCTTGGTCGGCTCGCGGTAGAGGAAGTCGTGCATCTCCTTCTTGGTGAACTTGCGGATCGGCTTGTTCGGGTCGAGAAAGCCCGACTCGGCGTAGATCCGCACGGTCCAGAAGTTGTCCGACTTCCAGCCGGGGATGGTGAACGCGCCCTCGGCGATCGACTTGGAGTCGTCGAAGAGCTGGGTGAGGTCGATGTCGGTCACGCTGCCCATGCCCTCGCAGCGCGGGCACATGCCGCCAGTGATGGTGAAGCTGCGCCGCTCCTTCACGGTCTTCCCGCCGCGCTCGAGCGTGACCGCGCCTGCTCCGCTGATCGAGGCGACGTTGAAGGAGAACGCCTGGGGCGAGCCGATGTGCGGCTTCCCGAGCCGGCTGAAGAGGATGCGCAGCATCGCGTTGGCGTCGGTGGCGGTGCCGACGGTGGAGCGGGAGTTGGCGCCCATCCGCTCCTGGTCGACGATGATCGCGGTCGTCAGCCCGTCGAGGACGTCGACGTCGGGCCGCGCCAGCGTCGGCATGAAGCCCTGCACGAAGGCGCTGTAGGTCTCGTTGATCAGCCGCTGCGACTCCGCGGCGATCGTGCCGAACACCAGCGAGCTCTTGCCCGAGCCGGAGACACCGGTGAACACCGTCAGCCGGCGCTTCGGGATCTCGACGCTGACGTCGGAGAGGTTGTTCACGCGCGCGCCCTGCACGCGGATCAGATCGTGGCTGTCGGCAACGTGCGGCGCAGGCGACTGCGTGTCCGTCCTCGTGGCCATGCTCATCGTGTCTCCATCTGTGAGGCGGGGCCGCCTTCGCGGTCTCCGTCGGCGTCGCCTGGCTCGATCTGACCAGCTTCGAGCAGCACGTCTGGTTCTCCTTCGCTTCGGCCCGTGGAGCCTGGCGGGCCCCGGCCACGCGGCGCGCCCGGCCGAGGCGTCAGACCAACCAGCGGCCGTCGCGCCTTAGTGGCCCCATCCGTAAATCCTGTGGTATTCGGACGACCTGCATCCCCGCTCGCTACGTTGCGCCTCACTTACAGACGACCTGCGGGTATGCGCGTTCGGCGCGCCTTGCGAGCGGGGCGCAGTGCCGCCCTCGATACGTCACATTATTTCCGGAAGGGACCACTTAGCTCGCGGTCGGGCAGCTCGTTCACCTCGCGCCAGGCGTGGATGCGGCGCGGGGAGATGCCCAACCAGCGGTACGGCGTGGCCGGCGCACGCGGGCCGAGGCCGGTGCGCGCGACGAACCGGTCACCCCGCTGCCGCGGCAGCGCGTCGATCTCGAGGATCCCGACTTCGCCCTCGATCATGGACACGTCGCGGGTGTGGCCCAGCCCCAGCCGAACGGCCCGGGTGGCGGCCAGGTTCCTGCCGGTCGGGCTGTCAGTCGGCGTGGCCACCAGCAGCGCCTCGCCGTCCCAGTCGAAGGACAGCGGCACCAGGTACGACGCACCGTCCGCCGAGGCACTGGCCACCCAGACGTCGAGGTCGCGGGTGAGCCGATGCTGGGTGTCGCGACGACGCTGAGCGCGGGAGCCGGGTCGGCACTCATCGGTCCGCAAGCAGCCCGAGGACGTTGCCATCGGGGTCGGTGACGCCTGCCACCAGGTGACCGCCACCGACGTCGCGCGCGGGCTCCTTCACGGTGGGTGTCTGTGCAGCTCATGGCTGCGATCGCCGGACGGCTCAGCGCAGCTCCTGGATGCGGATCAGGTTGCCGGCAGGATCGCGGACGGCGCAGTCGCGTACGCCGTACGGCTGCTCGGTCGGCTCTTGGACGACCTCGGCGTCGCTGGCCTGCAGCCGCGCGAAGGCGCCGTCGAGGTCGGCGGTGGCCAGGAGGATGCCGGCGTAGGTGCCCTTGGCCATCATCTCGACGATGGTGCGGCGCTCGTCGTCGGTGGCGCCGGGGTCGCAAACCGGCGGCTCCAGGACGATGGACGTGCCGGGCTGGTCGGCGGGGCCGACGGTGATCCAGCGCATCCCGCTGTATCCGACGTCGTTGCGGACCTCGAAGCCGAGGGTGTCGCGGTAGAAGGCCAGGGATGCGTCCGGGTCGTCGTGCGGGAGGAAGCTCGCGTGAATGGTGATGTCCATGGCGGTCACGCTAGCTGCGGCTCGGGGGCCGGCGCTTCTCGATTCCTGATCGGTCTGGTCACCTGTTTCGCCACGCACGGCGGCATCCCCGCCGTCGCGCGCGCCGCTTGGCGCCGGTAGACGCTGGGCGGCACACCGACCAGTTCGGTGAAGCGAGTGCTGAAGGTGCCCAGCGAGAAGCAGCCGACCGCGAAGCAGACCTCGGTGACGCTGAGGTCGCCACGACGCAGCAGCGCCATCGCGCGCTCTATGCGCCGCGTCATCAGATAGGCGTACGGCGACTCGCCGTAGGCGAGCCGGAACTCGCGGCTGAGGTGCCCGGCCGACATGTGCGCGCCGCGGGCGAGCGCCTCGACGTCCAGCGGCTGCGCGTACTCCCGGTCGATCCGGTCGCGGACGCGACGCAGCCACGCGAGGTCGCGCAGGTGCTGCGCCGCAGCGGATCTGCTGGTCACCTGCACGATTGTGCCACGTCGCAGGGCTGCACCCGCAACGGCCATAGACACAGGCCTCATCGACGGGCCTTGGTCACGCTGTTTCGGGTTCGCCTCCGGATGCTGCGACGATAGGACGCATGGCACGGAAGAGGCATCGTGGGTCCTCGCGTAGACAGAACAGGCAGGCGCCTGATGTGGAACGGCCTGATGTGGAACGGCCTGTGTCCCCCGAGATCGAGTGGCGGGGCATCAGGTTTTAAGCCCCCGGTGTCGTTGAAGGTGCGCGGGGCGGTGAGTGGATGCTGGTCGGTTCCTGGCCTACCCAGCCGAGCCGTTGCGTTGGCGTGGGAGGGGTCAACGTGGAGCGCCCGCGGCGTAGGCGAGGACGAACGACGTTGACGCTGCCGAGCAACGCTCGATGATGACGGCGGCCAGGGACCGAAGGGTTGGGGTGTGGGTGTTGGGCTTGAGGTCCTTTCAAGGGCGCACGACGCGCCGCGCGGTCATGGATCGGCTTGGGACCGCCATTGGCGAGGTACGCGGATTGGTTACCAGCAAGTCTGCATTCGCCCGAAGGTGCCCCAGACTAGTTGCGCTCATCCGGCCGAGGCCGGGATGCATAGGCGCTTCGGGGATCTGTGATCGGGCCGCGGCGGGGCGCTGGCGCGTCGTGCGGATCGTGGTGGCGCCGGCCCTCAGCCGATCAGGCGAGCCGGCGCCCGGACAAGTCGATGAGAACACTCAGGAGTCGTCGGCGGTCATCTCGGCCCAGATGAATCCGGCCAGCTCACGGGCGATCGCGGCCCGCGGCCACCGACGGGGGCTTTTTTCGTCCAAGCAGGGTGGCGAAGCGACGGTGCAGGCGCAGCTGCGCGGCCCACGAGCGGGCCCTGGTGTCAGGACCCACGCCGTCTTGGCGGCGGCGCAGGGTCACGCCGATGGCGGGGCGGTGCTGACAGGCCCAGGCCGACTCCAGGAACGCGCCGGGCTGGGTGCGGACATGGGTGTTGCCGGCTTTGGTCAACGCACCGTCGGCAGGTCGAGCTGCCTGAGGAGTATTCGCTGGGCACCAGTCCGACGAAGCCCATGAACACCCCGGCCCGGCTGAAGCGCCGCCAGTCGCACACCTCACACGCCAGCGTGAGCCCGCCCAGGTGGGTGATCCCACGGTAGGCGCCGAGGCGGTGGACGGTGTCGGCGAACGGTTGGCGGCCATACCAGGCGGTCAGGTCGGCGGTGATGGCGGCGGCGGCGGCGTCGCGGACGGCCAGCACCGCCCGGTAATGGTCGAACGCAGCGGTCAGGGCGGGCTCATCGAAGCGTTGGGCCCCCAGCCAGGCGGCGTGAGCGCGGGTCCAGGCTGTGCCTGCCCGCCAGACGCGGGCGTGGCGCGGCAGGAAGCTGCCCAGCCGTTGGCGGGCGCGGCGCCGGTCGGCGACCAGATCGGCGCGGGCAAGGAGCAGGTCCCGCACCGCCTCCTCGGCCGGCGTGGGCACGCGGATGGCTGTCAGCTCGCCGGCGCGGTAGAGGCGGACCAGCCTGCGGCTGTCGCGCTTGTCGGTCTTGACCCGGTCGCCGGGCGCCTTGGGGATCAGCGACGGCGCGATCACGTCGCAGTGCACGCCCATGCCGGTCAAAAGCCGATGCCCGCGCGGGGGAGCCGGTGGGGCCGGCTCGTAGCACACCCGCAGCAGCCTGGGGTCACCGCAGCGGGCGATCAGCCGGCGGACGGAGGGCTCG
The DNA here is from genome assembly GCA_050743205.1 of Egibacteraceae bacterium. Lineage (GTDB taxonomy): Bacteria > Actinomycetota > Nitriliruptoria > Euzebyales > Egibacteraceae > JBOGED01. Next base: position 1,775 of record JBOGEA010000287.1, on the reverse strand, counting down.
TCGTGGGAGATCTTGTCGGTGGCGGGGACCTCCTGGCCTGGGTGGAGGACCGCCACGGAGATGGTGTTTTTGTGCACGTCCCATCCGTGCCAGACAGCGTCGGGATGATGGTGGATACTGGGCATGGCCGGCTCCTTGGAGTATGTGGCTCCTTCCGCCTTATCGTGGACGACCCACGACAGATGCGGAATGGGGCTGGCCGTTCCATGCTGACTAGGCGTGCCGTGCAATCTGCCAGCCAGGAGCAGGTGCCGCAGTCCTCGCCTGTGGTCGCTGGCTCTGTAGAGGCCGAGCTTGAGGATCTGTGGAGTGATACGCGGGTTGGGGCGACGGCCGGGCGTGGTTATCACTACCAGGATGCGGTGGACGCCCGCTCGGTAAGTCGCGCGCGGGCCGAGGACGGGGGCGCCAGCCCCCGCCCGCACACCCGGCGGCGCGTAGCCGCCGCCCTTGAACTTGAACTAGCGGGGCTGCGCCCCGGCCCGACGAGCCATGGACGGCAGGGACCCGCGACGCATGCAACCCGACCCCACCAGACTTGACTCACGCGCAACAGGTCTCGCCCCTCCAAGGCAACCAGTAGAGAAGGTCCTCACTACGTGGCGTGCGCGCGGAGCGCTACATGGACCGCCCCCCAAGGCGGGAGCATAGGTGCCGCGGCGCGCTCGTTCATGGCGCCGCGTCGATGGTGGGCATCCGCGTTGCATCGCCAGGTGAGATCAACGCCAAGATCAAGGGGCCGACCGGCTGGAGACCGTCACCGTTCGAAGATGCGTCGCAGGACTTCGTCCAGGATCCGCCGGTTGAAATCGGTTCGCAGGTCAGAGTCGATCCGGCCCGTCTGCCATGCCTCTTTCGAGAGATCGAGTGCCGCAAAGGCGCGGTACCGTATCGGTCCCAGCTCGATCTCGTCGAGGCGGTTTCGCTCGACTGCGGCTTGGAGCATGCGCTTGACCACATCGATGACGGCGTCCGCCGCGTCGGCCCACGTCATCTTGTCATACAGATGAATGCCCTGGCGGTTCATCAGCTGAAACGGACGCTGGGCAACGGGGATGTCGTCGACCCACACCGGGATCACACGGTGCCGGGATGCTTGACTCGAACGCTCGAGTTCGATCGCATGGGTGAGTTCGGCGCGCTGGTAGAAGGATTCTGGCGTATTGGCCGAAATCAACGCGACGGTCACGAGACAAGCGGACTGGGTCCGATGCAGCGCAATGTCGAAATCGTCTTCGGGCAACAGGCAGCGACAGTCGAGAAAGGTCGGCAGAGTCGGGTCCAGGTGGTCGAACAGTTGCGTCGCGTGTTCCCGGTCTGGGCCGGCGTAGGCGATGAAGACCCTGTGCGCCGGCACCTCACTCACGTGGGCGCCCTCTCACCTGGTCGAGCAGCGCGGCTGCATCCGGGTCAAGCCGACCTTCGCGCTCGAGGGGCTCCAGGATAACCCTAGCCTCATCGAAAAGGACTGTTTGATTACTGGGATCGAGCCGGGCGAGCTGCGCCAACGAGACCGCAACGTCAACGGCGAGGGCAGCGCTGCCTGGGTCCTGCGTCGCCAGCCTTCGAGCGATCGCCAGATCCTGGCTCAGGTAGTCGCGGGCCGCACCGGGATCTCCCTGCTCGGCAGCCAACGCTCCAAGTCGGTTGTAGGAGATGGAGAGGTCGCGTTGGTAGTCGGCGCGGTCGGGTTCGGCGTCGGCGAGGCGGCGGCGAATGTCGAGGGATTGTTGGTAGAGGCGGGCGGCCTCGTCGCCGCGGCCGACCGCGATCAT
>JBOGEA010000286.1:0-7618 GCA_050743205.1 Egibacteraceae bacterium | reverse complement strand
CGGCGGAATTCCGCCGCGATCCAGCACACAACCGCCGGCGACTCCGCGCGCTGCCGTCCCACCCTGTCCATGGCTCGTCGGGCCGGGGCGCAGCCCCGCGCGGTGGCCGTGATGAGCCGATCCCACGGGTCGCGCAGGATGTCCGAGTCGATCATCTCGAACACATCGATTACGCCGAGATCGATGGGTGCCACGGTGAAGTCACCTTCGGGATTCGCCACCTCGTCGCGCATCAAACGGATCTGGTCGGTCGTGAAGTCACGGCGCTTTCTGCCCAGATACCACAGATCGATCAGCGTGGCGGCAGATACGACAATCCGTCCTGTCGCGGCGGCTTCGCGCAGGACTCGGCTGGCTTTGCGCGAGAGCGCTCCTCCACCTTGGAGGTACCAGATCACCGCGTGTGTGTCGGCGAGAACTCTCACGGTCGGTTGCTGGAGCGGTCCCACTTGCCACCGGAGGCGTAGCGCGCCTCGTGCTCCGCGATGGCGTCGTGACTCGCCGCCTCAAAGTCTTCCCAGGCCACCTCAGGCAACCTGCCTGCCAGGACGCCCCAACTGCTGCGACGCATCCCCGCCCCGGCGGGCTCCGCCACCAGACGCAAACGGACCCCCGGCCTCAAGCCGACGCGTGCGACCTCGCTTGCCGGCACCTTGATGCTGCCGTCATCTCCGACAGCGACTTCGAAGCTCACGCGTGGCGTCTCAGCGGTGCTCATGCCGCCAGCCTAGCCGACAGCAGCGCAATCCTCGCGCCACCGCCGTTCACCGATCATCTACAGGACCGGCATATAAGATCGGGAGCTGAAAACGCGGTGCGGTATGTTCGGTGAAGCTGGTGTCGTGCGCTGGGTGGGCACTGTCGCGGCCGGGGGTGGTCAAGGGGCTGGCTGGCGCGTCGCCGCTGTCGTCGATCAAGCATGCCGGTCTGCCGTGGGAGTTGGGGCTGGCCGAGACGCAGCAGACGCTGGTCGCCAACGGGTTGCGCAGCCGTGGGCGTCTGCAGGTCGATGGGGGGTTTCAAGACGGGGCGTGACGTGCTGATCGCCGCGCTGCTGGGGGCTGACGAGTACGGGTTCGGCACGGCGGCGCTGCTGGCTGAGGGCTGCATCATGTTGGACGCGACGTCGCAGATTCTGGCTCGTGTGAACGGCCAGTTGGTGGATGCCCGCCGGCCTGAGGGGGCTGAGCAGCTGGCCTGGCTGCGCGATCTGCTCGTCCGCCATGTCGAGTTGACCGGCTCTGTTCTGGGCGCGCGGCGCTGCTGGACGATTGGGAGGTCCGCTCCGGCGACTTCTGGCGCATCGCGCCCAAGGGCGAGCTCGCCCGCGTCGAGGCCGCCCACGAAGGCTCCGTCGCCTCCCCAGCCGTCATGGGATCCAGCACGACCCACCCGCCCTCCTATAGGTGCCCGGCCTGGCGGTGGGGGCCTGATGCACGACACCACTGTGACGTGCCCCCAAGCGCCTTATGCTGGTTGTGACGGGAAGACCGGGAGGACCGGGGAGACGCTGGTGGAAAGCGTGTGGGCGCCGCTGCTCGCGCATCGTGGTCGGCGGGTGGGGTGGGCTGGCGCGGTGGCGGAGCTGGTGCGGCTGCCCGCCGTGCTGACGGTGCCCGGCGACACGCTGGTCGGCGCCGTCACGAGCGGGCGCGCCCTGCGGCCCAGGCGCGCGGCGGCGCTCGCCGCCTCCTCCGCCTGCCTCTACCTGGCGGGCATGGCGTTGAACGACTACGCGGACCGGGACATCGATGCCTTCGAGCGGCCCAGCCGCCCGATCCCGTCCGGGCGGGTCGAGCCACGCTTCGCGCTGCGCCTGGCCCAGGGCCTGACGGTCGCGGGCGTCGGCCTCGCCGCGACGCGTGGCGCCCTCAAGGTCGCGGTGCCGCTGGCTGGGGCCGTCTGGGCCTACGATCTGTTGGCCAAGGACGGCCCCTCCGGGCCGCTCGTGATGGCTGCGGCCCGGTCCCTGGACGTCCTGCTCGGCGCCGACCCCGCCCACCTGGCCGCGGCGTTGCCGGCCGCGGCGCTGGTCGGCGCCCACACCGCCATGGTCACCGGCGTCAGCCGCTACGAGGTGGCCGGCTCCACCCGCGCCGTCCCCCGCGCAGCCCTCGCCGGCACCGGCCTGCTCACCGGGGCCGCCGCCACGCTGGCCGCGATGGCGGCCCGGCGCGCGCCTTGGGGCGGCACGCGCGGCAGAGCGATGGCCGCGCTCCTGCTGCTCGGCTGCTACGCCGGCCCGCTGGTGCGCGGCCAACTCGCCGCCGCCGCCGACCCCCGCCCGGCCAACCTCCAGCGCGCCGTCGGCACAGGCGTCCTCGGCCTCATCCCATTAGAGGCGGCGCTGCTGGCCGCCAGTGGCCACACCGCGGTCGCCGGCGGGCTGGCGGTCACGTGGCAGGTGGCGCGGCGCCTGGCGCGGCGGAGGCCAGTCACGTGACCGCCATGCCCCACGCCGAGACCGGGTCGCGCTGCCCGCTCGACCGGCCTGCCGCCCAAGACGGCAGAGCGTGTGGTGGTGTGACGTATGAGCAGCTGGAGGCGGCGGTGCGGCGGCGGACGACGCCGCCGCAGCGGGCATGGCTGGATGAGGCGAGGCGGGCGGTCGCCGCTGACCCTTCGGCGATCGGCTCCTGCTTCCCGGCCGTCGGCCGGCAGGTCGGCCGCGGGCCACTGGATCCCACCGCCGAGCTGGACGACCTGCACGCCTGGAGGGTGGACGACGCCGCCCGCACGCTGCTGCTGCTCGAGCTCGGCGACCGGGTCGGCGGCCAGCTTGAGCTGCTCTACCGGCACGGCGACACGGCCGAGCGCCGGGGGGTGCTGCGCGCGTTGGCGCTGCTGCCCGCTGGCGACGCGGGCATCCGGCTCGTCGAGGACGCGGTCCGCACGAACGACCCGCGCCTGATCGCGGCTGCCCTGGGTCCGTACGCGATGGCGCGCCTGGACGACGCGACACTGTGCCATGCGGTGCTCAAGTGCGTGTTCTCCGGCGTGCCGCTGGGCGGGCTGGAAGGCCTGAGCGACCGGGTGACCCCTGACATGGCGCGCCTGCTGGCCAGCTACGCGCACGAGCGGGTCGTGGCCGGCCGCGGCGTGGCGCTGGACGTCTGGCCGATCATCGACCGCTTCCCACCCGAGGCCGAGCTGGCCGCGATCGAGGCCGAGCTGGGCCACCCCGCACGGTCCTGACAGGTGAGCCATGCGCATCTTCGACCCGCACATCCACATGACCTCCCGCACCACGGACGACTATGAGGCGATGGCCGCGGCGGGGGTGGCCGCGGTGGTCGAGCCGGCCTTCTGGCTCGGCCAGCCCCGCACGTCGGTGGGCAGCTTCGTCGACTACTTCGACGCGCTGCTCGGTTGGGAGCCGTTCCGCGCGTCGCGGTTCGGCATCGCACACCACTGCGCGATCGCGCTGAACCCGAAGGAGGCGAACGACGACGGGCTGCGCAAAGACGTGCTCGACGTGCTGCCCCGCTACCTCGCGAAGGATCGCGTCGTCGCCGTCGGCGAGGTCGGCTACGACGCCATGACCGCCGCCGAGGACGAGGCGTTCGCCCTGCAGGTCGCGCTCGCCGTGGACCACGACCTGCCGGTCCTGGTGCACACCCCGCACCGGGACAAGGTCGTCGGCACCCGGCGGACGCTCGACCTGCTCGCCGACGTCGGCCTGCCGCCCCAGCGGGCCCTCATCGACCACAACACCGAGCTGACCGTGCCGCTCGTGATCGACACCGGCTGCTGGATGGCGTTCTCGATCTACCCCGACACGAAGATGGACGAGGCGCGGATGGTCCGCATCCTGCGGGAGTACGGGACCGAGCGGATGCTCGTGAACTCCGCGGCCGACTGGGGCCGCAGCGACCCGCTGAAGGTCGCAAAGACCGCCGCCGCGATGCGCGCGGCGGGGTTCCGTGAGCAGGAGATCGAGCGGGTCGTGTGGCACAACCCGGTCGCGTTCTTCGGGCAGAGCGGCAGGCTGGAGCTGGAAGGCCTTGACCAGTCAGGCGCCACCTTCGCCGGCAACTCGATCCTGCGCGGCCAGCGGGAGTAGGCGCCGATGCGCTTGCGCCACCCGGACGGCAGCACGATCCACCTCGCCTACTGCACCAACGTCCACGCGGCGGACGACGTGGACGGCGTGATCGCCCAGCTCGCCCGCTACGCCGGCCCGGTGCGCGCCCGCCTCGGGGTGCAGCGGCTGGGGGTCGGCCTGTGGCTGGCCGCGCCCGCCGTCACCAGCCTGGTCCGCGACCCCCGGGCGGTCGGTGGGCTGCGCCGGGCTCTCGATGCGCAGGGTCTGGAGGTCGTCACCCTGAACGGCTTCCCCTACACGAGCTTCCACGCGCCAGTGGTCAAGCGCGCCGTCTTCGCCCCCGATTGGACCGAGCCCGAGCGGCTCACCTACACGCGCCATCTCGCCCGCCTGCTCGCCGAGCTGCTGCCCGCCGACGTCGCCGACGGGTCGATCTCGACGCTGCCGCTCGCCTGGCGCGACCCCTGGCCGCCGCCCGCGCAGGCGGTCGCGCGCGGCGCCCTGGAGCAGTTGGCCGCCGAGCTTGAGGCGCTGGCCGCATCGACGGGGCGGCGCATCCGGGTGGGCCTTGAGCCCGAGCCCGGCTGCGTGATCGAAACGACCGAGCAGGCCGCCCAGCTGCTGGCGGGGATCGGGTCGCCGTGGCTCGGCGTCTGCTTGGACACCTGCCATCTGGCCGTCGGATTCGAGGACCCCGCTGCCGCGCTGGCGACCCTGGCCGCGACCGGGGTGCCGGTGGTCAAGGCGCAGGTCTCGGCGGCGCTGCGCTGGATCCCTGGCGTGGACTCGCGCGCGTGGCTGGCGTCCTACGCCGAGCCGCGCTTCCTGCACCAGACGCGCGAGTGGACGCCCGCCGGCGTGCTCGCCGCCGACGACCTGGGCGAGGCGCTGGACGGCGCGCTGCCCGGGGCGGGGGAGTGGCGGGTGCACTTCCACGTGCCGCTCCACGCGGAGTCGGGCACGACCCAGGCCGAGCTGGTCGCCGCCCTCGACGCCCTGCTCGGCGGGGCGAGCGCCGCGACGCGGCACCTGGAGATCGAGACCTACACCTGGACCGTCCTGCCGCCTGATCAGCGTCCCGCCAGCGACGGCGGGCTGGTCGAGGGCATCGCGCGCGAGCTGGAGTGGACGCGCGACCGGCTGGCCGAGCTGGGACTGGAGGAGCTGTGACGAGCCTGCGTCCCGTGCTGGTGCCTGATCAGCGTCCCGCCAGCGACGACGGGCTGGTCGAGGGCATCGCGCGTGAGGTCGCGTGGACGCGCGACCGGCTGGCCGAGCTGGGACTGGAGGAGCTGTGACGAGCCTGCGTCCCGTGCTGGTGCCTGATCAGCGTCCCGCCAGCGACGGCGGGCTGGTCGAGGGCATCGCGCGTGAGGTCGCGTGGACGCGTGACCGGCTGGTCGAGCTGGGACTGGAGGAGCTGTGACCGACCCACGCCCCGTGCTGGTCATCGACGTCGTCGGCCTGACGCCGCGGCTGCTGCCGGGGATGCCGCGGCTGTCCGCGCTGGCACGCGAGGGCTTCTGTGCCCAGCTGGACACGGTGCTGCCGGCGGTCACCTGCACCGTCCAGTCGACGCTGCTCACCGGCCTGCCCCCTGCGGGCCACGGGATCGTCGGCAACGGCTGGTACTTCCGCGACCTCGGCGAGATCCTGCTGTGGCGGCAGCACAACGCGCTGGTGGCGGGCGAGAAGGTGTGGGAGGCCGCGCGCCGCGCCCACCCCGGCTACCGCGCCGCGAACCTCTGCTGGTGGTACGCGATGGGCGCCTCGACCGACATCACGCTGACCCCACGGCCCGTGTACCGCGCCGACGGCCGCAAGGCGCCCGACTGCTACACGCGCCCCGCCGCGCTGCATGACGAGCTGGAGCGCCGCCTCGGTGCGTTCCCCCTGTTCTCCTACTGGGGCCCCACGGCCGGCATCGCCTCGTCGCGCTGGCTGGGCCGGGCCGCGTTGCATGTCCTGGACCGGCACCGCCCGGACCTGTTGCTGCTGTACCTGCCGCACCTCGACTACGACCTGCAGCGGTTCGGCCCGGACGCGCCCGAGGCCGTGGCTGCGGCCGGCGCGGTCGACGAGGTGGCCGGGTCGGTGGTGGAGGCGGCGCGGGCACTGGGCGCGGTGGTCGTGGTGCTGTCGGAGTACGGGATCACCGGTGTCCGCCGGCCCGTCGACGTGAACCGTCACCTGCGCCGGGCGGGGCTGCTGGAGGTCTACACCCAGGCCGGCATGGAGTACCTCGACCCGTGGACGTCGCGGGCCTTCGCCGTGGCCGACCACCAGGTGGCGCACGTCTACGTCCGCGACCCCGGCGTGCTGGGGAAGGTCCGCGACCTGCTGGCCGAACTCGACGGCGTCGACGAGGTGCTCGACGAGGCCGGCAAGCGTGCCGCCGGCCTTGACCACGAGCGGGCCGGTGAGCTGGTCGCCGTCGCCGAGCCGGACGCCTGGTTCACCTACTACTACTGGCTGGACGACGCCCGCGCCCCCGACTTCGCCCGCACCGTCGAGATCCACCGCAAACCCGGCTACGACCCCGCCGAGCTGTTCTTCGACCCCGCCGACCGTCTCGTCAAGCCTCGCGCCGCCCTCACTCTCGCCCGCTCCCGCCTCGGCCTGCGCACCACCCTGAACGTCGTCCCCCTCGACCCCACCCACGTCCGCGGCAGCCACGGCCGCCTCCCCGACGACCCCCTCGACGGCCCTGTGCTTTTGTGCTCCGACCCCGCCTACGCCCGCGCCCGGCTCGCCGCCACCGACGTCAAAGACTTTTTGCTGGACCTCGTCACCGGCCCCAGCTCGGCGAAATAGTCGAGCAGCATCCGGTGCACAAACATGTACCCACTCCCCACCCGCCGCAGCAACAGCTGCCCAGTCGCCTCGTTAAGCAATGAGACATACCGCAACGGCGCGCAGCCGTGATAGGCCAGCAGGCCGCGCAGGACCAGATGCTGCAGGCAGACCAGCCCCCCAAACGCCATCCCTAACGCCATCCCAAAGATCAGTCCAAGAAACAGCGTGCCGGCTAGCCCGACCATCTGAAGAAACAGCGTGCCGCCGAGCGCCAGAGCAGTGCTCCCAACTGCAAGAGCAACGCGTGCCGATCGGTGAATCCCTTCGTTCGGGGTGGACCGCTCGTCTGCCAGCTCGCTGACTAGCCCGAAGCTCGGCCCAAGGGCTAGCCCAACGACGAGCCCAACAGGCAAATTGCCAGTTATAAGGACAAACAGTACACCGCATATCAGGCCCCCGACTGACCGTACCCAGGACCAGCGAACTTTTTCGACCGGCTCCGTCTTCGTCAATCCGCCGAACAGCCCGAGGAGCAGCCCGCTGGATAGCCACACGAAACCCCCAGCGTTAATCAGCCCAAAGAACATCTCAGCGAGCAGCCCGAGGGGCACTCCGATGGCAACCAAGCTAGGGACTTGACCCGTTTTGGTAGACAGGTATCCGGTTAGGCCCTTACCTCCCCTATTATAGCATTCCTCCGCTCGAAGTCAAGAGGAGAAACATATCTCAAAGTCGAATGCCGACGGACGGGATTATAAAACCCCTCGATGCAGTCAA
>JBOGEA010000285.1:0-7677 GCA_050743205.1 Egibacteraceae bacterium | reverse complement strand
GCCGAGGACGTCCTGGGCTACCGCTGCAAGCCGACGGTCGCCGGGGTCATCGACGCGTTGAGCCTGTACGGCTACGACGTCCTCGAGGTCCACGTGGGTCTGGCGCTCGCGCGGGAGGTGGACCGCGAGGCCCTGTCGCGCTCCCACGCCGAGAACCTCGCGTACCTGCGGACCGTTGAGGCGCATCCCCGCGGTCGGTGCTCGAAGGCGAGCTGCACCGCCGGCCGGACGGCCGGGTCGAGGAGAAGATGGTCGACGTGGCCTGCGCGGTTGAGGTCGCGCGGCACGCGACGCTGATACGGCAAAGCCGCTCGCCGTTCCGCGCGATCGTGATGCTGTCCGCCGACCGCGACCTCACCCCCGCCTACCGGATGGCGGTCGACGAGTATGGTGTGGCGCTCCACGTGGCCGCCGCGTCGATCGTGGACACGCGTGAGCACCCGTACCTGCTGCTCGGTCAGGCCGCGCTTGCGCGCATGTGCGAGCCGGAGCCCGCCATCTACGGCCACGCGCTGCGCAACGCCGTCGCGCGGCTCGCGTGTGAGCCCCGTGCGCGCTGGACCCTCGTCGCCGAGCACCGTGGCCAGCGCGGGTGCCTGATGCGCCACGCGTCCGGCGCCCTCGGCTGGGTTCCTGCCCTCGACGTCGTGGGGCTGCGGGTGGGTGAAACGCGTGAGCTGTTCTCCTGCGGGATCACCGGGTCGGAGGGCCGCTCCCGCTTCCCGCTCGTCCGCCTCAGCGCCGGGCCCCGCGGCCGGAAGCGGACGAACGGTCTGACGGAGGCCGTGGTCGAGCAGCGGCTCGCGCCGCACTGGGTCAGGCTGCGCCTCGCCGACGGCAGCCTACGGAAGGCGTGGTGCGAGATCGGCGGGCTGGTGCGGGGAACCGAGGTGCTGCTCCAGACCCGGCCCTCGCGGCGGGTCATCGGCTGCCTGGACGAGGTGCCGCCGTTGCTGGACGGCACCGAGGCGATCGACCTCGACACGCCCCGCTTGGTTCGCATCCTGGGCGTCGAGTCCGGAGGTCGAGGCATCGGGATCGACGAGAAGGGCCGGCGCTGCACGATCTTCGCCGACGCTCGTACCGTGCTGGAGTCCGGACGGCGGATCGCTGTCATGCCGATCGACCTCAAGCCGAGGGGAAGGGAGCGCCTGATCGTGCAGGCGATCTCATCGGTGCTGCCACCGGACCGATAAGTCCAGAACACGCAGAAGGCGACCCGAAGGCCGCCTTCTGGAAAAATGCGGGCCCATACGTCCACGCACCGTGTTCCGGCAGTGTACCAGCCGTTCCGCGATCAGGCAACATCGGTGGTCACCCGTGGCGAGCACGGCGGGTGCCCGGAAGGGACGTTCCGGGCGGCCTTGACCTCGATACCCGCGATGCGGCCATCCCCAGCCTTCCACGACGAGGTCGACCTCGGGGCCTGTCCGATCACGTCGATGTCGGCCCATGGTCGCTGTTTGGCGAGCTCGGTCGTGACTTCAGTGCGGACGTCGCTGGCGCTGTCGGGGCGGGCTGACGTTTTGGAGGCGGCGGGGGGTGTATTAGGCTGCGCGGTGTGCACGGGCATTTCCGTCCCTCACACCAGCGCCCGTTCGTCGGCGGTCTGCTCGCCGTGCTCGTGATCGGCCTGCTCTGGGCGCTGAATCCGGGCGCCCAGCCTGAGCCGACCGCCGCCAGCCTTCAGCCCGCTGCGCCGGCGGCGACTGAGCCGATCCCCCAACCGCCGGCACCGGCGGCGCCGGGATTCCAGGCCGAGACTCAAGCGCTGATCGCCGCTGCCCTGCCGCCAGCACAGACGACAGTGCAGATGCTCGACGCCGGCGGCGGGGCGGTGGGTCTGCAGTCGGCGGTCTCCGCGGCGAGGCGGCTCGGCTATCAGGTCGTGGCCACCGCCTCCTCCCGCCAGAACGTCGCCAGGACGACCGTCTGGTTCACGGCGGGAAAGCAGCACGAGGCGCAGGCGCTGCACGCCCGGGACCCCCGCTTCGCCGAACTCGGCCCCAACAGGGGGCTGTCCTCCAGCGTCGACCTCCACGTCCTGGTCGGCCCCGACTGGGTCAGCCCCCTCCCGCCCCGCTGACCCCGCCTTTGTGCTGGATCGCGGCGGTATATCGCCGCGATCCAGCACGAAACCTTCGCCTCAGTCGGCGTCGGCGGCCTGGGCGCGCAACGCCGCCCCCCACCCGCGCGCCTCACCTTGCATGCGAGCCCGGGCCTAACAGTCGGCCATCGCCCGGAGCCGCTCGCACAGCTCGTAGGAGCGAGGGCCGAGCGCGCCCACCCGGCGCACGAGCAGCGCTTTCGGCACGCTCGCCAAATCGTCGAAGTTGGCGACCGACTCGACCGGGAGCCCCTCGCCGCGCCCGAGGGGGAGCTGGCTCGGCGCGACTCGCAGCGTACGCGTCACGGGCGCCACCATGACCCGGCGCATCACCCGGTTGGCTTCATCGCGGCTCACGACCAGCACTGGCCTGCCCTTCTCGTCTGGGGTCTCGAGCCACCACAGCTCACCACGAGCTACCCCCATCGCTCCCATGGCTCTTCAGAGGTCAACCGCAGCGCGGAGCGCCTGGCACGGTTGAGTTCGTCGTCGGTCTCGGGCTGCTCTTCGTACCCGCGCTCATACGCGGCGCCAGCACGTGCCCTGGCGGCGGCCTCCAGCCTCTGGAGCACCGCGTCACCCACGATCTCTGCCCGAGTCCGCCCCTCTTCCGCAGCCATGGGCATCGAGGCTAGCAAGCACCGGCGCGCGAGGCCAGCGGCGTCCCATGGCGGGTCTTTGTGCTGGATCCCGGCGGTATACCGCCGGGATCCAGCACAAAACCTTGGCCTCAGTCGGCGGCGGCGTCGGCGGCGTCGGCGGCGCGGGCGCGCAGGGCGCGGAGGGTGTCGTCGCGGCCCTCGGTCACCACACGGCGGCCGGCTGGGGGCAAGACATCATCGGCGGCCAGGGCGCGGTCGGCGGCGGCGACCACGGCGTCGGCGACCTGCGTGGCCGGATAGACCCCGCCGGTCAGGTCCAGCGCCTCGTCGATGCCGCGCTGAGCCCAGATGCGGTCCAGCGCCGCAACCCACCGCTGCTCGGCATACTCGGCGAGCAGCTCCTCCTGGCCGGTCTGCCAGAACCCGCTGAGGATCGCCCGCTGCGTCGCCAACGGCAGCGGGACCCCGTCGGCCTCGCCGCTCAGCGCGGCCTCCCACCCGCGCGCCTTCGCCTCGGCGTGGGGCAGGCTGGCGCGGGCGGTCCACGAGCCGCGGATCCCGATGTCGGTCGGATCCCGCTCCAGCTCGGCCGCGATCGCGTCCTCGCCGATCGCGCCGACCGACGCGAGGTGCTCCACGATGAACCAGCGCAGATCCGCATCGACCGCCAGGCCCTCAACCGTGACGCCGCCGTCGAGCAGCCCCTCGGCGAAACCGGTGTCGGCTGACGTCGTGACCAGGCAGCGGGCCCACAGCAGCTGCTCGTCGCTGCCCGGCTTGGCGCGGTCCAGCGCGCCCTGGGCGGTCTCGGCGAGCAGCGCGCTGGCGTGCGGTCGGTGGGCGGGGTCGCCGTACAGCTGGATCGCGGCGTGCGCCTGACGGAGGAGGGTCTGGAGCACCCCGACGTCGTCCTCGGCCTCGGCGTGGACGGCCACCAGGCGGGCGAACTGCCTGGCGGGCAGCCGCGCGTCGCGGGTCATGTCCCAGACGGCGCCCCAGCACAGCGCCCTGGCCAGCGGCGAGGAGATCCGCCCGAGCCGCTCGGTCAGCGTGCCGATCGAGCGCTCGTCGAACCTGATCTTCACATAGGCCAGGTCATCGTCGTTGACCAACAGCAGCGCCGGGACCGGCTCACCGACCAGGTCGGGCACCTCCGTCCGGGCACCGCGCACGTCCAGCTCGACGCGGTGGCGGCGGGCCAGCCCACCGTTCGACGACTCGTACAGGCCGATCGCGAGCCGGTGGTCGCGCAGGGTGGGCCACTCGGCCGGCGCCTCCTGCACCAGAGCGAAGGAGGCGTACCGGCCCTGCTCGTCGACTGTGAACTCCGGGCGCAGGGCGGCCAGCCCAGCGGTCTCGAGCCACTGGCCGGACCAGACGCGCAGGTCACGGCCTGACGCGCCCTCCAGCGCGGCCAGGAAATCGCCCAGCTCGGCGTTGGAGAGCTCGTGCTGGCGGAAGTAGCCGCGCAGGCCGTCGCGGAAGGCGTCGCGTCCCACCCAGTGCGCGAGCTGCTTGAGGACCGAGGCGCCCTTCGCGTAGGTGATCCCGTCGAAGTGCGTGTGCAGCACGTCGGTGTCGGTGACGTCCGCGACGATCGGGTGGGTCGTGGGCCGCTGGTCCTCGCGGTAGGCCCACGCCTTCAGCTGCTGCGCGAACTCCGCCCACGACTGCGTGAAGCGCGTCGCCTCCGCCAGCGCGAGCGAGGCCATGTAGGTCGCGAAGCTCTCGTTCAGCCACAGGTCGTCCCACCATCGCATCGTCACGAGGTTCCCGAACCACATATGGGCCATCTCGTGCAGGATCGTGTTCGCCCGCTGGAGGCGGGCGGCGTCGGTGACCCTGGACCGGAACACGCAGCGCTCGGTGAACGTCACGCACCCGGCGTTCTCCATCGCCCCGAAGTTGCACTCGGGCACGAACAGCTGATCGTATTTGCCGAACGGGTACGGATAGGCGAACAGCTCTGTGAAGAAGTCGAATCCCTGGCGGGTGATCTCCAGGATCTCACCGGGGTCGAGGTACTCCGCCAGCGACTGGCGGCAGTAGACGCCCAGATCGATGTCGCCGTGCCGGTCGTGCACGTGATGGTACGGCCCGGCCACCAGCGCGGCGATGTACGTGGAGATGGGAGGGGTCGGCTCGAACCGCCACAGCGGCCCTTCGCGCCGCGCGACGCGCCCGTTGCTCACCACCACCCAGTCCCGCGGGGCGCGGACCGCCAGCGCGAACGTGCCCTTGAGGTCGGGCTGATCGAAGCAGGCGAAGACGCGGTGCGCGTCGAACGGCTCGAACTGGGTGTAGAGATAGACGCGCTCGTCGACCGGATCGGTGAACCGGTGGAGGCCGACGCCTGCCCGTGTGTATGCGCAGCGGGCGTCCACGACCAGCTCGTTGTCTGCCCGCAGACCGTCGAGGGCCAGGCGCTCGCCCGAGAACGCCTCACCGGGCAGCTCGCGGCCGTTCAGCGTGGCGTGCTCGACCGAGGTGGCGTTCAGGTCGACGAAGGTCGAGGCGCCAGGCTCAGCGCAGCGGAACCGCAGCGTGGTCCGGCTGCCGAACACCTCAGGACCGGCGGTGAGGTCGAGTGAGACATCGTAGGAGACCTCGCCCAGCATCCGTGCCCGGGCGCGGGCGTCGTCTCGGGTGAGGGCGTCGTTGACTGACACGGAATAGACCCTTCGGCTTCGTTGGATTCCACCAAGATTACGTCGCGTCAGGGCTGCACCCACATCGGAAAGACGTGTGAGGGCAGACCCGACCTGTCTCTGCCTCGCCGCGCTCCGGCGTCCACGGCGACGATGATCGAACTCTCGGCGGCCGCCCAAGCGATCCGCGTGGCCGCCGTCCGCAGTCCAGCCTCGGTCGGCGAGACCGAGACGACGATCAGATCCTCGGCCCGCGCCCGCGCGCCGATCGCGACGTGCTGGCGGCGGGGGTCGCGGTGCACGACCGGGGCCCCGTCGCCGAACAGCGCGCTGATCTCGCCGTCCTCGCTGTCGGTCAGCACCTCCATCCGCACCCCGGTCCCGCTGGCCACGCGCCGCGCGATCTCGGCCGCCAACTGCACGCCGGGGCGCCGGGCGAGCGGCAGGCCGCCGGTGTAGACGCTGAGCAGAATCCGGTCGAAGCTGTCCCCCGCCAGCCTGACGACCGCGAGCGGGACCGAGGACCGCCCGACGATCTCGTCGACCACGCTGCCGAACAGGCTCTCGCGGGTGCCGGCGTAGCCCTTCCAGCCGATGAGCATGAACGTCGCCTGATACTCGACGATCGTGTGGAGCACGCCCGCGGAGACGGACCCGTCGATGCGCACGAGCCCCGCCGCCTCGACTCCCTGCGACAGCGCCATCGACTCCGCCCGGGCCGCCAGCCTGCGGCCGCGCTCCAACTCCTCGTCGCTGACCTCGGGCCCGACGACGGTCAGCGGCATGACGGTGCCGGACTCCGGCCGCGCGAGCAGCGCCGCGAGCCGCGTGAGCCCGCGAGCTGAGCCCTGATTCACCACCGGGACCAGCACCGACTCGCCGATCCCGGGCGGGCGGGCCGGCGGGCGGGGCAGCCGCTGAGCCCAGCGGTGGGCGGTCCAGGTGCCGGCGAGGCACGTCACGACGATGACGGGGACGACCGCGTCCAGCGTGGGGCGCCCGATGACGCCCGCGTCCAGCCCCACGACGACCCCGGCGAGGGTGAGCGACGCCTGGGTCACCGACAGGCTGAACACGGTTGCGGTCTCTGCGCGGTCGAAGCCCAGCCATCGCCCCGCCCCCGCGGCGGCCAACCCCTTGCCGACGATCGCCACGGCGGTGAACGCGATCGCCGTGACGAGCGTGTCAGGGCTCGTCAGCATCCGCACGTCGATCAGCATGCCGACCGAGATCAGGAAGATCGGCACCAGGAACGCCGAGCCGAAGAACTCGATCCGCTCCATCAGGATCCCGCCTCGCGGCGCCAGCCGGTTCAGCGCGAGCCCAGCCAGGTACGCGCCGACGATCCCCTCCAACCCGGCGACCTCGGCCAGCGCGACCGCGCCGAACAGCGCCGAGAGCACGAACAGGAACCGGACGGACCGGTCCTGGCCCATGCCAGCGAAGAACCACCGGGCGACGCGCGGCAGCACCCAGAGCACAAGCCCCAGGAACACGGCGAGCCTCGCCGCGAGCATCGCCCAGAACACCCAGTCGAGCGGCCCGCCCAACGACCGCACGGTCAGGGCAAGCACGAGCAGCGCCGCCGTGTTCGCGACCACCGTCCCGCCGGCGGCCGCCTGGACCGATCGGTCCTCGCCCAACCGGAGCCGGTCGTACACGGGATACGCGACCAGGGCATGCGTCGCCCACCACGCGCCGATCATGATCGCCGCGTGCGCTCCGTAGCCCAGCAGCGCCGCGGCAGCGACGCCCAGCGCAACCGGCACGGCGAACACCAGCCCGCCGACCACCAGCCATGGCCGCCTCGGCGCCTTGAGCACGTCCAGGTCGACCGCCAGACCGGCCTGGAACGCGAGGTAGAGCAATCCCAGCTCAGCCAGGATCGCCACGGTGCCGTCACGCCCCAGCAGCCCGAGCGCACCGGGACCGGCCACCACCCCAGCGACGACCAGCCCGATGATCCCCGGCACCCGCACCCGCTCCGCCAGCACCGGCGCCACCAGCACCAACGCCACCAGCACCGCAAAGACGAGCGCCGGTGAGGCCAGCGGCAGCGTGGGAAACTCGAAGGCCAGCACGGGCCCATTCTCCTTACACCAGAGGCGCGAACCGCCTGAAAACCCTGCGCCGGATCCTAGCGGCGCTGCGCCCCGTCCCGACGGGGCGTGGCCCGGGTAGGGCGGTGGCGCGCCGAGTTAGCCGCAGTTGTGTGGAGCATCGGCGACGTATACGTCGCGGATGCTCCACAAAAGCCAGCCCGACGGGCCTCGCTTCTGTGCTGGATCGCGGCGGTATTCCGCCGCGATCCAGCACAGAG